>NZ_JBXAOE010000008.1:0-302232 GCF_058802485.1 Cupriavidus sp. GW822-FHT02D05 | reverse complement strand
CTTCCCCATGACTGCATCTCCATGTTCAGTTTAGGAAGAATAGGTCTTTCTTTGTTTTGTCTCCACCCTCTTTGCCGACGCAAAGAAGAGTGACCGGCAGCCCCCGCAGGGGGATGTCGTACGGCTGTTGGGTGCAAGAGCCAACACCGCTCAAAGAAAAAGCGAAAGCCCCCCCAAAAGCCACTACCCCCCTACACCCCCTCCCCCCTTACGCCCCCAACTTCCTCTTCAGCAACTCATTCACCTGAGCAGGATTCCCCTTGCCCTTGGTGGCCTTCATGGCCTGCCCCACCAGCGCGTTGAACGCCTTCTCCTTGCCAGCACGGAACTCCTCCACCGACTTCGCATTGGCAGCCAGCACGTCGTCGATGATCTTTTCCAGCTCGCCCGAGTCGGACATCTGCTTGAGGCCCTTGGCCGCGATGATGGCGTCGGCGTCGGCACCTTCTTCGCCTGCCCACATGGCCGGGAAGACATCCTTCTTGGCCGTGTTGTTGGACACCGTGCCATCGGCAATGCGCACCAGCAGCTTGGCCAGCTGGGCCGGCTTGACCGGGGCGGCTTCCAGCGCGATGCCTTCGCGGTTGAGCAGCGACGACACGTCGCCCATCAGCCAGTTGGCAGCCGGCTTGGCATTGGCCGCGCCAGCTTCAGCGACCACCGCCTCGAAATAGTTCGCGAGCGACTTGGAGGCGGTCAGCACGCTGGCGTCGTAGGCGGACAGGCCGTATTGCGACACCAGGCGCGCTTGCATGGCCACCGGCAGCTCCGGCAGCTCGGACTTCACGCGCGCGATCCAGGCGGCGTCGATCTCCAGCGGCAGCAGGTCGGGGTCGGGGAAGTAGCGGTAATCGTGCGCGTCTTCCTTGGTGCGCATGGCGCGCGTCTCGCCGGTGTCCGGGTCGAATAGCACGGTGGCCTGCTGGATTTCGCGGCCATCCTCGATCTCGGCGATCTGCCACTGGACTTCGTAGTCGATGGCCTGCTGCAGGAAGCGGAACGAGTTCAGGTTCTTGATCTCGCGGCGCGTGCCCAGCTTGGGACTGCCATAGGGGCGCACCGACACGTTGGCGTCGCAGCGGAAGCTGCCTTCCTGCATGTTGCCGTCGCAGATGCCCAGCCACATCACCAGCGCGTGCAGGGCCTTGGCGTAGGCCACGGCCTCGGCCGAGCTGCGCATGTCGGGCTCGGTGACGATCTCCAGCAGCGGCGTGCCGGCGCGGTTCAGGTCGATGCCGGTCATGCCGGCGAAATCTTCGTGCAGCGACTTGCCGGCGTCTTCCTCGAGGTGGGCGCGCGTGAGCTGCACGGTCTTTTCGTAGGTTTCGCCCTTCTTGCCTTCGACCTGGATGCTGATGCTGCCGCCCTGCACCACCGGCAGCTCGTACTGGCTGATCTGGTAGCCCTTGGGCAGGTCGGGGTAGAAGTAATTCTTGCGCGCGAAGATGCTGCGCGGCGCGATGGTGGCGCCGATCGCCAGGCCGAACTGGATGGCGCGCTCGACCGCGCCGCGGTTAAGCACCGGCAACACGCCGGGCAGCGCCAGATCAACCGGCGAGGCTTGCGTGTTCGGCGCCGCGCCGAAGGCGGTGGAGGTACCGGAAAAAATCTTGGAGGCCGTCGACAACTGCGTGTGCGTCTCGAGGCCGATCACCACTTCCCATTGCATGGCGGTATTCCTGTTCGTGTGCTGTATGTGTTGCTACTTGTTTGCTACGTGTGGCTATGTATGGCTACGGTGTTCTTTCACGGATTCGGGCTGGCCAGCCATGAATCCAGTTGCGCCAGCGCCGCATCGCGCGAGATCGGGTCGCCGCCCACGGTCACGCCCTGGCCGTGACGCGAGCCGTTAGGCACATCGCGCCGCACCCGCAGCGGCTCGGTGCCATCAAAGCCGTGATACGCGCCGGGGTAGATCTCCAGGCGAAAACGCGCATCCGGCTGGCGCGCCGCGACCGCCTCGCGCAGCATGGCGCAGCGGGTGGCGGGGGTCCAGTCGTCGGCGCCGCCGGTCAGCAGCAGCAGGGGCGTGCGCAGGCGGTACTCATGCCGCTGCACCGCGCTCTTGCAGCCAGGGTAAAAAGCCACGGCGCGCTCGATCGCCGGTGCGCCCGCCGGCCAGTCGCGGCTGGCGTCGATGGCACTGAGCACCGCCTGCGCGCCGTTGGACCAGCCCAGCAGCACGATATGCGCGGTGTCCACGCCGGGCTGCTGCGCGAGCCACTGTAACGCCGCCAGCACATCGCCGCGCCGCGTGGCGTCGTCGATGTCGCGGCTGTCCATGCGTTCGGTGCAGATGCCATCCGGTTTGCCGCGCGGGCCGAAACTGTCGGGCAGCAGCACCGCGTAGCCGCGCGCGGTCAGCCACTGCACGTACTCGCGGTAACGGCTCTGGAGCGCTGCCGCATCCGCGCCGCCACTGCGGTGCAGCCCGCCGCAGCCGTGCAGCGCAATCACCACGCGTACGGCCGGGACCGGGGCCGCGGCGCTGCGCTGCGGCACGAACCAGTAGCCGCTGAGCGGCTGGCCGCCGTCGGCGCCCGGGAAACGCACCGTCTGCGCCGCCGGCATGGAAGCCTGCGCCAGCACGGCGTGGCTTGCCAGCAGCAAGGCGCATGCGCCCAGGCTGAAGAAGGCCTTCAGGCGAGCGGCGATGCAACCGTGGGCGGCTCGGGACATGGCGTTGAGCGGGTTCATCGGGTCTGCGCGCAACCGCCGCCGCCAGGCTCGAACATCACCGGCCAGGCTTCTTCGTAGATGCCCGGCGAGCAACGCGCCTCGCAATTGGCGTGCGCGAGCGTGACCCGGCGCGGATCCTGCCAGATCATCAGCTTGCAGGCGCTGCCGTCGTTGGCGCGCAGCTCGATATGCGGCTTCTTCTGGGTCTGGCGGAATTCGGCCAGGTTGAAGCTGCACGAGCCGCGCTTGCCCACCCACAGCTTCCATGACAACTGCTGCACGGTGTTGTCCGTCACGCGCACCTGCGCATCCTCGCGAAAGCCGTCTTCCTCGGTGCGGCGGCAATCGCCGGCGAGGTCGATGTCGCGGCTGGCAATCGGCGGGGGCTTGCCGCCAAAGCGCGGCAGCGGGATGCAGGCCGCCAATGCAGCGGCCAGCCCGATGCCGAGCACGATGCGGGACAGCCAGCGCGCTGCGATCATGCCTGCGCGGGCCGGCGCAGGTGCCAGTCCGTTGCCTGCTGGAAGGCGTGCGCCGTTTGCAGCAGCTCGGCCTCGCCAAAGTAGTTGCCGATCAACTGCAGGCCAACCGGCATGCCACCCTCGCCCAGCCCGCAGGGCACGCTCATGCCGGGCAGGCCGGCCAGGCTGGTCGACAGCGTGAAGATGTCGGCCAGGTACATCTGCACCGGGTCCGCGCTCTTCTCGCCGAGCTTCCACGCCACCGTGGGTGCCACCGGGCCCATGATCACGTCGCACTGGGTGAAGGCGCGCTGGAAATCGTCAGCGATGATGCGGCGGATCTTTTGTGCTTGCAGGTAATAGGCGTCGTAGTAGCCGTGCGACAGCACGTAGGCGCCCACCATGATGCGGCGCTTGACCTCGGGGCCGAAGCCTTCGGCGCGGGTCTTCTTGTACATGTCCATCAGGTCGCGGTACTCGGCGGCGCGATGGCCAAAGCGCACGCCGTCAAAGCGCGACAGGTTGGACGATGCCTCGGCCGGCGCGATCACGTAGTACACGGGGATCGACAGCTCGGTCTTGGGCAGCGACACCTCGACCAGCGTGGCGCCCAGCTTTTCGTACTCGGCAAGCGCCGCGCGCACGGCTTGCTCCACGTCCGCTGCCAGGCCCTTGCCGAAATATTCCTTCGGCAGGCCGATGCGCAGCCCTGACAGCGGCTTGCCGGCGCTGGCGCCCACCCGCGCCTGGCCCAGCAGGCGGGTGTAGTCCTCGTCGACGCCGCCCAGGGCGGGCGCAACGCTGGTGGAGTCGCGCTCGTCGAAGCCGGCCATGCCGCCCAGCAGCATGGCGCAATCCTCGGCGGTATGCGCCATCGGGCCGCCCTGGTCGAGCGAGGAGGCGAAGGCGATCATGCCGTAGCGCGATACGCGCCCATAGGTAGGCTTGATGCCGGTGATGCCGGAGAACGAGGCCGGCTGGCGGATCGAGCCGCCGGTGTCGGTGCCGGTGGCGGCAGGCGCCAGGCCGGCGGCCACGGCGGCCGCAGACCCGCCCGAGGAGCCACCCGGCACGCGGCTGGCGTCCCAGGGGTTCCTGACCGGGCCGAAGTGCGAGTTCTCGTTGGACGAGCCCATCGCGAACTCGTCCATATTGGTCTTGCCCAGCGTGACCATGCCAGCGGCGGCGAGGCGCTCGACCACGGCCGCGTCGAACGGGCTTTCGTAGTTGGCCAGCATGCGCGAGCCCGCCGTGGCGCGCCAGCCACGGGTGACGAACACGTCCTTGTGGGCGATCGGCACGCCGGTCAGCGGGCCGGCTTCGCCGCGCGCGCGGCGCGCGTCGGCGGCGCGGGCCTGCGCCAGGGTGAGTTCGGGGTTGACGTCGACAAAGGCGTTGAGCGCACCCGCCTGCTCGATGCGGGCCAGGTAATCGCGCGCCAGTTCTTCGGCGGAGACGGAGCGTGCCGCCAGCGCGTCGGAAAGCTCGCGCAGGGAGGTCACGGAAGTTGCGGAAAAGGGCATGTCGGTCGGTTTGGCTTGGCAGGTGATGGCTGCCGGCGCAGCCTGGAGGCGGCGCGGCGCAGCCGCTGGGTCGAGGGCCGGGGTGCGTCTGACCTTTATTCGATGACCTTGGGCACCAGGTAGAGGCCGCCTTCGGTGGCCGGGGCGGGACGCTGGTAGTCCTCGCGGCGGCTGGGCTCGGTGACCACGTCGTCGCGCAGCCGCTGCGACATCTCGCGCACCGCGGACAGCGGGTGGGCCAGCGGCACGATGCCGGTGGTGTCGACCGCCTGCATCTGTTCGACCAGGGAGAAGAATTGATTGAGCTGCACAAGCGTCTGCCCGGCCTCGGCATCGTTGATTTCGATGCGGGCAAGGTGGGCGATGCGCTTGACGTCGGATAGGTCGAGAGCCATGGCTTGGGGTCGGTGCGAAAGGCGATGCGGGCGCGGCCGGGGCGGGCCGGGCAAGTGCTGCCGGGAGCGCCCGGGAATCGTCAAAGTTACAGGTTTTTTCGAGGAAGAAGCCCCCGAAACAGGGGGAATTATAAGGTATCATTGCGCGTTGCCATCCTTTGGCCGCGCCTTCGTCACATTGGTGCAAAACCGCCTCCTCCGGAGCATTTCGAGACACTCCGGCGAGACACTCCGGCGGGACACCCCGGCGGCGCACTCCGGCACCCGGGCCAGCCAGCACTGGCCGCGTGGCCCGACCGGCCCGCGCCGGCGCAGGCTTGAAGGCCCCCAAGGGATGACAGACAGGTTCCTCCGATTAGGCCGCCCCCGCCAGCAATTAATTTGTAATTGCAGCGCCGTTCCACCGAACTTTCGCGCGTGGTCTAATCAAAGGTTCCCGTAGAGGCTGCTTTCGCCACCTGGCAAAGCGGCCTTGGCTGGCGGCCCTGGCCCTGGCAGTTCGCAGCGGATGACAACGCGGACTGGCAACGGCGCCGGCCCCACCGGACGACCGGGGGCCTTAATACTACCCGTCGCTATGAATATCGTGGCTGGCCCCGCAGCGGCGCCGGCCACTTCGCATACTCGCGAACCACCAGAAACAGGATTCCTGATGTTCGGATTTCTCCGCAGCTACTTCTCCAACGATCTCGCGATCGACCTCGGCACCGCCAACACCCTGATCTATATGCGTGACAAGGGCATCGTCCTTGACGAGCCGTCCGTGGTCGCCATCCGCCAGGAAGGCGGACCCAACGCCAAGAAGACGATCCAGGCAGTGGGCAAGGAAGCCAAGCAGATGCTGGGCAAGGTGCCGGGCAACATCGAAGCGATCCGCCCGATGAAAGACGGCGTGATCGCCGACTTCACGGTCACCGAGCAGATGCTCAAGCAGTTCATCAAGATGGTGCACGACACCAAGCTGCTGCGCCCCTCGCCGCGCATCATCATCTGCGTGCCCTGCGGCTCGACCCAGGTCGAGCGCCGCGCCATCCGCGAATCGGCGCTGGGCGCCGGCGCCAGCCAGGTGTACCTGATCGAGGAGCCGATGTCGGCCGCGATCGGCGCCGGCCTGCCCGTGTCGGAGCCGTCGGGCTCGATGGTGGTGGATATCGGCGGCGGCACCACCGAGGTGGGCATCATCTCGCTGGGCGGCATGGTCTACAAGGGCTCGGTGCGCGTGGGTGGCGACAAGTTCGACGAAGCCATCGTCAACTACATCCGCCGCAACTATGGCATGCTGATCGGCGAGCAGACCGCCGAAGCCATCAAGAAGGCCATCGGTTCGGCTTTCCCCGGCTCAGAAGTCCGCGAAATGGAAGTCAAGGGCCGCAACCTGTCCGAAGGCATCCCGCGTGCCTTCACGGTATCGTCCAACGAAATCCTGGAAGCCCTGACCGATCCGCTCAACCAGATCGTGTCGGCCGTCAAGATCGCGCTGGAACAAACCCCGCCGGAACTCGGCGCGGACATCGCCGAGCGCGGCATGATGCTGACCGGCGGCGGCGCGCTGCTGCGCGACCTGGATCGCCTGCTGGCCGAGGAAACCGGCCTGCCGGTGCTGGTCGCCGAAGACCCGCTGACCTGCGTGGTACGCGGCTCCGGCATGGCGCTCGAGCGCATGGACAAGCTCGGCAGCATCTTTTCTTACGAATAAAGCGTAAGCAGAGGATTCGCACGTGGCGCGACGCGGCCTGCCGGACTACCTGGTCGAGGCAGCGCCTTGCCGCGCTACCCTCCCGACCCCGCCAGTCCCCGTGCACCACACCGCGCCGCGACGCCCCAGCCACTCCGGCTGGCGTGCCGCGGCGCGGTCGTGCCTGTGGCACCGGGGGACCTTTCTGCCAGCGCACGGGTAAATGGATTACACTCCGCCGCCGCTCTTCAAGCAGGGCACTTCCGCCGTTGCGCGCCTCGTCTTCTATGTGACGATCGCGCTGGCGCTGCTCATCGTTGATGCGCGCTTTGACGCCCTGCGCGTGGTGCGCCAGGTTGCCGCCACCGTGCTGATGCCGGTGGAGCGCGCGGTGCTGGTGCCGCGCGACGCGCTGCGCGCCACCTTCGACTACGCCCAGTCATCCGCCACCCTCGCCAGCGAGAACCGCGAGATCAAGCGCCGCATGGTGACCGAGGCCGAGGGTTCGGTGCGCCAGTCCCAGCTCGAGGCCGAGAACAACCAGCTGCGCAAGCTGCTTGGCCTGGTACAGCAGTCGGCCACGCCGGTGACGGCGGCCGAGATCCTGTACGACGCCCGCGACCCTTACAGCCAGCGCATCGTGATCGACCGCGGCAGCCAGCATGGCCTGCGCGCGGGCTACCCCGTGATCGACGAACGCGGCGTGATCGGCCAGGTCACGCGGGTTTCGCCGTTCCAGTCGGAGGTCACGCTGCTGACCGACAAGGAACAGGCCATTCCCGTGCAGGTAGTGCGCAACGGCTTGCGTAGCGTGGCCTTTGGCGGCGCCCGCGCCGGCCTGCTCGACCTGCGCTTCATGGCCGCCTCGGCCGACCTGCAGCAGGGCGACCTGCTGGTGACCTCCGGCCTGGACGGCACCTACCCGCCAGGCCTGCCGGTGGCCAAGATCGTCCAGATCGAGCGCAAGGCCGATACCGCCTTCTCGCGCGTGTACTGCGAACCGGTGGCCGGCGTGCGTTCGCACCGCCAGTTGCTGGTGATCCGCTACGAAGCGCAGTTGCCGCCGCGCGAGTCCATCGACGGCCCACGCGACGCCAAGGAGGCGCGAAGCGTCAGGGCGAACCGCCCGGGCGTGCGGGATGCCGAACGCTCAGGAGAGCGGCCGGCCGACAAGCCCGCCGACAAGCCCGCCGACAAACCCGCTGACAAGCCCGCTGACAAGCCGGCGCAAAGGCCGGCCGACAAGCCCGCCCCGGCCAAGGAGCCCAAGCGTTGACCAATCCCCAATACCTGCTGCGCCCGGTCAACCCCGCGTTTATCGCGCTGAGTTTCGTGCTGGCCTTCCTGTTCAACCTGATGCCCTGGGGCACCACGCTGTGGGTGCCCGACATGGTGGCGCTGGTGCTGGTGTTCTGGAACATCCACCAGCCGCGCAAGGTCGGCATGGGTGTGGCCTTCGCGCTCGGCCTGCTGATGGACGTGCATGACGCGCGCCTGCTGGGCGAGCACGCCATGGCCTACTCGCTGCTGGCGTACTTCGCCATCACCATCCATCGCCGCGTGCTGTGGTTCACGGTCTATACCCAGGCGCTGCACGTGCTGCCGCTCCTGTTCATCGCCCACGCTGTGCCGGTGCTGATCCGCCTGGCCATGGGCGCGCCGCTGCCCGGCTGGCAATTGCTGCTGGCGCCGGGCATCGAAGCGCTGCTGTGGCCGCTGGCCACCGGCATGCTGCTGGCGCCGCAGCGCCGCAGCGCCGACGTGGACGAAACCCGGCCAATCTGACGCTTTACCCCAACCGAAGTCCCGCCGTGCCCCCTTGGGGGGCGCGGCAAACCGCAAGGCTGACGCAGTACCATGACCGAAATACGCAATGTCGAACAGGAGCTCGGCCGCTTCCGCATCCGCGTAGCGGCGGCGGGCCTGTTTGCCGTGATCTGCTTCGGCCTGCTGTTCAGCCGTTTCCTGTGGCTGCAGTGGTACAAGCATGACCAGTACTCGGCCAAGGCCGAGGACAACCGCATCTCGGTGGCGCCGATCGAGCCCAACCGCGGCATCATCATGGACCGCAACGGCGTGGTGCTGGCGCGCAACTATTCCGCCTACACGCTGGAAATCACCCCGTCCAAGCTGTCCGACACGCTCGACAACACCATCGAGGAACTGGCCCAGCTGATCGACATCCAGCCGCGCGACCGCCGCCGCTTCAAGCGCCTGATGGAGGAGTCGCGCAGCTTCGAAAGCCTGCCGATCCGCAGCCAGCTCACCGATGAGGAAGTGGCGCGCTTCTCCGCCCAGCGCTTCCGCTTTCCCGGTGTGGACGTGCGCGCCCGGCTGTTCCGCCAGTACCCGATGGGCGAGTCCGCCTCGCACGTGATCGGCTACCTGGGCCGCATCTCGCAGCGCGACCAGGAACGCATCGAGGCCATGGACGAGGCCAACAGCGCCGAAGGCGCCAAATACGATCCGCGCAAGGACGCCGACAACTACAAGGGCTCCAACTACATCGGCAAGATCGGCATCGAGCAAAGCTACGAGACCGAGCTGCACGGCCTGACCGGTTTCGAGGAAGTGGAAGTGAGCGCGGGCGGACGGCCCATCCGCACGCTGTCCACCTCCCCCGCCACGCCCGGCAACAACCTGATCCTGTCGCTCGACATCCGCCTGCAGCAACTGGCCGAGGCGCTGTTTGGCGACAAGCGCGGCGCGCTGGTGGCAATCGAGCCGGCCACAGGCGACATCCTGGCCTTTGTCTCCAAGCCGACCTACGACCCCAACCTGTTCGTCGAAGGCATCGACACCAATACCTGGAACGAGCTCAACGGCTCGCCCGACAAGCCGCTCCTGAACCGCCCGCTGCGCGGCACCTACCCGCCCGGCTCCACCTACAAGCCGTTCATGGCGCTGGCGGCACTCACCACCGGCAAGCGCACCGCGGCCTGGGGCTTCCACGATCCGGGCTCGTTCACGCTCGGCAACCATACCTTCCGCGACGACAAGCCGGGCGGCCACGGCTGGGTGGACATGAACGCCTCCATCATTCAGTCGTGTGACACCTATTACTACATGCTGGCGCGCGACATGGGCGTCAACGGCATCCACGACTTCATGAAGCCGCTGGGCTTCGGCCAGATCACCGGCATCGACATCGAAGGCGAGAGCCGCGGCATCCTGCCCTCCACCGACTGGAAACGCCGCGCCTACCGCAAGCCCGAGCAGCAGAAATGGTATGACGGCGAAACCATCTCGCTGGGGATCGGCCAGGGCTACAACAGTTTCACCATCCTGCAGCTGGCCAACGCCACCTCCATCCTGGTCAACAACGGCATCGCCATGAAGCCCCACCTGGTCAAAGCGGTGGAGGATTCGGTCAGCCGCGAGCGCGAGCTCACCGTGCCCAAGGAAAGCTACCGCCTGCCGCTCAAGCAGTCGGATATCGACGTGATCAAGCGCGCCATGGTCGGCGTGACGCACTCGGGCACCGCCGCCCGCGCGTTCGCCGGCGCCGCCTATGAGTCCGCCGGCAAGACCGGGACGGCGCAGACCTTCACCATGGGCAAGAACGAGAAGTACAACCACCACGCGCTGGACGAGCGCAAGCGCGACCACGCGCTCTATACCGCGTTCGCTCCCGCCGACAACCCGAAGATCGCGCTGGCGATGATCGTGGAAAACGCCGGCTTCGGCGGTGCCGTGGCCGCGCCGATCGCACGCAAGGTGATGGATTACTATTTGACGGGCAAGTGGCCGGAAGAACTGGCGAACATCGCCCCGCCCGCGTCCGAACGCGCCGGCGGCAAGCCGCCCGTGGATACGCCCAGCGTGTTTACCACCGGCCACACCGCCAGCATCGCCAGCGCCACCGTCATGGGCGCGAGCGAAGCCGCCGCCACCAGCGAAGGCGCCAGCGTGCCGGCGGCGCGGGTGGCAGCCCGCGCCGGCGCCTCCGCCACGGCCGCCTCTGCCGTGGTGGCGCCGGTGATCGACCCCGCCGCCATCCCGCCCGCCTCGGCGGTGCAGACGCTGGACCAGCGCATGGCGCAGGCCCTCGGCCACAGCCGCCCGGCGCCGCCCCCCGCTCCGGCCGCCTCGCCAGTCATGGCGCCCGCCAGTTCGAAACCCCGCGCCAAACCGGCAACCGCGCCCGCCGCGGCCGGCGGCAACGCTTCACGCTGAAGGAGACGCGCCATGGATCGCCGCCGCGTCCTATCGTTCATCAAGACGGCCCTGACCGGCTTTGACAAGCCACTCGCGCTCATCGTCTTCCTGCTGTTCGCCACCGGCATCGTGGCGCTCTACTCCGCTGCGATCGACATGCCCGGCCGGGTCGAGGACCAGTTGCGCAACATCCTGCTGTCCTACCTGGTGATGTGGGTCATCGCTTACCTGCCAACCCAGACGCTGATGCGGGTGGCGGTGCCGCTCTATACGATCGGCGTGGCCCTGCTGGTGGCGGTGGCCATGTTCGGCCTGATCCGCAAGGGCGCGCGGCGCTGGCTCTACGTCGGCATGGTGATCCAGCCCTCCGAGATCATGAAGATCGCCATGCCGCTGATGCTGGCGTGGTACTTCCAGAAGCGGGAGGGCTCGATCAGGTGGTTCGACTTTGTGCTGGCGCTGGTGCTGCTCGGCGTGCCCGTGGGCCTGATCGCCAAGCAGCCCGACCTCGGCACCGGCCTGCTGGTGATGGCCGCCGGCCTCTACGTGATCTATTTCGCCGGCCTGTCGTGGAAGATCATCCTGCCGCTGCTCGCCATCGCGGTGGTCGCCATCACCGCGCTGGTCAGCTTCGAGCACGATATCTGCGCCCCCGGCGTGAACTGGCCGATCCTGCACGACTACCAGCAACACCGCATCTGCACGCTGCTGGACCCCACCACCGACCCGCTCGGCAAGGGCTTCCACACCATCCAGTCCATCATCGCCATCGGCTCCGGCGGGGTGTTCGGCAAAGGCTGGCTCAAGGGCACGCAGACGCACCTCGAGTTCATCCCCGAGAAGCACACCGACTTCATCTTCGCGGTGTTCTCCGAAGAGTTCGGACTGATCGGCAACGCCGTGCTGCTAGTGCTCTACCTGCTGCTGATCTTCCGCGGGCTGTACATCGCGGCCAACGCGCCGACGCTGTTCTCGCGGCTGCTGGCGGGATCGATCACACTGATCTTCTTCACCTATGCCTTTGTGAACATGGGCATGGTGAGCGGCATCCTGCCCGTGGTGGGCGTGCCGTTGCCGCTGCTGAGCTACGGGGGAACGGCGCTGGTGACGCTGGGCATGGGCATCGGGATCCTGATGAGTATCTCGCGGCAAAAGCGGCTGATACAAACATAGCCTGGCGTGCGATTTGGCCGCTGAAATGACACCTTGCTAAGGTATCCTCTCTCCTTTGGAACGTTCACCTCCAAGGGCTCAAATGCGGCGCGTCGTATTCAATCAGAAAGGCGGAGTCGGTAAGTCGACCATCGTCTGCAACCTGGCGGCCATCAGTGCCAGCGAAGGCCTGCGCACCCTGGTCATCGACCTCGATGCGCAAGGCAACTCCAGCCAGTACCTGCTCGGCGCGCACGCTGCCGAGGCCACCCCGACGGTGGCCGACTTCTTCGAGACCGCGCTCACATACAGCTTCAAGCCGCTGGATGTCACCGCGTTCATCCACGCCACGCCGTTCGAAAACCTCGATGTGATGCCTGCCCATCCCGAGCTCGATACGCTGCACGGCAAGCTCGAATCCCGCTACAAGATCTACAAGCTGCGCGACGCGCTGATCGAGCTGGAAGACGCGTACGACGCCATCTACATCGACACCCCGCCCGCGCTGAACTTCTACACCCGCTCCGCGCTGATTGCCGTCCAGCGCTGCCTGATTCCCTTTGACTGCGACGACTTCTCCCGCCGCGCGCTCTACACGCTGCTCGACAACGTGAAAGAGATCCAGCACGACCACAACGCGGACCTGGAAGTCGAAGGGATCGTGATCAACCAGTTCCAGCCGCGCGCCACCTTGCCGTTGCAACTGGTGGAGGAACTGGTCGGCGAAGGGTTGCCGGTGTTGAATTCACGGTTGTCGTCGTCCGTGAAGATCCGGGAGTCGCATCAGCATGCGATGCCGATGATTCACCTGGATCCGAGGCATAAGTTGGCGTTGGAGTATTTGGCGTTGCATCGGGAGTTGGTGGGGTAGCTTTTTTGCTGCGGCGTTGGCCTTTGGACCCAAGGGCCATACGACATCGCCCTGCGGGGTTGGTCGCTGTTTCTTTGAGCGGCGATGGCTTTTGCGCCCAAGGGCTCGGATGTGTGGGCTCTTTGGTTCGTCTCTTTCGGCGTTGGCCTTTGCACCCAACAGCCATACGACATCCCCCTGCGGGGGCTGCCGGTCACTCTTCTTTGCGTCGGCAAAGAAGACTAACGAGAAGAAAGCCGACCCTGCCGGGCGCAGAGCAATAAGGCTCATGGGCCTCGGTGGTTGCGTCGTACGGCCCGGAGTGCCGGCGGGCTTCTGCCGGTACCGGCTTGACTGGCCACGATCCTGCCAGCTTCCGGGATGCGTGGTGAGGCCCCCGGTAGCAGGCACTACTTGCTTCAAGCCGTCTGTCGCTCGCGGCATGGCCGGCCACGAAGTTGCAGGCGCACCGGTTCCGTCGTGGGCGCGGTGGCACCGGATTGATATGCCCAAGGCCCTGACCACCGCGCCCGCCCCACCACGAAACCATTGACGGGCGATGTGTCGTGGTGCTTCGTGCCGGTAACGGCAGATGTGGGAATGGTCACCGCACACGAGGTCAGGGGCCCCACAACGAAACCCATGGGCCATGCCATTGCGATGCCCTACAAACCGGTACCGGCAGATGCCAGCAGAACTGTGGCCGCACGACGAAACCAGTACCCCTAGCATCCGCGATTGTTCTGCGCCCGGCAGGGTCGGCTTTCTTCTCGTTAGTCTTCTTTGCCGACGCAAAGAAGAGTGACCGGCAGCCCCCGCAGGGGGATGTCGTATGGCTGTTGGGTGCAAAGGCCATCACCGCTAAAATAAACAGCGAAAGCCCCCCAAAAACCCCTACCCCCTACCCCCCCACCCCCTTCATCAAAAAATCCCGACTAACCCCACCCCCAAGCTCATGGATCCTGCGAAGAAAATCGCTAAGCCACCCATGAATCCCGACAGAAAAAATATCCTCGATCCGAGTGAATTTAAGCTCGGCATGCAGTTTCCCCGCCCGCCGCTCCGTCTCCACTGACTGCCCATTGCGCACCTGCGCCAGCAACGAAACCACCTCCCGCAAACTGGCCGCCAGCGACCGCGGCATATCCGGATGTACGATCAGCAACTCGGCCACGCGCTCCGGCGTGACCACCGAGCGATAGACCTTGCGATACATCTCCAGCCCCGACACGGAGCGCAATACCGCGGCCCACTGGTAGAAATCGTCTTGCTGCAGGCCGAGGTCGGTGGCCTGGAACTTGACGTCGAGAATGCGCGCGGTGTTGTCGGCGCGCTCCAGGAAGGTGCCCAGCCGCATGAAACAGTAGGCTTCGTCCTTGAGCATGGTGCCGGCTTCCACACCACGCGTTAAGTGGGAGCGGAACTTGACCCACTCGAAGAACTGCGCCGGATCTTGGCGCAGGATGCCGTCGGCAACCATCTGCTGGACATCGAGCCAGGTGGTGTTGATGGTCTCCCACAGCGGCGTGGTGAGTGCGCCGCGCACGGCGCGGGCGTTTTCGCGGGCGGCGCGCAGGCAGGACATGATCGACGCCGGGTGGCTCAGGTCGCGCACCATGAAATCGATCACTTCCTCGTGCACGACCGCGCCGTGGTGCGCGGCGAATACCGGCGTGAGCTCCGTCACGTCGAGCATCGCCAGCCAGCCTTGCTGTGCCACCTCGGGTGATTGCGGCAGCATCGAAGCCTGGTAGTTGACGTCGAGCATGCGGGCGGTGTTTTCCGCGCGCTCGGTGTAGCGGGCCATCCAGAACAGGTGGTCGGCGGTGCGGCTTAGCATGATGATTCCCCCTTTTCTCGGCAAACCCAGGCTACTGACAAGCAATTGGCTTGCCAGCCGCTGACCGCGGCGCGGTGCCTACTCGACCGGCAGCACGCTGACCTCCACTTCCACATCGTGCGCGCCGCCGCCCACGATGACGCCGCGCAGCAGCGAGACATCGCTATAGTCGCGCCCGAACGCCAGCGTGACGTGGCTGGTGTCGGCCAGCACGTCGTTGGTGGGATCGAGGTCGACCCAGCCGGCCAGCGGGCAGTACACCGACAGCCACGCATGGGAAGCGTCGGCGCCGATCAGCCTGGGCTGGCCGGGTGGCGGCTCGGTGCACAGGTAGCCGCTGACGTAGCGCGCCGCGAGGCCGAGCGAGCGCAGGCAGCCGATCATGACCTGGGCGAAATCCTGGCACACGCCGCTGCGCAGGCCGAAGGCTTGCAGCGCCGGGGTATCGACCTCGGTGGCCGTGGTCTGGTATTCGAAGTCGGCGTGCACGCGATGCATCAGGTCGATGGCGCCGGCCACCACGGGCACGCCGGGCGCGAAGCTGGCGAGCGCGTAGGCCTTGAGATCGGGATGCAGCGCCACGTTGGGCGAGGCGAAGCAGAACTCGCTTTCCGGCAGGAAGGGCTGCCCGGCGCGAAAGCGCAGCGCGGCGACGGCCGTCTCCCACGGCATGCTGGCGGCGGGGTCGAGCGACGCCCAGCGCGGCGTGACGCTGACTGTGCTCTCGCAGGCGAGCTGCATATAGTCGTGCGGCACGTCGATGGTGAAGTACAGCACGTTGTTGCCGAAGGCGTCGATGTCCGCATGCTGGTGCGACGGCGGCGGCTCGATCTGCGTGCTGTGCGCGTGCACCGCCTGCCATGGGCAGGTCACCGGAAACACCACGGCGCGCTGCTGGGCGTTCTCCACCGGCGCGGAGTAATCGTAGATGGTTTTGTGATGAATCGTCAGCACGGAGGCCACGCGTTCTGGCGCGGGCTCGGCAACGTCTTGCGCCTGGCTCATCGTCGCATTCATGGTTGCGCTCATGGTTGCGCCCCGACGCGGGTGCCGGCCATGCCGGCATGGCTGAAGTAGCGCGCACTGATTTCGTCCGAGAGCTGCACCATCATGTCAGTCAGTTGCTCGCACAGTTGCACCAGATTGGTGTATTTCCCGTCGGCGCCGCGCTGGCATAGTGCTTCCCAGCCGGGCAGCGTCTCCACGGTGGGCAGCCATTGCGGCAGCGGCACGCGCCCTGTGCCGGCCGGGCTGGCCGGCGGCGAGATCTGGCCGAGCTTGACGCGCAGCCGCGCCAGCAAGCCGTAGAGCCCGCGCGGGTTGGTCGGCTCGATCACCAACTGGTCGACCAGCGCGGGCACATCGGAGCGGCCCGGGTACAGCGCGCGGAAGGTCAGCGTGCTGTCGAACAGGTGCAGCAGCAAATCGAAGCAGGTCCGGTGCAGCAGCGCGCCGTTGTGCGCAAACACCCGCAGGAACGTCGAGAGCGTGGCCACGCGCTCGATATGGCGGCCGATAAACAGCAGGCGCCAGGCTTCGTCGCGGGTCATGCGGTCGCCCTGCGCGCCACTGATGGCGGCGAGCTGCATGGAGAGGTGATCCAGCGCCGCCAGCACGCGCGGACGGTCGTAGATGCCCGCGTCGCCGCCACCGCCGGGACTCCCCGCGCAGGCCGCCTCCATGGCATCGCCGAAATCGTTGCGCGCGGCCAGGATGGTGCGCCAGTGATCGTTGGACAGCCGGTTGCGGATTTCGGTGGCGGCGTGCACGTGGCTGGCCAGGTTCTGGCCCACGCTGGTCCAGCCGGCGCTTTGCGCCAGCGCGGACACCAGGCTGCGCTCGAACACACGCAGCGAGGCGCGCGGCTGCGGCGCGCCGGTCGGCAGCAGGCCGCAGGCGAGCACCAGTTCGCCGATCACGTCGAGCGCGCTGTCGTCGCGGTCGTCGCTGCTTTCGATCGAGCCCAGCACCAGGCGGCACAGGCGTACGTTGTTTTCCGCGCGCTCGGCATAGCGGCCGGCCCAGAACAGGTTCTCGGCGGCGCGGCTGGACACCGCCAGCGGCTTGGCCGCCGGCCCGCGCGCCGCGCCGGCCATGGGGAACTGCAGCGGCGTGGCGCCCGGCTGCGCCGGCTGGCTCGACAGCACCCAGGTGTCGACGCTGGAGCCGCCGAGCTGCATCGATACCGCCGGCTGCCCCTCGCCCGCAAGCCGGGTGAAGCCGCCGGGCATCACCTGCCAGCCGCCCCGCCCGTCGGCAATGGCATAGACCCGCAGCATGGCAGCGCGCGAGCCGATATGCGGCCCTTCCCAGCGTGGTGCGTGCGACAGCGGCAGATCGGCCTGGATGGTGAACAGATCCGGCACCTGCTCGATGCGCTCGCGCCAGTCCGCCAGGCGCTGCAGCCCGCGCTCCATGCCCAGGCGCGGGCCTTCCCACGGCTGCGCCATGCCGCGCGGGTAGGTTGGCATCAGGAAGGCTTCGGTGAATTCCCCGAGCGCCTCCTCACGCGCCGTGGCCTCGCCGCACCACCAGCTGGGCACGCCCGGCAGCAGCAATTCCTCGCCCAGCAGCGCGCGGGAAATGGCCGGCAGGAAGCCGTGGATGGCCGGCGTCTCCAGGAAGCCCGAGCCGGGCGCGTTGGACACCAGCACATTGCCCGCGCGCATCGCCTGCAGCAGCCCGGGCACGCCGAGCGTGGAATCCTGGCGCAGCTCGACCGGATCGCAATAGGCGTCGTCCAGGCGGCGCAACACCACATCGACGCGCTCCAGCCCGGCCAGCGTCTTCAGGTACACCACGTCGTTGCGCACCGTCAGGTCCTTGCCCTCGACCAGCGTGATGCCGAGGTAGCGGGCCAGGAAGGTGTGCTCGAAATAGGTTTCGTTGTAGGGCCCCGGGGTGAGCAGCACGATGTGCTTGCTGACCGAGGCGGCGGCGCCCGCCGCGGATTCCGGCGCGGGTGGCTGCGCCGCGGGCTGCTGCGCCAGCGTGGCCACCAGCTGCGAGAACGCGGCGGGCAGGCGCCGCACGCGCAGCTCGCGAAAGGCATCGGCGAACAGGCTGGAGATGATGAGGCGGTTCTCCAGCGCGTAGCCCATGCCGGAAGGCGTCTCCGTGCGGTGGGCCATCACCGTCCAGCCGCCCTCCAAGGTATGCGCGAGGTCCACCGCGACGATGTGCAGGAAGTTGCCGCCCGGCGGCTGGTAGCCCTTGAGCGGGCGCAGGTAGCCGGGATGGCCAAAGACCAGGCCGGCCGGCAGCAACCCCTTGGACAGCAATGCCTGCGGCCCGTAAATGTCGGCCACCATGGCGTTGGCCAGCTCAGCGCGCTGCGCCACGCCGCGCTCGATCCGCTGCCAGTCTTCCTCGCTCACCAGGAAGGGCAGCAGGTCCAGCGCCCAGGCGCGCGCACCGGCCTTGTCCGTGTTGTCGGCGTAGACGTTGTAGGTCACGCCGTTGTCGCGGATCTGGCGCGCCATGGCGGCAGCCTGCTGGTCAAGGCCGTCGATCCCTTCCTCGCCCAGTATCTGGAAAAAGCGCGCCCAGGGCTCGCGCAACCCGTCCCCGCATGCCCCCAGTTCATCAAGGTGCCCGGGCGGCACCGGCCGCGCGCGGTGCATCACCGCGTCGACGGCAGGGGCGGTTTCATCAAAAGGCAGGGACGGCTGAAGAGACACGGGGCGCGGCTTTGGGGGCTGCCGGATCAGCGTTGTCGCAAATCCAGCGTGAACGGAAACTCGAGGCTGCGCCGGGGCGGTTCCACGCGCATCACGCCCGGCGTGTGGCCAAGCGTGAAGAAGCGTGTCAGGCGCCGGCTCTCAGCCTCGTACGCATTAACCGGGAAGGTCTCATAGCTACGCCCGCCCGGATGCGAAACATGATACTGGCATCCACCGATGCTGCGCCCCATCCATGTGTCGACAACGTCGAAAGTCAGCGGCGCATGCGAGGCAATGGTGGGGTGCAGCGCAGACGGCGGCGCCCAGGCGCGGTAGCGCACCCCGGCCACGAACTCGCCGACGCGCCCGGTGGGCTGCAGCGGTACCGCGCGGCCATTGACGGTGACCACATGGCGGCTGTCGTTCATGCCCAGCACGCGCACCTCGATGCGCTCGAGCGACGAATCCACATAGCGCACGGTGCCACCGGCACTGCCCTCCTCGCCCATCACATGCCAGGGTTCGAGCGCGGTGCGCAACGTCAGCGACAGGCCGCCGGCCGCGAGCTCGCCCACGCGCGGGAAGCGGAACTCGAAGTGCGGCGCGAACCAGGCGTTGTCGAACGCGAAGCCGGCTTCGCGCATCTCGGTGAGCACGTCCTCGAAGTCCATCTGCACGAAGGTGCCGAGCAGGAAACGGTCGTGGAGCTCCGTGCCCCAGCGCGTGAGCCGCCCGCGATAAGGCTCGCGCCAGAAGCGGGCCACCAGCGCGCGCAGCAGCAACTGCTGCACCAGGCTCATGCGCGCATGCGGCGGCATCTCGAACGCGCGCAGCTCCAGCAGGCCGAGCCGGCCGGTGGGGCCGTCGGGCGAATAGAGCTTGTCGATGCAGAACTCGCTGCGGTGGGTGTTGCCGGTGACGTCGATGAGGATATTGCGCAGCGCACGGTCGACCAGCCACGGCGGCATGTGCGCGCCGACCCCACCCTCGGCGCCGCAGAGCCGGTCGAGCTGGTGCTGCAGCTCGGCAAAGGCGATCTCGAGCTCGTAGAGCTGGTCGTTGCGCGCCTCATCCACGCGCGGCGCCTGGCTGGTCGGACCGATGAACATGCCCGAGAACAGGTAGGACAGCGAGGGATGGTTGTGCCAGTACGCAATCAGGCTGGACAGCACATCGGGGCGCCGCAGGAAGGGGCTGTCGGCCGGCGTGGCGCCGCCCAGCACGAAGTGGTTGCCGCCGCCGGTGCCGGTGTGGCGCCCGTCGAGCATGAACTTCTCGGTGCTGAGGTAGGTCTCGTGGGCGGCCTGGTAGAGGAATTCCGTATGGTCGACCAGTTCGTCCCAGTTGGCGGCCGGATGGATGTTGACCTCGATCACGCCGGGATCGGGCGTGACCTGCAGCAGCTTGAGGCGCACGTCGCGCGGCGGCGGGTAGCCTTCGAGCACGATCTTCACGCCCAGCCCGGCGGCGGTGGCTTCCACCGCCGCCAGCAGCTCCAGGTAGTCCTCCAGCACGGTCAGCGGCGGCATGAAGACGTAGAGCATGCCGCGCTTGTCGCCCGCGGCCGCTCTCTCGGCCTTGGGGCCGGCGGCGCGGCTGGGATGGCGCACTTCCACGCACAGCGCAGTACGCGTGATCCAGCCCGCGGATTCGCCGCGCTCGGGCACGCGCGCCAGGTCCGCGGCCAGGGCAGCGGGCGCGGCCGTGCCACCGATCGTGCCCGCCCCCGGCTTGGCCCCGGCAAGCTTGCCGGCACGCGCGGCCGCGGCCGAGCCGGGCGCGGGATAGGCCGCGGTGCTGGCACGGAACTCCGCCGCCTGGCCGGGCTCGGCGCCTTGGCCGGCAAGCCCGGGCAACTGCGCGCGCAGTTGCGCCCCGGTGGGCAGCGGCGAACGCGCCGCGAACGGGTCCTGGTCGAACTGCCACGGGTAGTCGGCCTCGCTGACCCAGGGCAGGGCATCCAGCGGCAGGCGGTAGCCCATCGGCGAATCGCCGGGCAGCAGGTACATGCGGTCGTCGCGGAAGAACCACGGCCCGCTGATCCAGCGGTGGGCGGCCAGCGCCGGGCCATCTTCCAGGCCGGTGCGGCGCAGCGGCAGCACGTAGCCGGTGGGCCGCGCCAGGCCGCCATCGAACACGCGGCGCAGGCGCATGCGCTCCATCTCATCGTCGAGCCGCGCCTCCAGCGGGTCGACGTTGACCGGCAGGCGGCGCTCGCGCCAGAGGTAGTACCAGGTGTCCTCATAGCCGGGCTGCACAAAGCCGGGGTTGAGCCCGAGGCGGTTGGCCAGGCTATCGAGGAAGCGGTGCGCGTCGGCCTCGGTATAGTCGGCCGGCTCGCGCTCATCGGCGAACAGCGACGGGTCCTGCCAGCAGGGCTGGCCGTCGGCGCGCCAGCAGATCGACAAGGCCCAGCGCGGCAATTGCTCGCCCGGGTACCACTTGCCCTGGCCAAAGTGCAGGAAGCCGCCCTTGCCATAGCGCGCGCGCAGTTTATGCACCAGTTCAGTGGCATAGGCGCGCTTGGTGGTGCCGAGCGCATCGGTGTTCCATTCCGCGCCGTCGCGATCCTTGACCGCGACAAAGGTCGGCTCGCCGCCCATGGTCAGGCGCACATCCTGTGCGTTGAGCTGGATATCGACCTCGGCGCCCACGGCCGCCACCGCCTGCCACTGCGCCTCGGTATAGGGCTTGGTCACGCGCGGCGATTCATAGATGCGGGTGATCGACATCTCGTGGTGGAAGGTCACCTCGCTCTTGTCGACCGCGCCGCTGACCGGCGCCGCGCTGCCCGGCTCGGGCGTGCATGCCACCGGGATATGGCCCTCGCCGGCCAGCAGGCCGGAGGTGGGGTCGAGCCCGATCCAGCCCGCGCCCGGCAGGTAGACCTCGCACCATGCGTGCAGGTCGGTGAAGTCCACGTCGGTGCCGCTGGGGCCGTCGATGGATTTCACGTCAGGCGCCAGTTGCAGCAGGTAGCCGGACACGAAGCGCGCGGCCAGCCCCAGGTGGCGCAGCGTCTGCACCAGCAGCCAGCCGGAATCCCGGCACGAGCCGGCGCCCGTCTCCAGCGTCTGCTCCGGCGTCTGCACGCCAGGTTCCATGCGGATCAGGTAGCGGATGTCCTCTTGCAGGCGCTGGTTCAGGGCCACCAGGAAATCGCTCGTGGTCTGCTTGTTGCGCGGAATGCTCTCCACGAAGGCGGCAAAGCGCGGCGTCAGCTCGCCCTTGACCATATAGGGCGCCAGCTCGTAAGCCAGGCCGGGCTCATAGGTGAAGGGAAAATTCTCCGCGTAGGGCTCGAGGAAGAAGTCGAACGGGTTGTAGACCGCCATCTCGACCACCAGGTCGACGGTGATCTTGAACTCGGTGGTCGGCTCGGGGATCACCAGCCGGGCGAGGTAGTTGGCGAACGGGTCCTGCTGCCAGTTCACGAAATGCTGCTCGGGCTCGATGCGCAGCGAATACGAAAGGATCGGCGTGCGGCAGTGCGGGGCAGGACGGAGCCTGACCACCTGCGGCGAAAGCTTCACGGGCCGGTCGTACCGGTAGTGGGTGACATGGTTCAGTGCGACGTGTGTTGCCACTAGTGCCTCCCATTGGCGCAGGTTTCGTGTGGTTCTCTCAAGCAAGAGTTGTACCGCCCCCGGCGGCGCACCCCAGATAGCGGCCGGCGGCGGCCGCCCTTGCATGGCAACATGCCCAGACTACCGCAGCATTACATGGCGCCAGCCTGTTTTGCCTTCAGTCCCTGCTCGATCAGCGAGCGCAGCTTGGCCAGCGCCCCGGGGTCGCCGTGCGCGGCGGCGCGGGCGTACCAGATCTTGGCCTGCTCGATGTCCTTCTCGACCACGCCGGGCTCGCCACGCTCGTAATAGCTGGCAACGATGTACTGGGCACCGCCGTCGCCCGCCGTGGCGGCGCGCGTGTACCACTCGAAGGCCTTGCCGTAGTCCCGCGCGAGGCCCCGTCCGGTGAAGTAATTGGTCGCCAGTTCCACCTGGGCCTGCACATGGCCGCCTTCGGCCGCGCGGCGGTACCACTGGTTGGCGGACTCCAGCGAGCGCGGCACCAGCTCGCCGTGCTCGTACATCTCGCCAAAGGTGAACTGGGCCTGCGTCATGTCATTCTCGGCCGCGCGGTGCAGCCAGATCAGCGCCTCCTCCTGGCGCACCGGCGTGCCCTCGCCGCGCAGCAGCATCATGGCGTAGTTGTACTGCGCAAGCCGGTTGCCTTGCTGGGCCGCCTTGGCGAAATCCCGCAAGGCCGAATCGAAGGCGCCGGCGTCGTAGGCGGTCACCGCCTGGCGCGTCAGTTCCTGCGCCGGCGCCGGGGGCTGGCGCGCGGCCTGGGCGTGCTGGAAGGCGAACAGGCAGAGGGGAAGCAGCGCGGCAATGGCGGCGGCGCGCAATCGCGAAGGAAAGCGGGCAGGAAGGTAGGCAGGAAAGCGACGGACAAGCGGCATGGCAGGCTCCAGGCAGGGCACGCGCTGACTCCAAGTCTACAAGTGTAGGACTCCGAAGCCGACAGGTGCAGTCGGAAGCGGCCGGCCAAACCTTACGGTTGGCGCCACCAGTTCTGCGCCGGTTCCGCAGGCGCGGGTACGCTGCTAGGCAGCGCTTGCGCCTGCGCCAGCAGGGCCTCGGCCTGCGTGTGCAGCCTGGACAGGCAACGCGCCAGCACCCGCGCCTCCTCCGGATCCAGGCAGGCGGCCAGGCGGGCGTTGAAGGCCTGGGCCTGCGCAAAGGCAAGCTGGTAGACCGCCTCGCCCTGCTCGCTCAGGGCAAACGCCGCCGCCCGCTTGTCCTGCTCGCGCGTGGCGCGCTGCACCAGCCCGCGCGCCATCAGCGCGTGCACGGCGCGGCTTGCCAGCACCTTGTCCAGCCCGGCGCTTTGCGCCAGCTCCGTCAGGCGCGTGCCTGGCTGCTCGCCGAGAAAGGACAGCATGCGCCACTCGCGCCGGCTCACCCCGGCTGCGGCGCGCAGGTGATGCCCGCTGGCTTGCAGGGCAACGCGGGTCAGGTGATAGAGGCGGTAATTGAGGAAGTCCGCCAGACGGGCGGGATGCCGCAGCGTTTCGCCGGCGTCCCGCCCCTGGTCCTCCTGGTCCTCCTGGTCCTCCTGGTCCTCCTGGTCCTCCTGGTCCTCCTGCGCCTGCTCGCCCGCCTGGCTGCCGTTCATGCCGCACCCGCAAATTTAGTTGATTTTGTCAATTATATGGCTGGGTGTTAGCGTCTGTGCCGCTGCCTAAGAACTGGCGGGCGCGTGCCAAGCGCATCCGCCGGGGTACGGCCGGGCAGCCATGCGCCCAGGAACGAAACGCGCACATCGATGCGCGAAATCCTTCTTTGGCGCCCGCGGGCCGTATCGATAAATTGGCCGGCTTCCCGCCGATGCCGAACCAACAGGAGAACCCGTGAAACCCGCCAAACTGCTGCGCGCGCTAGTCCCCACCCTCGCCACCATGACCGCACTGGCCGCCGTGTGCCTGGCCAGCGCGCCGGCCAGCGCCCAGAACGACCGCCCGCTGCGCATCCTGGTGGGCTATCCCGCCGGCGGCACCGCCGACCTGGCCGCCCGCCTCATCGGCGACAAGCTGCGCGAGGAACTCAAGCAAACCGTGGTCATCGAGAACAAGCCCGGCGCTGGCGGCCGCCTGGTCATGGACTATGCGCGCACCCTGCCCGCCGACGGCAACACGCTGGTGGTCGCCAACTCCGCGGTGATGACCATCGCCCCGCTGACCTACCGCAAGCTGAACTACGACATCCAGCGCGATTTCGTGCCGGTGGCACAAACCGCCAACTTCCAGCTGGCCCTGGCCACCGGCCCCGGCACGCCGGCCAAGACGCTGAAGGAGTACATCGAGTGGCTCAAGGCCAGCCCGGCCAAGAACAATTCCTACGCCTCGCCGGCGCTAGGCAGCATTCCTCACTTCTTTGGCTTGCTGATCGGCAAGCAGGTGGGCGTGGAGATGTTGCACGTGCCGTTCAACGGCTCGGCACCGTTGATGAATGCGCTGGTGGGCGGGCAGGTGCCGGCCTCGGTCGATACGCTCGCCGATCTCACCGAGATGCATCGCGCGGGCAAGATCCGCGTCCTGGCGAGCTCGGGGACGCAGCGCTCGGTGGCATTGCCGGATGTGCCCACGTTTACCGAGCTTGGCTACAAGGACATCGAGGGGCTTGGCCGCTACGGGTTCCTGGCGCCGGCCGGCGTGCCGAAGGCAACGATCGACCGGCTGAATGCGGCGATCGTGCATGCGGTGCAGTCGGCGGATCTGAAGGAGCGGTTCCTGAAGCTGGGGCTGGAGCCGCAAACCGGGAGCGCGGAGCAGTTCGGCAAGGTGCTGGCGGCGGATGCCGGACGGTGGGGACCAGTGGTCAAGGCCTCTGGCTATACCGGGGATTAAAAATACCCAGTCGTATTTCATCAAATTTATTCACTCCATGAATGTTATTTTCTACATGGATTGAATAACAAAAAAACTACATCACGTTATTTACCTAATTGATGCCGATCAGGTCAGCGGCCCGACCGGCATCGACAAAGCCATGCCCACCAGAAACACCCTCTTCATCATGTGCGACCAGCTGCGCCAGGATCACCTGGCGTGCTACGGCCACCCCACGCTGCGCACAAAGCACATCGACGCCCTGGCCGCGCGCGGCGTGCGCTTCACCAAGGCGTTCGTCACCTCCGGCGTTTGCGGCCCGAGCCGCATGAGTTTCTACACCGGGCGCTACCCCAGCAGCCACGGCGCCACCTGGAACCGCGTGCCGCTGTCCGTTGGCGAAGTCACGCTGG
Organism: Cupriavidus sp. GW822-FHT02D05; assembly: GCF_058802485.1. Taxonomy (NCBI): domain Bacteria; kingdom Pseudomonadati; phylum Pseudomonadota; class Betaproteobacteria; order Burkholderiales; family Burkholderiaceae; genus Cupriavidus; species Cupriavidus sp. GW822-FHT02D05. Next base: position 277,030 of record NZ_JBXAOE010000008.1, on the reverse strand, counting down.
GCGAATACCTGAAGGACAGCCACCGTGCGCTGGCGCTGGCCGGCAAGACGCACGTGATGCCCGACAACGCCAACATGAAGCGCCTGCATCTCGATGGCGGCAGCGAGCTGGAAACGCTGCTGCGCAGCGGGCACTTTGTCGAAGTCGACCGCCATGACGGCCACCACGCCGAGCCGCACAGCGCTTATGCCGAGTGGCTGCGCAAGCAAGGCTACGACAGCGCCGACCCGTGGACGGACTACGTGATCAGTGCCGAGAATGCGCAGGGCGAGATCGTGTCGGGCTGGCAGATGCGCAATGCCGGCCTGCCGGCACGCGTGGCGCAAGCACATTCGGAGACGGCTTATACAGTGGGCCAGGCAATGCAGTACATCGCCGCGCGCGGCGACGACCCGTGGGTGTTGCACCTGTCGCTGGTCAAGCCGCACTGGCCCTATATGGCGCCCGCGCCCTACCATGCGGCCTACTCGCTGGACGACTGCCTGCCGCTCAAGCGCCACGAGGCGGAACTGGACAACCCGCATCCAGTGCTCGACGCGTACCGCACGCAGGAAGAATGCGCCAACTTCATGCGCAGCGAAGTCTCGGACACGGTGCGTCCCGCCTATCAAGGCCTGGTGCAGCAGATCGATGATCGCCTGGGCGAATTGTGGGAACAACTGGAGCGCCTGGGCCGCTGGGAAGACACGCTGATCGTGTTCACGGCAGACCACGGCGACTTCCTGGGCGACCACTGGCTCGGCGAGAAGGAGCAGTTCTACGACACCGTGCAGAACATCCCGCTCATTGTCTACGACCCCTCGGCCGAAGCCGACGCCACCCGCGGCAGCGCGGATGCGCGCATGGTCTCGGCCGTGGACGTGGTGCCGACCGTGCTGGACGCGCTGGGCCTGCCGCCGGCCGACCATCGCGTGGAAGGCCGCTCGCTGCTGGACCTCACGCGCGAGCGCGGCAATGGCCAGTGGCGGGATTTCGTGGTGTCGGAGCTGGACTACGCGTATCGCGGCGCGCGGATCGCGCTGGGCCGGCAGCCAGGCGAGTGCCGGGCGTGGATGGTGCGCAATGCGCGCTGGAAGTATGTGCACTGGCAGGGTTTCCGCCCGCAGCTGTTCGACCTGGAACGCGACCCGGACGAGTTCTTCGACCTGGGCGAGGATGCCGGCCACGAAGCCATCCGCTCGACGATGCGGCTGCACCTGCTGGAATGGTTCTGCACCCTCAAGCCGCGCACTACGGTGAGCAACGACGAGGTGGCGGCCAAGACCAATGTCTACAAGCAGGCGGGCGTGTTTTTTGGCGTTTGGTGAGGTGGCTTGAATCGTGGCATGCCGCGCCGGGATAGCGCCCGGGGTTAAAGATTCCTGCCGGTCTGGCCGTAATACCGGTTAAGCCACCCTGGGCGCTAGTGCCAGGGCAACGGCCAGTAGGGGGGAGCCCGGGCTGACGCCGTAGAATCTTGTCAGGCAAGCAGGGAGATTCCTCGCCACGATCATCGAACGCAACCGCTGCAAGGTTTTGAAATGGGCAATGTAGTCCTGCTCGAGGATGAGGTCGAGCTGCGCGAGGAAATAGCGGCTTTCCTGCAAAAGCGAGGCTGGAAGGTCAGCCAGGCCGGCAGCCTGGCGCAATTCCTGCCGCTGGCCGCGCAGGCCGACATCGCCGTCATCGACGTCATGCTCCCCGACGGCACCGGTTTCGATGCGGCCAGCCGCCTGCGCCGCGAGCGCCCCGGCTGCGGCATCGTCATGCTCACGGCCCGCGGCGAAACGCAGGACAAGCTGCACGGCCTGAACGGCGGGGCGGACCATTATCTGGTCAAGCCGATCAAGCTGCTCGAATTCGACGCCATCCTGCGCGCCTTGAGCCGCCGCGTCGTCTCCAACTGGTGGCTCGACCGACAGGCCAGCACGCTGGTGGCGCCGGCGGGAGCCCGCCTGGCCGTGTCGTCCAACGAGAGCAAGCTGCTCGAAATGCTGGCGCTCCATCCCACCCAGCCCGTCGATCGCCGCCAGATCGCCGAAGGCTTCGGCTTTGACTGGCTGAGCTACGACGAGCGCCGGCTGGAGACCATGGTCAGCCGCCTGCGGCAACGCTGGCGCAGCGAATCGGGCAGCGAATTGCCGCTCAAGACCGCCCACCGCAAGGGCTATACGTTCGCCGCGCCCATCGCGCTGGCCTGAGCCTGCACGCCCGGCGGCGCCGACGGCAGAAAAATCGTGGCGCGGCAGCCCTGCCCCGGCGCACTGTCCAGGGTCAAGGTGCCACCCTGCATTTCCACCATGCGCCGGGCCAGCGACAAGCCAAGCCCGGTCCCCGGTTTCTGGCCGGCATTCTGGCCGCGATAAAAGCGCTCGAATACGCGCGGCAGGTCCGCCGCCTCGATGCCGGGACCGTTGTCCTGCACTTCCAGCACCACGCCTTCGGCCACCTCCCGGCCCCGCAAGACCACCCGGCAGCCCGCAGGCGTGTACTTCACCGCGTTGTCGGCCAGCGTGCGCAATGCCAGCCGCAGCAGGCTGGCGTCGCACAGGAAGGCTTCTGGCAAGCGCTCCCCATCCACCTCCAGCCGGTGCCCCTCTGACAGCAGTTGCGCTGCTGCCGCGGCGTCCTCCAGCAAGTCCGCCAGGCCGGTGGGTGACGGCCGGGAGCCGTGCCGCAGCAATTCGAAGCCATCCTCATGCAGGGAGTCATTGAGCAGCATGGTCAGGCGTTGCGTGGCGCGCAGGATCTTCTGGTACCGGGCCGAGGTCTGCGGGTCATCATGGGCATCGTCCAGGTCCAGATTCTGGGCGGTGGCATCGATCACCGCCAGCGGCGTGCGCAGTTCATGCGAGACCGTGGACAGGAACTGCCGCTGCTCCTCCTGCGCGCGCCGCTCCAGCGACAGCGACGCTTCCACCTGCGCCATGGCGCTCCTGAGCGCCTGGGTGCGCAAGGCAACCTTGACCTCCAGGTCGCGCTCGGCCTGACGGGCCACGCGCAAGGCTTCGGCCTGGGCGGCCTCCTTTTCGGCGCGCATGTCGGTGTAGCGCCAGCTGATGGCCGAATTCATGATGAGCAGGAACGCCATCATGCCCAGGTAGTTGGCGTTGTCGACGAACGCGCCGGGATCGATCGCGCCGACGTTGCGCGCCAGGCGCAGCACGGTGCCGCCAAAGAGCAGGACCAGGACGAACAAAAGCACACGCGCGGCCTTTTGGCCGCGCCAGGTCATCGCCGCGGAAGCGATCAGCAGTATGCCCATGGTGAGCAGGCCCCAGAGCAGCGCCAGTGGGCGTATCCACCAGACGTTGCCCAGCAGCAAGCAGGGGGTCATGACCAGCGCCACCCCCCAGGCCAGCAGCGAAAAACCGATCGCCCAACGCCGCCACGGCGACTCGTACAGGCCCAGGTAGTGCGCCGTGAACAAGGTGCCAAGCGGCGTCGCAAAAAACCAGCTCACCACGTAGACGGCATCGCTCGTCAGCGGCCATCCAGGCAGGAGGTACTGATACGTGAAGCCCTCGGCGGACAGCGAGGTGAACAGATTGGCCAATACCGTCAGGCTGAACAGGCCAAAGGAAAGATTACGCGTGACCCAATAAAACCAGACGCTGGTAATCAGCAAGACCAGGTGCGCTGCGTAGAACAAGCCAAACAGAAGCAGCTCGGTGCCGATAAAGGAAATGAACGCTTCCGGCGACCACGCCACCAGGGGAAAGCTCATCGTGCTGGTACTGCGCACGCGCAAATACAGCGTGACCGGCTTGTCCACCGGCAAGTCGAGCTGAAACACCGGATTGCGGTAATCCACGTCGCGCCCCGCCACCGGCCGCCTGTCGCCGGACACCCGCTGCGCGTATCCGCCCGCCGCTAGCGGCTCGAACAGCGTGACGTCGTCCAGCAACGCCGAGCGCAGCTCCAGCAACCATACCGGCGCGGCTTGCTCCGGGCGCGTCAGGGTGATGCGCAGCCAGACGGCCCCCTTCACGTAGCCAAGGGCGGGAGGGGAGTACTGGGGCTGGAAAGCCGCCGCGAACTCGGGCCGCGATAACTGCTCGATGGTCAGCGCATCCTGCGGATCGCGCAGCAGCTCCCAATGCTCGCCCAGAGAGACCTCTCCCGCCGGCGGCAGACGCATTTCCGCCCATGCGGCGGAGTGGCCGAGCCAGTACAAGAGAACGATCCAGAATAGCCGAAGCATTGTCCCTTCCAGTCGTGTTTCGCGACAAAAGGCCACGACTATAGCCCAGCAAGGATCGGGCTTTTTCACTTTGCCTGGCAATGTCAGGATTTGTCAGTTTTGCGGTGATTCCATTGGATAGGATCGGCGCTGATAAAAGCACTCGACTCCAATTCGCCATGCGTAATCCAGCCCTTCGCGCCCACTGCGATATCCATCATGGCGTCACCGAGGGGAACCAGTCAGCGACGACACCGCAAGACAAAGCGCCGCGGCCCCGCTCAGCCACCCACGGCGCCGTCGCCGTCGTGGGCCTGGCCGCGTTCCTGCTGGCCGTTACCATCGTGCGGACCGACCGGCCCTTCGGCGACAACATGGTCCACTCGGCCCTGTTCATCGTCGGGGTGACGGCGGCGACCATCTTCTTGCTCGACCTGATCTGGCAGAAGGTGCACTTGCGCGCAGCCACCGGCCTGGATTTTTCCCGGGACGATCCGTCGTGGCACCGCAGCCTGACCAAATTTGCGGGCCTGCTTGGCAGCATGGGCTTTGTCGGCCTGCTGTACTGGCTGTTCCCCGAATACCATGCGGCCTTCTACGCGCGCTATTTCTCCATGCTGGCGATCGTGCTGCCGGCCTGGGTCGCGCTGGCGCTGCCCTATTTCTTCTTCGTCGACCGCAAGATGACCCGGCCCCTGGACGGCTACTGGCACATGGGCAAGCTGGTCACGTTGCAGTGGGACAAGATGGATGGCAAGGTGGTGGGGCAGCATCTGCTCGCTTGGTTGATCAAGGGCTTCTTCCTGCCCCTGATGTTCACCTATATGTGCAATGACCTGGCACGCTTCATCGCCGCCGACTTTGCGCTGCTGACGAGCTTCAAGGCCTGGTTCGACCTGCTCTACGGCTTGCTGTACTTCATCGATGTCGGCCTGGTGGTGATGGGGTACCTGATGGCGCTGCGCATCACCGACACGCACGTGCGCTCGGCCGAGCCGTCCATGCTGGGCTGGGCGGTGGCGCTGATATGCTACGAGCCGTTCTGGTCGCTGATCGGGCGGCAGTACCTGCATTACGAGACCGGCCTGCAGTGGGGCGCGTGGCTTTGGAACACACCGCTGCTCTATGGCATCTGGGGCGGTGCGATCCTGGTGCTGACGGCGATCTACGTCTGGGCGACGGTGATCTTCGGCGCGCGGTTCTCGAACCTGACCCACCGGGGCATCATCACCAACGGGCCTTACCGGTGGACCAAGCATCCCGCCTATGTGGCCAAGAACCTGTCCTGGTGGATGATCTCCATCCCCTTCATGGCCCAGGGCTCAGCGGATGAAACACTGCGCCACTGCCTGCTGCTGCTGGCCTTGAATGCCATCTATGCGATGCGGGCCATGACGGAAGAGCGGCATTTGTCCCAGGATCCGGACTATGTGGCTTACGCCAGATGGATCGACCACCACGGCATGTTCCGCTTCCTGCGGCATCTGCCGGTGCTGGGGAATCTGCGCTACAGGCCACCGGTGCCGCTTGAGCCGACCGCCTGACTACCTGACTACCTGACTATACCCATCGGCCGGCACCCTGTTGCCGGCCGATGGCATCACCCCACAAACCGATATCCCACCCCCACCTCCGTCATCAGGTGCGAGGGTTGCGCGGGATCGGCTTCGAGCTTGTGCCGCAGGTGCCCCATGTACACCCGCAGGTAATGGCTGCTCTCCGAGTGCGCCGGCCCCCAGACTTCGCGCAGCAGTTCGCGATGCGTCATGACCTTGCCGCGATGCGCGATCAGCACGGCGAGCAGCCGATACTCGATCGGCGTCAGGTGCACATCCTGCCCGGCGCGGGTGACCACGCGGTTGGCCAGGTCGATCTGCACCTCGCCAAAGCCGATCTGCGGCGTGCCTTGCGGATTAGTCTTGGCGTGGCGGCGCAGCAGCACGCGCACACGCGCGATCAGCTCGCCCACGCCGAAGGGCTTGGTCAGGTAGTCGTCCGCGCCGGCGTCCAGCGCGGCGATCTTGTCGTCCTCGCCGGAGCGCGCCGATAGCACCAGCACCGGCACTTCGGTCCAGGTGCGCATCTCGCGGATCAGCGTCATGCCGTCGCCATCGGGCAGGCCCAGGTCGAGGATCACCACGTCGGGCTGGCGCGTGCCGGCATCGATCAGGCCGCGCTTGAGCGTCTCGGCCTCATGCACGGCGCAGCCTTCTGCCTGCAGCGCCTCGCGCACGAAGCGCCGGATATGCGGCTCGTCTTCGACCAGCAAGACAGTCGGCGAAAATTCAAATGCCATTTCAGTTGGACTCCTTGTTTGCTGCATCGTGCGCAACCAGCCCGGCGCCGTTGCCGTGCGTGGCTAGCAGCGCCGATTCAAGTGCCTCGGGCGGCTCGGGCTCGATCGCAGGCGGATTGCCGCGCGGCAGCGCCACGACAAAGCGCGCGCCGGTGTGGTCCGCGTTCACGCTCTCCACCCAGATGCGCCCGCCGTGCGCCTGCACGATGGCCTCGCACACGGCCAGCCCGAGGCCAACGCCCGCGGTCGCGGACTCGCGCTCGCCGCGCGTGAATTTCTGGAAGATCGAGAGCTCTTGCCCGCGCGGCACGCCGGGGCCGTCGTCCGCTACCGCGAGCCGCACCTCCGCTTCGACCACTTCGCCGGAGATGCGGATGCCGGTACCCGGCGGCGTGTACTTGGCAGCGTTCTCCAGCAGGTTGCACAGCACCCGCTCCATCAGCACCGCATCGCACTCCACCAGCGGCAGCGCCGAAAGATCCGCGACCGACACGCGGTGCCGCGACAGCGCATCACGCATGCCGGCAAGCGCCGCGCCCACCAGCTCTTCGAGCGACTGCCACTCCTTTTGCATGCGCACGTCGCGGCTTTGCAGCCGCGCCATGTCGAGCAGGTTGACCACCATGGTGCGCATGCGCAGCGCTTGCTCGCGCATGGCATCGACGGTTTCCGACAGCGACGGCGGCAGCGGCGGCTCGGTGCGCTGCATGGTCTCGGCCATGCCGATCAGGCTGGTCAACGGTGTGCGCAGATCATGCGAGACGGCGGCCAGCAGCGAGCTGCGCAAGCGTTCCGACTCCATCGACACCAGCGCCTGCTGCGCGACCTCCACGTAATGCAGCCGCTCGATGGCGATGGCGATCAGCGTGGCGAACACGTCGATCTGGCGGCGCCGCTCGGGCCGCGCAAAGGCGCGCCACTCCTGCGGCTCCACCGCCAGCACGCCGCGCGTCTGCATCGGCGCCTTGAGCGGCAGGTAGAGCACGGTGCTGCCCGGCAGCGTATGCGTGCCGGTGCCGGCGGGCTGGCCGTGATCGAACACCCATTGCGCCAGCACGGGATCGATCGCGTCATTGCCGCGTTGCGTGGGGTTGATCACCGGCGGCATCAACCGCCCCTTGGGCGAGACGAGGAAGAACGCCGAGCGCGCGCCAAGCGCGGCTTGCAGGAAGCGGCTGCTGATATCGATGATCTGCTCGGGCATCAAGGCAGCGGACAACTCGCGCGCCAGCTCGTACAGGGTGCGCGCATCGGTCTCGCGCTCCACCGACACCTGGGCCTGCTCGCGCAGCCCGGCGGTAAGCTGGCCGATCACCAGGCCCACCGTCAGCAACACCGCGAACGTCACGAGGTACTGCACGTCGCTCACCGCGAAGGACATGCGCGGCGGCACGAAGAAAAAGTCGAAGGCCGCCACCGACAGCACCGAGGCCAGCGCGGCGGGGCCGCGGCCGTGGCGCAGCGCCACGCCGACCACGGCCGCGAGGAACAACATCGCGATATTGACCAGGTCGAACCACGGCCGCGTCAGCGCCGACAACAAGCTGGCGCCCCCGCACCATGCGACCGCCCACAGGTAGTCGATGCGGTGCGCCACCACGCTGCTGTCGTCGTTGCGCGCCGGATCCTCGCGCACGTCGGCGCGCCCGCCCGCCGGTTGCGCGCGGCCGCGCGTATCGGCGCCCATGGCGTCGGCGGCCACGCGGATCACGTCGATCTCCGGGCAGCCGAGCGCCAGCGAATCGGCAAAGCTATGGCGCCCGAACAGCCAGGCGCGCGCGCCCAGGAACGGCGACAAGCCGAGTGCCAGCAGCGCCCGGCCGCGTGCCAGGAGGCTGCCGCCGCTGCGGCGCCAGTTGCCGGGGGCCCGCCCGACCACCACCTTGGTGAGGTTGTGGCGCCGCACATAACCCGCCACCGCCTGCACGATATCGCTGCCGGCCAACGTCTCGGTGCGCGCGCCCAGCTCTTCGGCCAGCCGCATCGCCTCCTCGATATTCGCGCGCTCGTGCTCGGCAAGCGGCGCCAGGCGCGGCGTGGCCACCGTGACCACATGCCAGTCGCAATCGAGTTGCCCGGCCAGCCGGCGCGCGCTCTTGACCACCTGCGCGGCATCATCGCCGGTGCCGATGCACGCGAGCACCGCCTCGCGCGTGCGCCATACCGGCCGGATGGATTCGGCATGGCGGTATGCGCGCACGTCGTCGTCGACGCGGTCGGCGGTGCGGCGCAGCGCGAGCTCGCGCAACGCGATCAGGTTGCCCTTGCGGAAAAAATTGGTGGCCGCGGTGCGCGCCTGCTCCGGCAGGTAGACCTTGCCGTCGCGCAGGCGCCGCAGCAATTCGTCGGCGGGCAGGTCCACCAGGATGACTTCGTCGGCGTCATCGAAGACCGTGTCGGGTACCGTCTCCCACACCCGGATGCCGGTGATGCCGCCCACCGCCTCGTTGAGGCTGTCCAGGTGCTGCACGTTGACGGTGGTCCACACATCGATGCCGGCCGAGAGCAGCTCCTCGATGTCCTGCCAGCGCTTGGGGTGGCGGCTGCCGGACGCGTTGGAGTGCGCCAGTTCGTCGACCAGGATCAGCGCCGGGCGCCGGGCCAGCGCGCCGTCCAGGTCGAACTCCTGCAGCACACGGTCGTCGAGCTTGTGATGCGGCATGGCCTTCATCGGCAGCCGCTCCAGCCCCGCGATCAGCGCCTCGGTCTCGGCGCGGCCATGGGTCTCCACCACGCCGATCACGACATCGCTGCCTTGCTCGCGCAGCGCACGCGCTGCGCTCAGCATGGCGAAAGTCTTGCCCACGCCCGCGGAGGCGCCGAAATACACCCGCAGCTTGCCGCGCGCGGCGCGCTCGCCCTCTTGCTGCATGCGTTGCAGCAAGGCATCGGGATCGGGCCGGCCGGGGGCGTCGCGCTGGGCGGTGTCAGGCATGGTGGGGGTCATTGCCCGGGAGGAGGATGGATGAAAACGATTGTGCCACGCCTGAGGTCAAACACCGGCACGAATAACGCACTTCGGGCGCGGGCCGAAGCCGCCGAACGGGCCAAAGCCGCGCGCCATGACGACGGCTGTCTCTCCCTCTCCCCTCATGGGGAGAGGGCCGGGGAGAGGGGCGGTTTGGCTAGGAGCCACTTGAAGCGAAGCCAACGGTTTCATCCGGCCCGCCCCCTCCCCCAGCCCCTCGCCCGCCATGCGGGAGAGGCGAGCAAGCCAGCCGACATGGTTTGCGCACCAACACCTCCCAGACCTGCCAAACCTCACTGCTTCTCGGCATCCAGCGCCAGGTTCAACTGGAGCACATTCACCACCGGATCGCCCATCACCGCAAGCAGCGGCTTTTCCGTGTTGGCCGCAACCAGCGCTTCTACGCGCTCCAGCGGCAAGCCGCGCAACCGGGCCACGCGTGCCGCCTGGTACTGCGCCGCGGCCGGGCTGATCTGCGGATCGAGGCCACTGCCGGAAGCCGTGACCAGATCCACCGGCACGGGCGCCTTGTTGCCGGGGTCCGCCTCGCGCAGCGCGTCGATACGGGCGCGCGCGGCATCGGTCAGGGCCGGGTTGCTCGGGCCGAGGTTGGAGCCGCCGGAAGCTGCCGCGTTGTATGGCATGGGCGCGGTGGCCGACAAGCGGCCCCAGAAGTACTTCGGATCCGAGAACGGCTGGCCGATCAGTTCCGAGCCGATGACGCGGCCGTCCTTGACGATCAGCGAGCCGGCCGCTTCATGCGGGAACACGGCGCGCGAGATGCCGGTGATCACGCCGGGGTACAGCAGGCCGGTAACGGCCGACAGCACGACGAAGATCGTCAGCATGGGGCGCAGCAGGCCACCCTGGATGGGCGTGGCGGGCTGGGCGGGTTGGACTTGCGTATTCATGGATGGCTCCGTTTATGTTCAGCGCGTTCGATGCGTTCGATGCTGCGCTCAGACCCAGCCGAACAGGGTCAGGATCATGTCGATCACCTTGATGCCGACAAAGGGCACCAGGATGCCGCCGAGGCCGTACACCAGCAGGTTGCGCCGCAGCAAGATGGCCGCGCCGAGCGGCCGGTACACCACGCCGCGCAGCGCCAGCGGGATCAGCACCACGATGATCAGCGCGTTGAAGATCACCGCCGACAGGATGGCCGAGGCCGGCGTGGACAAGCCCATCACGTTGAGCTGGTTGAGCTGCGGGTACGTGGTGGCGAACGCTGCCGGGATGATGGCGAAGTACTTCGCCACATCATTGGCCACGCTGAAGGTGGTGAGCGAGCCGCGCGTCATCAGCATCTGCTTGCCGATCTCGACGATTTCGATCAGCTTGGTCGGATTGCTGTCGAGGTCGACCATGTTGCCGGCTTCTTTCGCCGCCTGCGTGCCGCTGTTCATCGCCACCGCCACGTCGGCCTGCGCCAGCGCCGGTGCGTCGTTGGTGCCATCGCCGGTCATCGCCACCAGGCGGCCTTCGGCCTGGTAGTCGCGGATCAGCTTGAGCTTGGCTTCGGGTGTGGCTTCGGCAAGGAAGTCATCGACGCCGGCCTCCGCTGCGATCGACGCGGCGGTGAGGCGGTTGTCACCGGTGATCATCACCGTCTTGATGCCCATCTTGCGCAGCTCGCCGAAACGCTCGCGAATGCCGGCCTTGACGATGTCCTTGAGTTCCACCACGCCAAGCACGCGTACGTGCTCGCCATCGGTGCTGGACTCCGCCACCACCAGCGGCGTGCTGCCGGCGCGGGCCACGTCGTCCACCGCCTGCATCACGGCGTCGGGGAACTTGCCGGCGCGCTCGGTCACGTACTTGCGCACGGCATCGGCGGCGCCCTTGCGCACGCTGCGCCCGCCGGCATCCACGCCGCTCATGCGGGTCTGCGCGGTGAACGGCACGAAGATCGGGCGCAGTGCGCTGATATCGGGCGTGGCGGCGCCGGCCTGCTGGCGCGCCAGCGTGACGATGCTGCGGCCTTCCGGCGTTTCATCGGCCAGCGATGACAGCCAGGCGGCTTCGGCCAGTTGCTGCGCCGACACGCCGGGCGCGGCGATAAAGCGCGAAGCCTGGCGGTTGCCATGCGTGATGGTGCCGGTCTTGTCGAGCAGCAGCACATCCACGTCGCCAGCGGCTTCCACCGCGCGGCCCGAGGTGGCAATCACGTTGGCTTCCATCATGCGGCTCATGCCGGCCACGCCGATGGCCGACAGCAGGCCGCCGATGGTGGTCGGGATCAGGCACACCAGCAGCGCGATCAGTACGGTGATGGTGACGGGCATGCCGGCCTTGGCAACGAACACGCTGTACACCGAGAACGGCTGCAGCGTGGCAGTGGCCAGCAGCAGCACGATGGTCAGGCCCACCAGCAGGATGGTCAGCGCCAGTTCGTTCGGCGTCTTCTGGCGCTTGGCGCCTTCCACCATGGTGATCATGCGGTCGATGAAGCTCTCGCCCGGATTGGTGGTGATGCGCACCACGATCCAGTCGGACAGCACGCGCGTGCCGCCGGTGACCGAGGAAAAGTCGCCGCCGGATTCGCGGATCACGGGAGCCGATTCGCCGGTGATGGCGCTCTCGTCCACCGAGGCCACGCCTTCGATCACGTCCCCGTCGCCGGGCACCATGTCACCGGCCTCGACCAGCACCACGTCGCCACGGCGCAGCGCGGCGGCGCCCCGCGCCTCGGTGGCGCCGGCGGCGCGGTAATCGCGCCGGCCTTCCTTGACCAGCTTGGCGGTGACAGTGGTCTTGAGCCCGCGCAGCGCTTCGGCTTGCTGCTTGCTGCGGCCCTCGGCCAGCGCTTCGGCAAAGTTCGCAAACAGCACGGTGAACCACAGCCACACCGACACGGCCAGGATAAACCCGGCGCTCTCGCCACCCGCCGTGGCGGGCGAGAACAGCGCGCGGAAGAACAGGATCGTGGTCAGGATGCTGCCCGCATAGACCACGAACATCACCGGGTTGCGCAACTGATCGCGCGGCGAAAGCTTCTTCACCGAATCGAGCAGCGCTGGCTTGACGAGTTCGGGCGCGAACATGCCGCCGCGCGGGCGATGATGGCCGCCGCTCTTTTGCGCGGCCAGGGCCGGCGTGACCACGCTGGTGGCCGGGGTAGTGTTTGCCGGTGCCACGCCGGCGTTCTTGCTGCGCGTCACCATGGATTCTTGTTGCATGCGTTTCTCCATTACTTGCTAGCCGCCGAGACCACCGGCGCCTGCAACTGCTCCGCCACCGGGCCCAGCGCCAGCGCCGGGATATAGGTGAGCGCGCCCACCATCAGCACCGAGCCGACCAGCAGCACCACGAACAGCGGGCCGTGCGTGGGCATGGTGCCGCCCGTCACCGGCAGCCTGCGCTTGGCCGCCAGCGAGCCCGCCATGGCCAGGATCGGCACGATGATCCAGAAGCGGCCGAACCACATCGCCGCGGCCAGCGCCACGTTGTAGAAGGGCGTGTTGGCAGACAAGCCGCCGAAGGCGCTGCCGTTGTTGTTGGCAGCCGACGAGAACGCATAGAGGATTTCCGAGAAGCCGTGCGTGCCTGGGTTGAACACACCGGCGCGGCCCGGCTCCACCATCACCGCCACCGCCGTGCCCAGGAGCACCAGCAGCGGCGTGACGAGGATCGCCACCGCGGTCATCTTCATCTCATAGGTCTCGATCTTCTTGCCCAGGTACTCCGGCGTGCGGCCGATCATCAGGCCCGCGATGAACACGGCGAGCACCGCATACACCAGCATGCCGTACAGGCCCGAGCCCACGCCGCCGAACACCACTTCGCCAAGCTGCATCAGCAGCATCGGCACCAGCCCGCCGATGGCGGTGAAGGAGTCGTGCATGGCGTTGACCGCGCCGCACGACGCCGCCGTGGTGATGGTGGCGAACAGCGCGGTGGCGGCGATGCCAAAGCGCGTTTCCTTGCCTTCCATATTGCCGCCCGCCTGCAGCGCGCTGGCCGCATGGTCGATCGGCAAACCCGCCAGCGCGGCGTTGGCCTGCTGCTCGGAGGCTGCGGCGACGCATGCCATCACGATGAAGATCACCGCCATCGATGCCAGGATCGCCACGCCCTGGCGGCGGTCCTTGACCATCTCGCCGAAGGTGAAGCACAGCGCCGCCGGGATCAGGAAGATGGCCAGCATCTCGATCAGGTTGGCAAGCTCGGTCGGGTTCTCGAACGGATGCGCCGAATTGGCGTTGAAGAAGCCGCCGCCGTTGGTGCCGAGCATCTTGATGGCTTCCTGCGAAGCCACCGGGCCCATTGCCAGCGTCTGCTTGTCGGTCTTCATGGCCTCCATCACCGGCGCGCCCTTGGCGTCGAGCACCGGCTGGCCGGCTGCGTCCACCTTGGGCTGGCTGTATTCGACCGGCGTGACCAGGCTGACTTCCTTGTAGCTGTCGAAATTCTGGATCACGCCCTGGCTAACCAGCGCCAGCGCGATCGCCGCGGAAATCGGCACCAGCACGTAGAGCGTGCAGCGCGTCATGTCGACCCAGAAGTTGCCGATGGTGGCCGCGCTCTGGCGCGCAAAGCCGCGGATCAGCGCGAACACCACTGCGATGCCGGTGGCCGCCGAGAAGAAGTTCTGCACCGTGAGCGCCAGCATCTGCGTGAGATAGCTCATGGTGGACTCGCCCGCATAGCCCTGCCAGTTCGTGTTGGAGACGAAACTGACGGCGGTATTGAAGGCGGAGTCCGGCGTGATGGCGCCAAAGCCTTGCGGGTTGAGCGGCAGCCAGACTTGCACACGCTGCAGCACGTAGACGGCCACCACGCCCAGCATGTTGAAGGCGATGACCGCGATGGCGTATTGCTTCCAGCCCATCTCGGCATTGGCGCGCACGCCCGCCACGCGGTACAGCACGCGCTCAAGCGGGCGGCCCCAGGCCGTGGCGAGGTAGCGGTCGTCTTCCATCGCGCGGCGGATATAACGCCCCACGAAGGGCGCGAGCGCCAGCAGGATGGCTAGGTAGAGGACCAGTAGTCCCAGGAATTCGGTGGACATCAGAATTTCTCCGGCCGGAACAGGGCGATCAGGAGGTAGATAAAGACAGCAACGGCGAGCACGCCGCCCAGCAGGTCAGCCCAGTCCATCACAGCCTCCTGTCGGTGGCGCTGTCCTTGCGGCGCGCGTCGGCGGCTTCTGCGCCCGGCCCCTCGGCCGCTCCCGGCGGTTTGCCTGCGAGCGCGGCGCACAAGAGCAGCAGTGCGCCAGTCAGCGCACCAAACAGCAACAAACCAATGAAATAGATCCCGTCCATGGCAACACACCGTGAGTGATTCACAGATGGCAGATTAGGGATCGAGTGGTAAAAACGGGATAGAGAGGGACGGCGGGGGTGTAAAGAAGATATAAAAATCGCGTAAAAACGGTGCGAGAGCCCGTGGCGGCGCCCATCCCGCTTGCCGGGCATCGGCGCCAGCCAAGAAAAAGCCCCGCAGGCTGTTGGCCTTGCGGGGCTATGCAGGTCGCCGAAGCCGGCTGTGGCGCCGGCCGCGTCAGGAGCGCCTGATCCGTTACGTCAGTTGCATGGTCGGTTGTACGGTTAGTTGTACGGTTAGTTGTAGGTAAAGACCGCCGACTTGTTGCTGTTATCCAGCATGCGGTACCCGAACAGCAGCCCGCGGTTGGTGGTGGCCGTGAAGGCCGGCACCGCCGCGTTGACCACGATCGAGGTCGCGCCCCTGGGTGCCGACGTGGAGGTGCTCCAGGTACCGTTGTTGTCGACCGTGGCGGCAACGCTGCCGATCTGCTGGGCGGAGACATTCTGCACCCAGTCCGCCGTCAGCGACGTCTGCGCACCGGCCAGGCTGGCGTTGGACGGGTCCAGTGCGGCCAGCGATTTGCTGCCCAGCGTGTTCCACGGCAGGTTCACCCCTTGGGTGGCCGGCACGAGGTCGCTCAGCAGGGTCTTGTTGTAGCTGTAGGTCGGCGTGGTGTTGGTGCCATGGAACAGCTCGATGCGGTACTTCGCACCCTTGACCACCTTGGAGGCATCCGCGTTGTCCGCCGCTTGCGCCCATACCAGGCTGGCAGGATTGCCCGCCAGGGTGCTGGCCGCGCTACCGCTGAGGCCCGCGGTCCGCGAGAACCAGAAATTCGGGCAGTTGTACGACGGCGAGGGCGGGCTGAACTCGTTGCCGCACTGGGCGGTGACGGGCACCGTGCCGGTCTTGTTGCTCACGTCCATATAGGTCTGGCCCACCTCGGCCGGGACCGGCGCGATATAGACGATGCCATTGCTCGGCAAGCCGGGCCCGGTCACGCGCGCATAGCTCAGGGGCGCGTTGTTGACGACGCTGCCCGGGCCCTTGGCGTTGATCATGAACTGGATGCCGCTCTGGAAGTGGCTGTAGTTGTTGTTGCTCTTGTTGAAGCCCGGGTTCATCTGCTCAACGCGCCGGATCTGGAGCTTGAGCGTGACGTCGACCGGCTGCTGGTTGCCGACCAGCCACCAGCTCGACGGATGCGCGCTGGTGGCGCCGCCCGCGATATCGCGTGCCGTCGTGATGATGTTGCCAGGGTTGCCGCTGGCGTCCAGGTACCGGATGTTGAAGATGGCTTCGTCACGCCCCGAGGCCGTCGAGGCGGCGGGATAGAACGCCATGATTTCCGGCACGCTGAACTGCGCGCCCGTCATGGTGTCGCTGGTCAGGATGCCGTAGAGCAATTGCCCGAAGTAAAAACCGTTGTGCAGGAAATCGACACCGGCCGCGTTGCTGATGTCGGCAGCGATGTTCTGGCATGCGGACGCCACCCCATCGACTTCCGGGCCGCCCTGCGACGCGCTCAGGCTGGTATTGGAGGACGTCACGCGCTGCGCGACGGGCAGCGCGAAGCAGGCTGAGAGCCCCTTGGCGACCGCCTGCGCTGCCTGCGGCAGGGCCGCAACGGCGACTGCCGGCGCGGCGAGCGTGCCGCCCGTGCTGGTGGCGGTGGCGATGGCCACGGGCGTCGGGTTGTCGACGGTGGCCAGCGCCAGCTTGCCGGTGGCCGGATCCGTGACCACCTTGACGATATCGAGCACCTGGTCGGCGGTATTGCCCACGCCGGCGGCCGTGGCGGCGGTGATGGCGGTCGAGAACGGATCGTAATTGGCGGGCGCGCCGATGGCGGCGAGCACGCTGGCGAGCTGCGCGACCACGTTGGCGGTGACTTTTTGCAAGGCGGCGGCGTCCACCGTCTTGCCACTGACGAGAGTCAGCGGATTGCCGTCGGCGGCGAGTTGCGCCACGATGGCCGTGGTCAGCGGCGTGGCGTTGATGGTCAGCTTGGCGCCGGCAGCCGGCGTGACGGTGCTCACGCTGACCAGCGGGGCCGTGTTGCCCGTGGGGTCCGTGACGACCACGAAGAACGGCGCCACCTCGCCCGTCTTCAGGGTGCAGGTGTAGCTGCCCAGGGCGCTGGTGGTGATCGCGGCTTCCTGGCAGGGCGATGCTCCCGCGCTATCGGTAATGGCCACATTGGCGTTGGCCAGCGCCGCGCCGGTGGCGGCCGTGCCGGTCACCGCAGCTGCGGCCAGGACCGGCTTGTCGCCGGCGGAGCCGCTGCTTGTGCTATCGCTGCCGCCGCCACCGCAGGCGGCCAGCGCCAGCAGTGCCGCGCCGCCCAGCGCGACCCCGAATGTCTGAAGTTGAAGCTTCATTGGATTTTCCCCCTGAGAATGGATTCCGGTGTTTCTTCTGCTTTCTTTTTGCCGGCGCCATGTCGGCAACATGATTTACGGCAGGACCCTGTTATTCGTTAGCCGGCCGATGGCAGCGGTGTTGCGGCCCCGGCACGGGCAAGACTAAGCAGCCGGCCAGCAGGTGGGAATCCCATAAACATGGCATGGCGCCCCGCCCCGGACTGCGCGGAGAGGAATGGCGGGGAGGCGGGCGGGGAAAAACGGGGGCGCGGCGGGGGGCGCCAGGCGTGGCAAGCGGGTTGCCGCGCGGCTCAGATCCAGCCGGACTTATGCAGCTTGCGCCAAAGCCCGCCGCAGGCGAGCGCGGTCACCCCGATCACGGTCGGATACGCATAGTGGAATTGCAGCTCCGGCATGAAATTGAAGTTCATGCCGTACAAGCTGAACACCACGGTGGGAATCGCCAGGATGGCGCCCCAGCCGGCCAGGCGCTTGACCACTTCGTTCTGGCCCACCGTGACCAGCGCCAGGTTCACCTGCACCGCGGTGGTCAGCATCTCGCGCACCACGTCCAGGGTGCGCACCAGGCGGCTGGCGTGGTCCTCGATGTCGCGGAAGTACGCGCGCAGCTCCTTGGGCACCAGGTCCTCGTGCAGCCGGATCAGTTGTCCGCAGATCTCCTCGATCGGGTAGACCGCATTGCGCAGGCGCAGCACCTGGCGCTTGATGTGATACAGGTGCTCGATCGCGGCACGGTCAAATTCGTCGCGGAAGATGCCTTGCTCGAGCTGCTCGAAGCCATCCTCGAGCCGGGTGACGATGGGCATGTAGTGGTCGACCACGAAATCCATCAGCGCGTAGAGCACGTAGCCCGGGCCGTTGGCCAGCGCGCGCGCGTCGCTCTCGCAGCGCTCGCGCACCGGCGCGTAGCTGCTGCTCACGCCGTGACGGACCGACACCACATAGTTGGGGCCGACGAACAGGTGGGTCTCGCCCACCACCACTTCGTCGTCCACCAGTTGTGCGGTGTTCAGCACGATGAAGATGGAGTCGCCGTAGGTCTCCAGCTTGGGGCGCTGGTGGGCATCAAGGGCATCCTCCACCGCTAGGTCGTGCAGGCCAAACTCCTGCTGCACCTTGCGCAGCAGCGGCAGGTCCGGTTCGTGCAAGCCCAGCCAGACGAAGGTGCCCGGGACCGAGATTGCGTCGCTGATCTGGTCCAGGGCGACATCTCCCACGCGCTTGCCGCTGCGGTAGGCCACACTATTGACGATCGCGCCCATGACTGCTCCGTTGTTCAGATGGCGCAATCGTAACAAGGGCGCCATCAACGCGCCGCATCCGGCACTGGTCTCGGGTCATCCGGCATTTGTTACAGTTCTGCACCCAGACGAAGTTAGAATGTCCCATTTCCACGGTCACCGACTATGTCCCAGAAGAAATCGCCACGCTTCGAGCTGCGCAGTGGCAATGTCGACGCCCTCCTCCTCGCTCTCAAGACCACCGACATCGCAGCGCTGCGTGACGATCTCCTGTCCCGCTTCGAATCGACCCCCGATTTCTTCTCCAACGATGTGGTGGCCCTGGACCTGCGCCGGCTGGAAAGCGACGACCAGGTAGCCCTGGACACGGTGATCGAGACCCTGGCCCTGCTCAAGGCCCGCGCTATCGGCGTGGTGGCCCGCGAGGCGCAGCGGGGCTGGGCCGAGTCGTTTGGCCTGCCGCTGCTCGACAGCCAGAGCCGGCGCGGCGGCCGGGACGAAACCCCGCCGGCCGAGCCGGCAGGCCCCTCCCCGGCTGAAGCCCTGGCCGACGCCCAGGCTGCGGCCCAGGCCGAGGCAAAGGCTGCGGCCGCCGAAGTGGAAGCCGCCGCCGCGGCCGCCATTGCCGAAGCCGCGTCGCGCAGCGTGCCCACCATGCTGATCGACAAGCCGCTGCGCTCCGGCCAGCAGATCTACGCCGCCGGCGACGTGGTGATCCTCGACCTGGTCAGCTACGGCGCCGAGGTCATCGCCGAAGGCAACATCCATATTTATGCCCCGCTGCGCGGCCGCGCGCTGGCGGGGGTCAAGGGCTACGCGCAGGCGCGCATCTTCTGCACCTGCCTGGAGCCCGAACTGCTCTCCATCGCCGGCATCTACCGCACCGCCGAACTGCCGCTGCCCGCCGATGTGCTGGGCAAATCGGCCCAAGTGCGGCTGTCCGGGGAGAAACTGATTCTCGAACCGCTCCGGATGAAGTAACACCCGCCGCAGAGCCCAAACCACAGCAGCGCAAGCTTCAACCATTACTGGATCCAAGAGCCATGGCAAAAATCATCGTTGTGACCTCCGGCAAGGGAGGCGTAGGCAAGACCACCACCAGCGCCAGCTTTTCCGCCGGCCTGGCCCTGCGTGGCCACAAGACTGCCGTGATCGACTTCGACGTCGGCCTGCGCAACCTCGACCTGATCATGGGTTGCGAGCGTCGCGTGGTGTACGACCTGGTCAACGTGGTACAGGGCGAAGCCAACCTGAACCAGGCGCTGATCAAGGACAAGAAGTGCGAAAACCTGTTCATCCTGCCGGCCTCGCAGACGCGCGATAAAGACGCGCTCACCAAGGAGGGCGTGGAGAAGGTCATCAATGGCCTGGTCGACATGGGCTTCGAGTACATCGTCTGCGACTCGCCCGCGGGCATCGAGTCCGGCGCCCTGCTGGCCATGTACTTCGCCGACGAGGCGCTGGTCGTGACCAACCCCGAGGTGTCCTCGGTGCGCGACTCGGACCGCATCCTGGGCATCCTGTCGTCCAAGACCAAGCGCGCGGCCGAAGGCGGCGACCCGATCAAGGAACACCTGCTGATCACGCGCTACAACCCGAAGCGCGTGCACGGCGGCGAAATGCTGTCGCTCACCGACATCCAGGAAATCCTGCGCATCAAGCTGATCGGCGTGGTGCCGGAATCCGAAGCCGTGCTGCACGCATCCAACCAGGGCACGCCGGCCATCCACCTGGAAGGCTCCGACGTGGCCGACGCCTATGGCGACCTGGTGGACCGCTTCCTCGGCAAGGACAAGCCGATGCGTTTCACCGACTACCAGAAGCCGGGGCTGCTTTCGCGCATCTTCGGCAACAAGTAAGGGGGGTCTACCATCATGTCGATTCTGTCCTTCCTGCTCGGCGAGAAGAAGAAGTCCGCTTCGGTTGCCAAGGAGCGGCTGCAGATCATCCTCGCCCATGAACGCACCGGCCATTCCGCGCCGGCCGATTACCTTCCCGCCTTGCAGCGCGAGCTGGTCGCGGTGATTTCCAAATACGTAAAGATCAGTGACCAGGATCTGCGCGTGAGCCTGGAACGCCAGGACAATCTCGAGGTGCTCGAGGTCAAGATCGAGATCCCACAGGGATAACCCTGAGCCGGGCCAGCACGCCCCGGCCCGCGCTTCAAGCGGCGGCGCTTCACCGTGAAACGCCCGCCTGGCCTGCCTCGGTGGCCGGAGCGCGCGCGCGCTGCCGGCACCATCCCCCACACCGTGGGGTGCGCGAGTAACGCTGGATTCATCTCGCGATGCACCATTATGTAAATTTGTCGCGGCGTCGCAACGTTTTTGCACCAATTGCCAGCTTAGAGGCTGCCAACGGCGTGCATTAGTGTCTAAATCTTTTCTGTTTTGTTAAATTTTCGCGGGCGTTTACACGAAACGTAAACTCGTCAGTCATCGCGATCCGACCGCTGACACTACAGAATAGAAAAGGAGCCACATGAAGAAATTAGCCCTGACCCTCGCACTTGGTACGCTGCTGGCCGGCAGCGCCTACGCACAAACGTCCGTGACCCTGTACGGCATTGCAGACGTGAGCATTCGCTACACGAGCAATTCCAACCAGGCCAACAACAGCCAGTTCCAGATGACCGACGGCGCTGTAACGCAAAGCCGTTGGGGCCTGAAGGGCAGCGAAGCCCTCGGCAACAACCTGAAGGCGATCTTCCAGCTGGAAAGCGGCTACAGCCTCGACAACGGCTCCATGAATTCGTCCGGCGTGCTGTTCAATCGTCAGGCTTATGTGGGTCTGGCAGGCGATTTCGGCACCGTCAAGCTGGGCCGTCAGTACACCGAAGGGTTTAACTTCTTCGGCGACTTCGATCCGCTGACCATCGGCAACTACCAAGCCAATGCCTGGCCGTTCTTCCTGACCCAGTTCCGCGCCAACAACGTCGTGAGCTACGGCGGCAAGTTCAGCGGCCTGGACGTGGGTGCCAGCTATGGCTTCGGCGAGCAGCCGGGCAGCCTGACCAAGGCCAGCTCCACCGGCAAGCCGTACTTCGGCGCCCGTGCAGCCTATACGGCTGGTCCGTTCGCCTTCGGTGGCGTGTACCAGGAAATCCGCGACACCTTCGGCAACAAGCAGCAAATGTGGGGCGCGGCTGGTAAGTACTCCATCGGCCCGGCGAAGGTATTCGTGGGTTATGTCGGCGGCAAGGACAAGACCGGCCAGATCGACACCAACTTCATGAACGTTGCTGGCAACCCGGTTCCGGTCGGTGGCAACGCTGTGAACAATCCCCGCAAGGATGCCCTCGGCTACCTGGGCCTGACCTATCAGGCAACCCCGGCCCTGGCGCTGACCGGCGTGTTCTACGGCGACCACATCAAGAACAAGAATGGCCTGTCCAACAACGCTGGCAATCGCTACACGGGCGTGCTGCTGGCCGAGTACTCGCTGTCCAAGCGCACCCAGGTCTACGGCACCGTGGACTACAACAAGGTGACTGGCGGCGTGACGACCGAACTGCCGGGCAAGAACAACCAGACCGGTGCGGCAGTCGGTATTCGCCACATTTTCTGATTGTCCTTGTCGGCATGCCCCGCGCTCGCGCGGGGTAACGTCTGACTGCAAGAAAGCACCTTCGGGTGCTTTTTTTGTTTTTCAGGGCATTTTTCAGAGCGACATGGGCAAGTGCAGATGCCAGGTGATCCTGCCATCGGCTTCAGTTCCGGCTTCGGCTTCGGCATCTGCGGCGCGATCCGCATCGAGCGCGCCGCCATGGCGCAACAGCACGCGACGGCAAAACTGCATCGCCGGCGTCCGGGCACGCGCGGCCCGCCACGCAACGTCATCAGCACCGGCATCAGGCACGAAGGCGATCGAAATCCGGCAGAGGCGGCCGTCGAGCCGCTGGCACACCCGCGGCGGCGTGCTCCCGGCAGCGGACATCATGGCCAGCGCCATCAGCACGCGCAGGGCTTCGGCCAGCATGGCGGCATCGCCTCGTATCCAGGCCTTGCTGCCAGCCAGGTCGAGTTCGGGCGCGGGCCCGGCATGCAGGCAGAGCGCGTCGGCGGACTCGCGCAGCAGCGCCGTCAGCTCCAGTATCTCCATGCGGTAGCCGTGGGCAAGCTCGCGCAACAACCGCGCGATGTCGTCGGTAAGCCGCAGCGACGCCTGCGCATAGCCTGCTGTCTGCGCCACGAATGCCGCGTGCGCGCATGCGGACGGCACGTCCTGGTGCAATTGCACCAGCGCCAGGATGGCACTCTGCGGCGAGCGCAAATCGTGCGACAACGCCCGCATGGCGGTTTGCCAGGATGCCAGCGCCGCGCTGTCGCAGGACGGCGCATCGACGGCGCCGCCGGCAGGTAGCATGGCGCGGATGGCGGCCATGCCCGCGGGCCTGTCTTGCCCGCCCTCTTCCATGCCCGCCCCCATCCTGTGGGCGAGACGCTCCAGGCAACGCGCGACAGCACGCAGGCCCGCGACCCAGCGCAGGATTTCACAACGCAGCCACGCCGTCATGGCGCCGCGCCGGTGAGTTCGAGACGGTAGCCATGCGTGTAGACCGGCAGCAGCCGCAGCCCGTGCTCCGGGTGCAGGGCAAGCTTGCTGCGCACGCGCGACATATGCGTATCGATGGTGCGCGACAGCGGCGAGATCTCGCGTCCCCAGACCGCCGCCACGATATGGTCGCGCGACACGATGCGGCCTTCGTTGCGAAACAGCAGCACGGCCAGGTCGAACTCCTTGGGCGTCAGCCTGAGCGGCTGGGCGCGATGGGCCACCGTGCGCGCGGCGCAGTCGATGACATAGTCGGCCAGCGCCACCTGCGCGCCGCCGCTGCCCGGGTCCGGATAGGCGCGGCGCAGCAGCGAACGGATGCGCGCCAGCAGTTCGCCGCGACGCACCGGCTTGAGCATGTAGTCGTCGGCGCCGGTGGCGAAGCCATCGACGATGTCTTCTTCCTCCACGCGGCAGGTCAGGAACATCGCGGGCACGCGCCGGTCCAGGTTGGCGCGCACCCAGGTCAGCACCTCCTTGCCGGAAAGATCCGGCATCTGCCAGTCGAGCAGCAGCAGGTCGAAGTTCTCCTCGCGCAGTTGCCGCAGCAGGTCGCGGCTGCGCGTGAAGGTGGTGCAGGCATGCCCGGCCTCGCCGAGAATCTGCCGGATCAGGGCCGCCTCTGCGGGTTCATCTTCCAGTGATGCGATCTTCATACCCATGCAATTTGGCCGGAAAGGCTTGGACGCCTGCCGGTCTCGCGGTAATTGGCGCCGCCGGCGCCAGGGAGTGACCCGACGATGCGGGGCTATCCGTCATTAGAAGCCGCGAGAGAAGTCTTTCGGATGAGAAATTTCGCAATCTGCGGCGGCAGCCTCTATTAACGATCCACCACGCGGACCGCGACGCTAAGATGCCCTGGCAATACCGCGCACGAGGAGAAAGTTCATGCGAGTCGCAGTACTGGAGGACAACCCGGCGCGAGCCGTCCTGCTAGAGCAGACGCTCAGGCTCAGCGGCCATGAGGCGGTGCGCTTTCGCGAAGGGGGTGCGCTGATGCAGGCGCTGCGCAACGAGCCCTACGCGCTGCTGCTGATGGCCTGGGAGGTTCCCGGCATCCCGGCGCGCGACGTCCTGCTGTGGATACGCCGTACCCTCGGCGATGCGTTGCCGGTGATGCTGCTGAGCCAGCACAACGACGACGACCATATCGCCCGGTGCTTCGCCCATGGCGCGGATGCCTTCCTGCCGCCGCCGGTACGCCACGCCGAGCTGGCCGCGCGCGTCGATGCGCTGCTGCGGCGCATGGCGCCGGTAGCGCAGGCCTGCGGCGACCTTGAGCTGGGTGCTTACCGCTTTGTGCTGGCCGAGCGGCGCGCCTTCGTCAACGGCCGCCTGGTCAAGCTGGCGCCCAAGGAGTACGAGCTGGCGGTCTTGCTGTTTCGCCATGCCGGCCAGTTGCTGCTGCGCCAGACCATCGAGGAATCGGTCTGGCGCCGCAGCATGCCGCCGGCATCGCGCACGGTGGACAGCCACCTGTCGCGCGTGCGCACCAAGCTGGCGCTGGAGCCGCGCAATGGCGTGCGCCTGTCGGCGGTGTATGCCACCGGCTGCCGGCTGGACCTGATCGAGCAGCCGTGACGCGGCTGCCCAGCCCGTCAGTCCGCCTTGATGCCCGCTTCCTTCACGATGCGGGCGTTGTCGTCGTATTCCGCATGGATGGCCTTGGCGAATTGCGCGGCGGTGCCGCCGGTGGGGACTTCGCCGCCCTTGAGCAGGCGCTCGCGCACCTCAGGCTCTTGCAGGGCCTTGTTCAGTTCGGCATTCAGCCTGGTGATGATAGCCACGGGCGTGTGCGCGGGCGCGAAGATACCGAAGGTGGAGGTGAGGTTGGCCTTGGGGTAGCCCAGCTCGGCAAAGGTCGGCACATTGGGCAGCGACTCGATGCGCTTGGGTGCGCCCACCGCCAGCGCGCGCAGCCGGCCGGCCTGCATGTGCTGGGTCAGCATGGGGCTGGCGTTGGTGCTCATCACCTCGAACTGGCCGCCGAGGGCGTCGTTCATCTGTTGGCCCGCGCCCTTGTAAGGGATCAGGGTCAGGTCGGCCTTGGCCTTCGACTTGACCTGTTCCAGCATGACATGGCCCACCGTGCCCAGGCCCGACGTGGCCCAGCGCACCGAGCCCGGCTTGGCCTTGGCTTGCGCCAACAGGTCCTGGAACGACTTGCCGCCAAAGCTCGACGTGGCGATCACCAGCACCGGCGAATACATCACGCTCATGACCGGCGCGATGTCGCGCTGCGGATCGTAGTTGACGCGGCCCACGTGCGGGTTGAGCGTGAGCGGGCTGGTCGAGGCAAAGCCCAGCGTGTAGCCGTCCGGCGCGGCCTTGGCCACGGCGTCGATGCCGATGCTGCCACCCGCGCCCGCCTTGTTTTCCACCACCACCGAGGCACCCATCTGGGCCGACAGGCGCTCGCCGAGCGCGCGCGCCACGGTATCGCTGATGCCGCCGGTGGGATAGGCCACGATCAGCCGGATCGGGCGCGCGGGATACGCACCAGCGGCGCTGGCAGCGTCAGCGGCATTGGCGAGCGGGCTCGTCAGGGCGGCGGCAAACACGGAGGCAGCAGCCAGCAGGGGAATTCGGTGGGAAGCGGACATGGCGGGGGACGACGAGGACAACGGTTGGAAGACGGAACAACGGAACGACGGAACTGGCCGTGCTGGCGCCGCCGGGCGGCCCGGAACCGGGCGCTGGACCGTCAGCACGCAGGCAGGAAACAGGCGCTATTTTATCCGATCGGCGCCGCGGCCCAGCGCGCGGTCCGGCACCCACGAGACAAAGAGCTCGTTGGCGCGGTCATAGAGCCGCCAAACGGTGCCGCACTCGCGGCACGTGAACGTGAGCATGCTGAACGGCACGCCGGCGGCGCTCTGGCTGACCAGCGGCGCGGTGTGCTTGAGCACAAGCCGCTCATGCGGCTCGCGCCGGCGGGAATCCGCCGCTAGCGCCAGACAGTGATCGCAAGCGGGCCGGGATGAGGTGGGGGAAGGTACGGCGGACGTCATGCCCGCCATGATGCCGCAAAAACGGCGCGCCATTCACCCTGGTCGTTCACCTTTGCTTCGCCCTTGCGTTCACCCTTGCCGCGGCGCCAACGGCGCATGGGCCTTATCTGAAGCCCCGGAGCCTCCGGCAGCGGCCTGCGCCGCCTTCGGCGCGCGCTGCCCGAGCCACACGCTGGCCAGCACCAGCAGCGCGCCGGCCATCTGCGCCGGGCTCAGGCTCTGGCCGAGCACCAGGAATCCCAGCACGGTGGCGCTAACGGGGCTGAGCAGGCCCAGCGCGGACACCGCCGCGGTCGGCAAGCGGCCAATGCCACGGAACCAGAGCGCATAGCTCACGCCGGCGCCGGCCACGCACAGCCACAGGTAGCCGAGCACGTTGGGCACCGTCAGCCGCGCCGGCAGCGTCTCGAAGGCCAGCGCGAAGGGCAGCAGGAACAAGGCGCCCGCGGTGAGCTGCCACGCGGTGAGCACCAGCGGCGAGACCGGTGCCCGCCAGCGTTTGGCGAGCACCGTGCCCAACGCCATCGACACCGCGCCGGCCGCCGCGGCCGCCACGCCCACGCCATCCAGCCGCGCGGCGGGTCCCAGCACCAGCAAGGCCACGCCGCCGATGCCCCCCAGCCCGGCCAGCCACGTAGCCGGACGCGGCCGCGCGCCCAGCAGCAGCCACGCCAGCACCACCACCAGCAACGGCTGGATCGCGCCCACGGTGGCCGCCACGCCGCCCGGCAGCCGGTAGGCGGCGATAAACAACATGGCCTGGAACAAACCAATATTGAGCACGCCCAGCACCGCCGCCTTCCACCACCAGCCGCCGCGCGGCAGTTGCCGGCCCCACGCCAGCATCGCCAGGCCGGCCGGCAGCGCGCGGATCACGCCCGACAGCAGCGGCTGTCCCGGCGGCAGCCATTGGCTGGTGACCAGGTAGGTGCTGCCCCAGATCAGGGGCGCCGAAGCGGTCAGCAGGACATCTGCCGTGCGTACCTGAACCTGCGGGGCAGGCGTGGAAGACGGCGAGGATGGGCGCGCTGCGGGCAGCGCTGGCGAGACGGGTTGGGGCGCGGGCTGCGGGTCGGGTTTCATGTTGTCACGGCTCCATTTTTCTTCACAACAATATTCTTGATATCAAGATATAAAATCCACTTTACGAACTGAAAGCCTTGATGTCAAGATTCTCGTCATCCAAGATCAACAGCAGCCCACCATGGCCACCCGCGGCAAACCCAAGGCAAGCAGCGCGACGGCGCCCTCCCCGAAAGCCGGCAACGACGAGGCACCCCAAGATGGGAGCGATCGCGTCGACCATATCCTGGCCCAGTGGGCGCGCGAGCGCCCGGACCTGGACGCAGCGCCGATGGGCATCATTGGCCGGGTCTGGCGCCTGGCGCGCCACACCGACCGCGCGGTGGAGTCCGCGCTGGCACCGACCGGCCTGAATACCTGGGAGTTCGACGTGCTGGCCACGCTGCGCCGCTCCGGCCCGCCTTATGCGCTGTCGCCGGGCGCGCTGATCGATTCGCTGATGATCACCTCGGGCACCATGACCAACCGGATCGACCATCTGGAACGCGCCGGGCTGGTGCGCCGCAGCCCCAACCCGGATGACCGGCGCGGGCTGCTGATCGAGCTGACCCAGCCGGGCCGGGTGCGCATCGACCACGCGCTGGAAGTGCACGTGGCCAATGAGCATCGTTTGCTGGAGCGGCTCTCGGCCGCGGAGCGCCAGCAGCTGGCAAGCCTGTTGCGGCGCTGGCTGCAGGGCTTCGAGGCAGCCGGCGAATGACGCGGCAGGCGAGGCGCGTCGCAGCAACGCATGCGCCTCGCCTGGCACGAACCCTGCAATCCGTCCTGCCTTTTCTCTGTTTCCCCCCACTGCGTTTTTCCTCACTGCATCACGGAGCCCCCACATGCGCTTGAACCTTAGCCCGCGCGCCAGCGCGCTTGCCCACCGCCGCCATGCGTCCTTGAAAGCGGCGGCCGCGCTCGCCGCCCTGCTCTGCGCCGCTGCCGCGCAAGCGGCGCCGGTGGAGCCCGCCTACCAGCTGTCCCAGCAAGAAAAGCCAGCGCTGATCGCCACCCTCAAGGACCTGGTCTCGATCGAGTCCGGCAGCAAGGACATCGAAGGGCTGGACCGCATCGCCACGCTGATCCGCGACCGCCTGGCCGCGATGGGCGGCGACGCGCAGCTGATCGAGCCCACCGAGGTCTACCGCATGGAAGACACGCCCAAGCAAGTGGGCAAGATGGTGATGGCGCAGTTCAAGGGCACGGGCAAGCGCAACATCATGCTGATCGGCCATATGGATACGGTCTACCTGCGCGGCATGCTGGCGCAGCAGCCGTTTCGCATCGACGGCGAGCGCGCCTACGGCCTGGGCATCGCCGACGACAAGAACGGCGTGGCCGTGATCCTGCATACGGTGGCCATCCTGCAGAAAATGGGCTTCAAGGACTACGGCACGCTGACCGTGCTGATCAACGGCGACGAGGAAATCAGCTCGCCGGGCGCGCGCGCCATGCTGACCAAGATGGGCAGCCAGCAAGACGCGGTGTTCTCCTGCGAAGCCACGCGTGTGACCGGCGACCGCCTGTCGCTGGCCACCAGCGGCATCGGCGCCATCTCGCTGACCGTGCACGGCAAGGCCTCGCACGCCGGCAGCTCGCCCGAGAACGGCCGCAACGCGCTGTATGAACTATCGCACCAGATCCTGCAGATGCGCGACCTGTCCAACCACGAGACCGGGCTCAAGGTGAACTGGACGATCTCCTCGGCCGGCACCAACCGCAACGTGATCCCGGCCACCGCCACGGCCCAGGCCGACGTGCGCGTGCTGCGCACCGCCGACTACGACAACCTGGAGCGCACGCTGCAGGAACGCGTGAAGAAGCAGCTGATTCCCGATACCAAGGTCGAGGTCAAATTCGAACGTCGCCGGCCGCCGCTGGAAGTCACCGACGCCGCGCGCAAGCTGGCCGCGCACGCGCAAGGCGTGTATGCGGAGATCGGCGAGAAGCTCGCCGTGTACGACACCGCCGAAGGCGGCGGCACCGATGCGGCCTTTGCCGCGGCAGCCACCAAGGCGCCCGTGATCGAGCGCTTCGGCCTGCGCGGCTTTGGCGCGCACTCCAACGATGCGGAATACGTCGACCTCAACTCGGTCACACCGCGCCTGTACCTGCTTACGCGCATGATCATGGACGTGTCGCAGGACAAGACCGGCCGCTGATCGGCACGCCCAGCCTGTCGCGCGTGCCGGCCTGATGCCGGGCTGGCACGCTTCTCGCCTATGGAGCACGACAGGAGCGACGCAGAACAAACATGGTGCGGACCGTTTTCAGCAATCGACAGCACACGCCGCGCTCCTGACGGGTCACTGGATCTGAATGGGAGATACCGTATGGCAAGTGCAGACCGCATCGTCGAGCTGTCTCACCACGTTGGGTTGATCGCGGACAACAAGATCTCCAGCATTGCGGAGATCAACCGGGAAACGAAGTTCCTCGCCCTGAACGCCTTGATCGAGGCGGCACGCGCCGGCGATGCGGGCCGCGGCTTCAGCGTCGTGGCGAACCAGGTCAAGCAGGTCTCCGAGCGCATCTCCGGCATCACCGGCGAGCTCACCACGGAGCTGGGCGGCTCCATCGCCGAGCTCACCCAGCTCGGTGACGCCATGATCCGGCAGATGCGCGGCCACCAGGGCCAGCGCCTGGCCGACATGGCGCTGAACATGATCGACGTGGTCGACCGCAACCTGTACGAGCGCTCCTGCGACGTGCGCTGGTGGGCCACCGATGCCGCCATCGTGGACGCGGTGAGCCACCCCGGCCGTGCCAGCGCCAGCCATGCGAGCGAGCGCCTCGGCGTCATCCTCAACAGCTACACCGTCTACCTCGACCTGTGGGTGATCGACGCGCAAGGACGCGTCGTTGCCAATGGCCGCCCGCACGCCTACCCCGGCGTGGCAGGGCGCAATGTCTCGGGTGTGGAGTGGTTCCAGCGCGCGATGGCTACGGGCTCTGGCGACGACTATGTCGCGCACGATGTCGCGGTATCGCGCTTTCTCGACAACGCCAGCGTGGCCACCTACGCCACCGCCATCCGCGAAGGCGGCCGCGCCACCGGCGAACCCGCCGGCGTGCTCGCCATCTTCTTCAACTGGGCGCCGCAGGCGCAGGCGGTGGTCAAGGGCGTACGCCTGTCCCCGGAAGACTGGCAGCGCACGCGCTGCCTGCTGGTGGACGCGAAGCACCGCGTCATCGCCGCGTCGGATGGCATGGGCTTGCTGGCCGAGACCTTCCCGCTGAAGGACGACAACCACCCCACCGGCTGGTACGAGGCGCCAGACGGCGCGCTGGTGGCGTTTGCCCGCACGCCGGGTTACGAGACCTATCCGGGGCTGGGCTGGTATGGCGTGATCGTCCAGCATCCGGCCGGCGGCAGGCATGCGGCAGGACACGCTTGATGCGCTGACATGGCAGCCCCACGGGTGCGCCTGGCACCACGTTGGGTTGCTGCAATGTGGCGCATGGGCACTAGTGCGGTGCATGAAATCGAACACCGATATCGCCACTGGCCGCTGCGCGCAGGTGCAGGCGCAGGCTCAGGCCAGCTTTTTTCGCCCGCCCAGGTCTGGCAGGAAAATGGCCAGCAGCCCCAGCAACGGCAGGAAGGCGCACAGCTGGTAGACCGATTGGATGCCGTGCGCATCGGCCAGCTTGCCCAGCACCGCGGCGCCGATGCCGCCCATGCCGAAGGCAAAGCCGAAAAACAAGCCCGACACCATGCCCACCTTGCCCGGAATCAGCTCCTGCGCAAACACCAGGATGGCCGAGAACGCCGAGGCCAGGATAAAGCCGATGATGAACGACAGCACGCCAGTCCAGAACAGGTTGGCATGCGGCAGCATCAGCGTGAACGGCGCCACGCCCAGGATCGACGCCCAGATCACGCGCTTGCGGCCGATGCGGTCGCCGATCGGGCCGCCCAGGATGGTGCCGGCCGCCACCGCGAACAGGAACACGAACAGGTAGAGCTGCGAGCTCTGCCGCGTCAGGCCAAAACGCTCCATCAGGTAGAAGGTGTAATACGTGTTCAAGCTCGCCATGTAGAAATACTTGGAGAACACCAGCGCCATCAGCACCACCATGGCCCGCACCACGGTGCTGCGCGGCAGCGGCGCGGCGGCGGCGACAGCCTTGCGCTTGCGCGTGGTGTGCGCCAGTTCACGGCCATACCAGCCGCCGATCCGCCACAGCACGGCAATCGCCAGCAACGCCGCCAGCGAGAACCACGCCACGCTGCTCTGCTGATGCACGATCCACGCCGCCAGCAGCGGCCCGGTCGCGCTGCCCGCGTTGCCGCCAACCTGGAAGATCGACTGTGCCAGCCCGTGCTGCCCGCCCGACGCCATGCGCGCCACGCGCGACGACTCCGGATGGAAGATCGACGACCCGGTGCCCACCAGCGCCGCGGCCACCAGCAGCACGCCATAGGTAGGCGCCACCGACAGCAGCAGCAAGCCGCACAACGTGAACCCCATGCCGATCGACAGCGACTGCGGCTTGGGATGCTTGTCGGTGTACAGGCCAACCACCGGCTGCAGCAGCGAGGCGGTGATCTGGTACGTCAGGGTCAGCAGCCCGATCTGGGTAAAGCTGAGGTTGAAGCCGCCCTTGAGCATCGGATAGATGGCCAGGATCAGCGACTGGATCATGTCGTTGAGGAAGTGCGAAAAACTGATCGCCCCCAGCACCCGGAAGCCGGTCCGCTCGGTGGCCTGCGCGGTAGTGGAAGCCTGGGCCAGGCCTTGCGGCGAGGCGTTCGCGCCGCCGGGCGCGGTTTCGATGCGGCTGCTCATGATGGAAACGGGGGGCTGAAAAGGCAATAGGGGAATCCTGGCGCTCATCCTAAATGGCACGATCCCGCCTGTCCTGCGAGAATAGGGCCAGAACCTTGGAGAAAAGGACATGCCCCGCCTCCCCCGCCCGATCGCACAGCGAAGCGCCGAAAACGCCGAAAGCGCCGCACCCACAGTGCCCTCCTCCCTGCCCGCCTCCCCCCGCGCCGACACCTACTCCAAGTCGCCCGCCTACCTGCAGTACGACCGCAGCGCCATGCCGGTCACCGCCATGGCCGCCGACTACGTGCCCGGCCACGTTACCAAGCCGCACCAGCATCCCAATGCACAACTGGTGCACGCGGTGCATGGCGTGATGGTGGTCGCCACCGCCGAAGGGCAATGGATCGTGCCCCCCACGCGCGGCATGTGGATGCCCGGGGGCATGGTGCACTGGATCCGCATGGTTGGGCACGTACGCATGCGCACCGCCTACATCCGGCCGGACGCCGCTGACAACCTGCCCACCCGCTGCACCGTGCTGGGCATCACGCCACTGCTGCGCGAACTCATCCTCGCCGCGATCGATATCCCTTCGCCCTACGCGGAAGCGTCCCGGGACGGGCGGCTGATGCGGTTGTTGCTGGATGAAGTCATGCTGGTGCCGACGTTGCCGTTGCACTTGCCGCGTCCTGCCGATGCGGGCTTGCGGGAGATTTGCGACGCGATTGTCGGGGCGCCCGATACAGCGCTGACTTTGGCGCAATGGGGGGAGCGGCTGGGAGTGGATCCCAAGACCATTCAGCGGCGCTTTGCTCGGGAGACCGGGATGACGTTCGGGCAGTGGCGGCAGCAGGCACGATTGCTGTCGGCGTTGGAGGGGCTGGCCGCCGGGGCTAAGGTGGTGGATGTGGCGTTGGATCTGGGGTATGAGAGTCCTAGTGCGTTTTCTACTATGTTCAGGAGGCAGTTTGGGGTGCCGCCTAGTGGGTTTTTTCGGTGATTTTTTGGGGGCTCGAGGGGGGAACCGTTGGCTCTTGGTGCCGTGGTTGGGTTTTCCCTGTGCGGCGTTGGCCGTTGAACCCAAAAGCCATACGACATCCCCCTGCGGGGGCTGCCGGTCACTCTTCTTTGCGTCGGCAAAGAAGACTAACGAGAAGAAAGCCGACCCTGCCGGGAGCAGAGCAATAAGGCTGTTCAGCCTCGGTGGTTGTGTCGTACGGCCCGGAGTGTTGGCTGGCCTTTGCCATACCGGCTTTGAGGGCATCGCAAATGCATGATCCAATGGTCACGTGGTGGTGCCCCTGATCGCTTTGCTCGGTGCGCGTTCGACCATCTGCCGATACCGGCGCGGACCATCACGACACATCGCCTGCCAATGGTTTCGTGGTGGGGCGGGCGCGGTGGTCAGGGCCTTGGGCATATCAAACCGGTGCCACCGCGCCCACGACGGAACCGGTGCGCCTGCAACTTCGTGGCCGGCCACGCCGCGAGCGACAGACGGCTTGAAGCAAGTGGTGTCCGCTACCGGGGGCCTCACCACGAATCCCGGAAGCCGGCAGGTTCGTGATCAGTCAATCCGGTACCGGCAGAAGCCTGCAGAACCGCTGGCCATACGACGAAACCAGCACCCTTAGCACCCGCGATTGCTCTGCTCCCGGCAGGGTCGGCTTTCTTCTCGTTAGTCTTCTTTGCCGACGCAAAGAAGAGTGACCGGCAGCCCCCGCAGGGGGATGTCGTATGGCTTTTGGGTCCAAAAACCATCACCGTTCATATAAACACCAGCCAATACAGCAAAAACCAACTGGTCTACCCTTGCCCCCTTTCACGCCTCCAAATACCTCTCCACCAACCTAGCCCAATAAGCCGCCCCAACCGTCAAATTCTCATCATTAAAATCATACCCAGCGTTATGCAGCAAAGGCTGCCCCGCCCCATTTCCCATCCGCACAAAACACCCCGGCCGCTGCTGCAGGAAGTAAGCAAAATCCTCGCTCCCGGCGATCAGCGGGAAATTCGCCACCACCTTGTCGGATCCCACCAGTTCCTCAGCCACCTGGCGGGCGAACTCGGTCTCGCGCTCACTGTTGATCAACACCGGGTAGCCCCGGATGTAATCAATCTCCACGGTCGCGCCATAACCCTCCACATGCGAGGTCACCAGCCGCCGGATACGATCCTCCAGCGTGCGCCGCACATCGGGGCTGAACGAGCGCACGCTCAACTCCAGCTTGGCGCTCTCGGGGATCACATTGGGCGCATGCCCGGCATGCAACGTGCCGATGGTGACCACGGCGGTTTCGTTCGGGTCGATATTGCGCGACACGATGCTCTGCAGCGCCATCACCAGGCTGCCGGCAACCAGGATCGGGTCGATCGACTGGTGCGGGCGGGCCGCGTGGCCGCCCTTGCCGCGGATGGTGATGGCGACCGTATCGCAGGCCGCCATGAAGGGGCCGGCGCGGAACATGAAGGTGCCGGCTTCCACGCCGGGATGGTTGTGCAGCCCGAAGATCGCGTCGCAGGGAAAGCGCTCGAACAGGCCGTCGGCGAGCATGCGCTCGGCGCCGCCGCCGGCGCCGATTTCCTCGGCGGGCTGGAAGATCAGGTTGACGGTGCCGTTGAAGTTGCGTGTGCGGGCCAGCTGGCGCGCCGCGCCGAGCAGCACGGTGGTGTGGCCGTCGTGGCCGCAGGCGTGCATCTTGCCGGCGTGGATGCTGGCGTACGCCAGGCCGGTGCGCTCATGAATGGGCAGCGCGTCCATGTCGGCGCGCACGCCGATGCTGCGCGGACCGTCGCCCTGGCGCAGCGTGCCGACCACGCCGGTGCCGCCAACGCTGCGCGTCACCGCGTAGCCCCAGCCTTCAAGCTGAGTGGCGACCAGCTCGGCGGTGCGCACTTCGTCGAAGGCGAGCTCGGGGTGCTGGTGGATGCTGTGGCGGATGGCTTCCAGCTCGGCGCGGCTGTCGACGGTGTCGGCCAGTTCACAGAATCGTGAAGCGCGGGAAGCGAAGGTAGCGGAGGCGGCGGCGGCGGGTCGGGTCGCGTGCGAGTCGGCAAGAAGTGACTCGATCAGTTCGGGGGCGTGTTCTGACATGGCAGTACTCTTTTTCTCGATGCCCCTTTGCGAGGCGTAGGGCGTATAGAAAACAGTATTTCACGCTGGGCGCAGAGCGCAAACGGTTTAACCCTTTGTAGCGAAATCAGGGTAACAACTGTTGCGAACGGGGAACGTTCTCGCGTTCGTTGGGATCATGGGGAGATTTGCGGCCGTGGAGGCAGGTGTCGATAGCGGTACAGGCGGCAGGCACGACGCTGGATCTGCGTTGTCGTGCTCCCCTCTCCCGCGCGCGAGAGGGGTTGGGGGGGAGAGCGGGCGCTCGATACGCCGGCGTGCTGGAAAACACCACGGGCTTCGCTTTGCGTGGCTCCTAGCTAAGCCACCCCTCTCCCCAGCCCTCTCCCCATGAGGGGAGAGGGAGCGACAGCCGTCGTCATGGCGCGCGGTTTTGCCCGCCCCTAGGCGTAGGCCACCACCGTCTGGCCCTGCTCGCCCAGGCCGTCGATGCCCAGGCGCATGGTGTCGCCCGCCTTGAGGAAGCGCGGCGGCTTGAAGCCCATGCCCACGCCCGGCGGCGTGCCGGTGCAGATCAGGTCGCCGGGGTGCAGCGTCATGAAGCGGCTGACGTAGCTCACCAGCGTGGCCACATCGAACACCATGGTGGCGGTGCTGCCCTTCTGCACGCGCTGGCCGTTGACGTCCAGCCACAAGCCCAGCGCCTGCGGGTCGGCCACTTCGTCGCGCGTGACCAGCCACGGGCCGACCGGGCAGAAGGTGTCGCAGCCCTTGCCCTTGTCCCAGGTGCCGCCGCGCTCGATCTGGAATTCGCGCTCGGAGACGTCGTTCACCACGCAATAGCCGGCCACGTGCGAGAGCGCATCGGCGAGCGCGACGTTGCGTGCCACTTTGCCGATCACCACGCCAAGCTCCACTTCCCAGTCGGTCTTCTCGGAGCCGCGCGGCAGCATCACCGCGTCGTTGGGCCCGTTGAGCGAGCTGTTGGCTTTCAGGAAGACGATGGGCTCGGCCGGCAACGCCATGCCCGCCTCGGCGGCGTGGTCGGCGTAGTTCAGGCCGATCGCCACGATCTTGCCGATGCCGCTCCAGGGCACGCCGAAGCGCTCGGCCTGCACCACCGGCAGCGTGGCCGGGTCCAGCTTGGCCAGGCGCGCCAGCGCTTCGGCCGACAACGCCTGCGGCCCGAGGCCGTCCAGCACGCCGGACAGGTCGCGCACGCGGCCTTCGGCATCGATCAGACCCGGGCGTTCCGCGCCCGGCTTACCCACACGTACTAGTTTCATCGTTTCCCCTTGGCTTCGGTGGCGATGTGGCCGGCGGGCTCGGAAAGGGTCCGCGCGACCACGGTCAGGACTTCTTTTGCAGTGTTCTCGGAATGCTGGCGCAGCACCTGCGCCAGCCGCGGCCGGCCCGGTTCGCGCAGCGCGGCCATGATGGCCTCGTGCTCCTCGTGCGACTCCTGCCAGCGCAGCATATCCGCATTGGCGGCGCCGCGCGCGCGGTGGACCTTGCTCATCAGCATGGCGTAGATGCCAGCCAGCACGAGGTTGGCCGCGCCGTCGATGATCAGCTGGTGGATTTCCTGGTTGGTGCGGAAGTACTCGGTGCGACGCCCGGCGGCGTGAGCTTCCAGCATGGCCTGGTGCTTGCGCTCCAGGCGCGCCATGGCCACCTCGGACAGGCGCGCCGCCGCGAGTTCGCCGGCGGTGGCCTCCAGCCCGTGCAGCGTCTCGAAGGTGGAGCGCAGCTCATCCAGATCGAGCGGGGCCACGCGGTAGCCGATGTACTGCCGATGCAGCACCAGGCCTTCGGACACCAGCACCTTGAGCGCCTCGCGCAGCGGCGTCTTGGAGACGTCGAACATCTCGCAAAAGGCGCGCTCGTCGATGCGCGCGCCGGGGGGCAGTTCGCCCTCCTCGATCATGGTGCGCAGCCGCGCGGCGATTTCGGCCGACATGCCGAGGGTGCGCAGGCGGGTGGATTTAGGAAGCGTTTGAGTCACAGACATCACCGAGATGGGGAACATGCACCACAAGAAGGCTAACACATCCCAAAATTGTGCGTTAGCATAACAATAAAATCAACGACTTACGAGAGTTGTAATTACAGATTACGTATCCTATACTCCGTCCCAGTTGCGCGACACACAACACAAACCGCCTAACATTCCCCCAAAGGAGACAAGCGTCATGCAAACGACAAGCCGGGCAGCAGCGCTAACGGAGACGAAGAGCTCCGTGCGCTGGAAGATTTTCCTGATGATGTTGTTCCTCATCGCCATCAACTACATCGACCGGGCCTCGCTCTCGGTCGCGATGCCGCTGATCGCCAAGGAGTTCGATCTCAGCCCCACCATGCAGGGGCTGATCCTCAGCTCTTTCTTCTGGACCTACGCGGTCATGCAGATTCCCGGCGGCATGCTGGCGGACAAGTACAAGCCGCGCATCGTGATCGCCACCGCCACTGTCTTCTGGGGTGCGTTCCAGGCTCTGGCAGCCGTGTGCACCAGCGCCGGCGCGCTGTTGCTGACCCGGCTCGGGCTGGGCGCGGCCGAGGCGCCGATCTACCCGGCCGGCGGCAAGCTCAATGCGATCTGGATGACGCAGAACGAACGCGGCCGCGGCGCCACCCTGCTGGACGGCGGCGCGCCGCTGGGTGCGGCGCTCGGCGCCATCATCATCACCTGGCTGATCACCGCGCTGGGTTCCTGGCGCCTGGCCTTCGTGGTCGCTGGCGTGGGCACCGTGCTGGCCGGCATGCTGGCGTGGTACTACGTGCGCAACTCGCCGCGCGAGCACCGTGGCGTCAATGAGCTGGAAGCGAGCTATATCGAAGCCGCGCAAGCCAGCGAGCACCGCGCCGAGCCGGCCAACCTGTCGGGCCGCTCGCTCGACTTCCTCAAGTACCGCTCCGTGTGGTGCATGGCGACCGGCTGGATGTGCTTCAACAGCGTCTTCTACGGCCTGCTGACGTGGATGCCCAACTACCTGAACAAGGTGCACGGCTTCGACATCAAGCAGATGGGCGGCGCCAGCTTCATCATCTTCTTCTCGGGCTTTATCGGTGAACTCATCGGCGGCTGGATCGCCGACAAGTGGAAGGCCGCGGGCGGCGCGCCCAACCTGGTGATGCGCACCCTGTTCGGCATCGCCGCCGTGGTGGCTACCGTGTCGATCTTCTCGGTGGCGTACGTGAAGGATCCGGTGGTGGTGGTTGCCCTGCTCTCCTCCACGCTGTTCTTCCTGCGCTGGTGCGGCCTGTACTGGTGCATCCCGTCCATCCTCGGCACCCGCAACAAGGTGGGCGTGCTGGGCGGCATCATGAACCTGGGCGGCAATATCGGCGGCATCACCGTGCCCATCATCGTCGGCATGATCGTGCAGTTCACCGGCTCGTACTTCCTGGCGCTGATGTTCTTTGCCGCCGCCGGCGTGGGCCTGCTGATCTCCTCGACTGCGATCGACTACGAGAAGAAGCTGCCGGTCTGAGCGCAGCGCGACCTCCACAGCTAGCCATACAGTCGCACGCGCCGCGCCGGCACACGCCGGCAGCGGCGCGGCATCTCCTAAAGAGCATTACCCCATGACCAAACGCACCCTCCTCGGCATGCTCACGCCGTCGTCCAATACCGCGCTGGAACCCATCACCAGCGCGATGGTGAGCGGCCTGCCCAATGTCAGCGCGCATTTCTCGCGCTTCACCGTTACCGAGATCTCGCTGCGCGACCAGGCGCTGGGCCAGTTCGATCTCGACAAGATCATCGGCGCCGCCAAATTGCTGGCCGACGCGCGCGTGGACGTGATCGCATGGAACGGCACCTCTTCCGGCTGGCTCGGCTTCGAGAAAGACCAGGCGCTGTGCCGGCAGATCACCGAGGCAACCGGCATTCCCGCCACCACCTCGGTGCTGGCGCTGAACGAAATCCTGGAAAAGACCGGCGCGCACGATTTCGGCCTGGTCACGCCCTATCTCGACGATGTGCAGCAACGCATCGTGCAGAACTACAAGCGCAACGGCTTTAGCTGCACGGCGGAGCGCCACCTCGACCTGCACGTGAACTACAGCTTCGCCGAGGTGGAAGAAAACACCATCCGCCGCATGGTGCGCGAAGTGGCGCAGCACAAGCCGTCTGCCATCACCACGTTCTGCACCAACTTGCGCGCGGCGCACCTGGTGCAAGCGCTGGAAGCCGAGACCGGCATCCCCGTCTACGACACCATATCCACCGTGGTGTGGAAATCGCTGCGGCTGGCTGGCGTGGATACGCGCGCGCTGCGCGGCTGGGGCCGCTTGTTTGCCGAAGTGGAATGAAGGAGCAGGGCGCATGAACACCGAACTTGATCTTGTCATCCGCAACGCCGAAGTGGTCACCGCCTCAGACCGCTTCACCTGCGACATCGGCGTGCGCGACGGCCGCATCGCCATGCTGGGCCATGACCTGCCGCGCGCCGCGCGCGAGATGGATGCCACCGGCCTGCTGGCGCTGCCGGGCGGCGTGGATGGCCACGTCCACCTGGACCAGCCCATGCCCGACGGCATGCGCATGGCGGATGATTTTTTCACCGGCACGCGCGCTGCCGTGTGCGGTGGCACCACCACGGTGATCCCGTTCGCGGCGCAGGAAAAGGGCGGCTCGCTCAAGGCAGCTGTGGCGGACTACCATCGCCGCGCCGAAGGCCGTGCGGTGGCGGACTACGGCTTCCACCTGATCGTGGCGGACCCCACGCCGGATGTCTTGCAGAATGAATTGCCCGAACTGATTCGCAAGGGCTACACCTCGTTCAAGGTCTACATGACCTACGACGATCTGAAGCTATCCGACCGCGAGATGCTGGACGTGCTCGACGTGGCCAAGCAAAACGATGCGCTGGTGATGGTGCATGCCGAGAACGCGGATTGCATCTCGTGGCTCACTGAAAAACTGGTCGGGGAAGGGCGCATCTCGCCGCGCTTCCACGGCATGGCCCGGCCTGCGCTGGTGGAACGCGAAGCCACGCATCGCGCTATCACCTTTGCCGAGCTGGTCGACGTGCCGATCCTGATCGTGCATGTTTCCGGCAAGGAGGCGATCGAGCAGATTCGCTGGGCACAGGGCAGGGGGCTGCCGATCCTGGCCGAGACCTGCCCGCAGTACCTGTACCTGACTGCCGAGGATATGGGCTTGCCTGGCGATGATGGCTACGAAGGCGCCAAGTGCGTGTGCAGCCCGCCGCCGCGCGATCCGGAGAATCAGGCTGCTGTCTGGCGTGCGCTGACCAATGGCGTGTTCAGCGTGTTTTCCTCGGACCATGCGCCGTTCAACTATGACGA
The DNA here is from genome assembly GCF_058802485.1 of Cupriavidus sp. GW822-FHT02D05. Lineage (NCBI taxonomy): Bacteria > Pseudomonadati > Pseudomonadota > Betaproteobacteria > Burkholderiales > Burkholderiaceae > Cupriavidus > Cupriavidus sp. GW822-FHT02D05. The sequence continues at coordinate 236,917 of NZ_JBXAOE010000008.1, read as the reverse complement.
TCCGCAAGGCAAGAAGCTGGGCGGCACGGCCCAGCCGTTTGACCACATTCCCAATGGCGTGCCCGGGATCGAGACGCGCTTGCCGCTGTTGTTCAACGGCATCGCGCAAGGCCGGCTTTCGTTGCATCAGTTTGTCGAGCTGACTTCGTACCGGCCGGCGCGGCTCTATGGCCTGTATCCGCGCAAGGGAACCATCGCTGTTGGCGCAGATGCCGATATTGCGTTGTGGGATCCATCGCGGAAGGTGCGGATTGCTAATAGCGATTTGCATCATGCGGTGGATTACACGCCGTATGAGGGGATTGAAGTGACCGGGTGGCCGGTGCATTGCTTCTCGCGGGGGGAGTTGCTGGTGGAGGATGGGAGGTATCTGGAGCCGGTTCCGGGGCGGGGGAGGTTCTTGCCTGCGGGCGCGCCGTCGTTGGTTTGAGGCTTGGTGGTTTTGGTTTCGACTTCCACTGCTTAACTTCAAAGTCAGCTTCAAAGTCAGCTTCAAAGGCTCAAAGTCAAAGGCAGTTTCACCACCCCTGCGGGGCGGCGACCTACTTTCTTGTCTTGCCAAGAAAGTAGGCAAAGAAGGCGCGCCGGATGGGGCGACACCCCCTCGTCGTCAGCCAAAAAGAGCGGCCGGGGGCCAAACTCACATCGCCTTAAGGCGATGCTCAGACATGGCCCCCTCTTTTCCGCTCTTTTTGCCTGCCGACGAGGCGCCCCATACGGCCTGGTACACCTTCACGGCTCGCTTCGCATCGCGTGGGGGCCCCTGGGGCCCCTGGGCGCCTGCTGGTGGTGAGCATTCTTTCCGGACATGATCATGCGTATTCTTGTTGTTAATCCTAATATTTCCGAGAGCGTTACCGAGCTGATTCGCGCGGAGGCTTTGCGTACGGCTTCGCCGGGGACTTCGCTGACGATGGCGACGGCGCAGTTTGGCGTGGCTTATATCGAGACGCGTTTCGAGGCGCTGGTGGGGGGCTACGCTACGGCTTGCGTGGCGGCGGAGCATCAGGGGCAGTTCGATGGCCTGGTGGTGGCTGCGTTTGGCGATCCTGGGCTGGCGGGGTTGAAGGAGCTGTTCAATGTGCCGGTGGTGGGCATGACAGAGGCGGCGCTGGCCAGCGCCTGCCTGCTTGGGCAGCGTTTTTCCATCATTGCGATTTCGCATCGGATCGAGGCCTGGTATCGCGAGTGCGTGGCGGCTAACGGGCTGACCTCGCGGCTGGCCAGCGTGCGTTCGCTGCAGCAGCCGCTGCGCGATATCGGCAGCGTGCAGGAGGATCATGCGGCGCGGCTGGAGGAACTCAGCCTGAAGGCAGTGCGCGAGGATGGTGCGGACGTGATCATCGTGGCCGGCGCGCCGCTGGCCGGGCTGGCGCGTACGCTCAAGGACCGGATTCCGGTGCCGGTGGTGGATGGCGTGTCCAGCGCGATCCGGCATTGCGAGAGCTTGATTGCGCTGGCGCCCACTGGCGCGGCGCAAGGCAGCTTCGCGCGCCCGCCGCACAAGCCGAATCGCGGCTTGCCGCCGACGCTGGCAGCGATGCTGGACTAAGTTGCGCGGCCGGGCGCAGGCCGTCTCTTATAATCTCCCGGCTTGGCATTTCGATGCGATCTCCGGAGAGAATACCTTGCGACAAGCCCTGTTGATCGTCGACGTTCAGCCCACCTTCTCGCCGCCACAATGGCTGATCGATGGCCTGTTGCCACTGATCGGCCAGATGCCTTCGGTAGCAACCGTGGAGCACCATGACGAAGCGCGCACGCCGTTCATGCGCCAGCTCGGCTGGGCGCCCGGCACGGGCGACCAGTCCCTCATACCGGCGGATCGCGTGTTCGTGAAGCATGGCTACCTGCCGTGCGCCGAGGCAATTGCGTATCTGCGTGAGCTGGCGCCAGAACGTGTGCTTGTTGCCGGCATCCAGACCGAGACCTGCGTGCTGGCAGCGGGCTTCGCGCTGTTCGATGCGGGCCTGCAGCCCACGCTGATCTCCGATCTCACCGTCGGGTCGTCTCTCGATCCTTCCGGTGCGCTGGGCGAGACGCTGTGGCGGCATCATTTCGGCAGCGTGGTGACGCGCGCCGACATCATTGGGCAGGCCTGACGCCACACTCAGGCGGCCACTCGCAAACCCAGTTCGCCCAGGCTTGCGCGCAGCGCTTGCTTGAGCGGCGTGCGCGGCAGCTCGCCCACCAGGGCTTCCAGCGCCGTGCCATCGAGCGCATGTGGCACCTTCCACAAGTAAGCCATCTCGGCCAGCTCGCGCCACATGGGCACCACCGCGCCGCCTGCGCGGATCAGCCACCATGGCATGCCGCCCACGCGCGGTGCGTGCGCCATGCCGCTGGCTTCGGCCAGCGCGCTCACCAGTTCATCGCCCGTTAGCGTATGCCCCGCGAAATGCAGCACGGCATGGCCGCGCAGATCGGCGTGACGGCCTGCCACCGCAACGAAGGCCTGCGCCAGGTCGGGCAGGTAGGCCCAGGCATGCGCGCGGTCGCGCGGGCCGGGATAGACCACCTTGCCTTGATCGAGCGACTTGGCGATCGCCAGGTCCATCCATGCGCCGCGCCCCGGGCCGCCGAAGAAATCGCCCGCGCGCAGGATCACGCTGCGCAGCTCGGGCGCACGCTCGCGCAGGCCGGCCTCGATGGCGTGGCGGATCTCGCCCTTGCGCGCGCTGGGCCGCTCGGCGGTATCGGGGCGCAGCAGCGGCGGCATCGACTCGCCGAAGTTGTAGACGTTGCCGGGATAGAGCAGCAAGGCGTCCAGCGCCTGAGCCACCTCCATGCCGCTGCGCGTCAGTGCTTCGGCGTGCTGCTCCCATTCGGTATAGACCGGGTTGAGCGCGTTCACCACCACGCTGGCGCCGCGCGCGGCGGCGAGCAGTTGCGCGGTGTCGGCCACATCGATAGCCAGGCTGCGCACGTTGTGCGCTGCCGTGCCCGCCAGCGGACGGCGTGCCTGCGCCAGCACCGTCCAGCCGGCCGCCGCGAAGGCATCCACCAGGGTGCGGCCTAGACGGCCGTTGGCGCCAAGTATCAATACGGTGTCGCGCATCATGTTCTCCTGCATCACGTTCTCCTTGCGGTATCGCCTGAAGACCATTGTGGGCAATCCTTCGCTACACCACAATTGCATGAATATGCAACACGCGAATTCATTTTTGAATAGAACGCCAGGCAAGGAGCGATGGAGAAAATGGCCGAAGCATTCGACTGGACGCTGATGCGCTCCTTCCTGGCCGTGATGGAGGCCGGCAGCCTGCTGGGCGCGGCGCGCCAGCTTTCCAGCAGCCAGCCCACGCTGGGGCGCCACGTGGCGCAACTGGAGGCGCAGCTCGGCGTGCCGCTGTTCGAGCGCACCGGCCACGGCCTGCAGCCGACAGAGGCTGCGCGCGCCATCGCCGGGCATGCGCGGGTGATGCAGCAGGGCGCGGACGCGGTCGCGCGCACGCTCGCGCGCGACCAGGCGGGCATTGCGGGGACGGTGCGCATCTCCGCGAGCCGCGCGGTGGCCAGCTACCTGCTGCCGCCGCTGCTGGCAGACCTGCGCCTGCGCGAGCCGCAACTCGCCATCGAAGTGGTGTCGTCCAACGCCGTCAGCAACCTGCTGCGGCGCGAGGCCGATATCGCCATCCGCATGGTGCGGCCGGTGCAGGCATCGTTGATCGCGCGCAAGGTGGCGTCCGTGGCGCTATGTGCCTGCGCCCACGAGGACTACCTGCGGCGCAAGGGCGTGCCGCGCACGGCGCAGGACCTGCCGCGCTTCGACCTGATCGGCTATGACGGCGACGACACGATCCTGCGCGGCTTTCGCGCCATGGGCGTGGAGATCACGCGCGAGGCGTTCGCGGTGCGCAGCGATGACGATATCGTGCTGTGGCAGTCGATCCGCGCCGGCCTGGGCGTGGGCTTTGCGGCGCGCTATATCGCCGCCGGCGATGCGCGCGTGCGCACGGTGCTGCCCGCGCTGTCCATTCCACCACTGCCGGTCTGGCTCACCGTGCACCGGGAAATCCGCGGCAGCGCGCGTATCCGCGCGGTCTACGATTTTCTGGCCAGCGCCATTCCCGCCGCGCTGGCGGCGCCGTGAGCGCACGTTCTCAACGCCCTACGCGTCCAGCCTGACATGCTCCGCCAGGTGGCTGACCACGGTGGCGATACGCCGCAGATGCCGGGACTCCGGATGTGTCAGCAGCCACAGGTCGGTGTCGCACTCGTCCAGCGTGCCGGTGAGCGCCACCAGCTTGCCGCTGCGCCGCCCGATCATCAGCGAAACAATGCCGGCGCCGAGCCCTGCCTCGACGCCTTCCAGCACGCCGGCGATGCTGTTGACGCGGTACTGCGGCACCACGCGCGGCAGGTGCTTGCGGCGCCAGCGCACCGACGGGTGATCGGGCATGGCCTCGTCCGGCGCGATCCACGGCAGTGTGGCCAGCGCGGCAAGGTCGACGGCGCCGCCGTGCCCGGGGATCGCGATGCAGGCCGCCTCCACCAACTCCCGCGCCGCGAACACCGCCACGCGCAAGGGGCCGAGGCACTTGCCGATCAGGTGATCGGGTGGATGGCGCGTGGCGCGCACGGCGATGTCGGCGTCGCGCCGGGTCAGGCTGACCAGCTCATTGGTGGCGATCAGCTCGAAGCTCAGCCCGGGATGCTTGCGCCCGAGCGGCGCCAGTGCCGGCAGCACCATGCCATGCAGCACGGTATCGGTGGTGGTGATGCGCACCAGGCCCGACACCGTGCCGGCCGACACCGAGGCATGCGCGCGCGCCGCCTCCAGCTCGGCCTCGATGCGTTCGGCATGCTGTGCGAACTGCTGGGCAAGTTCGGTCGGCAGGTAGCCCGCGCGGCTGCGCTCGAACAGGCGCCGCCCCAGCCCTTTCTCGATGCGCTGCAGCGCGCGGAACACGGTGGAGGCATCAAGCCCGAGCCGGCGCCCGGCTTCGGCCAGCGTGGCGCAACGCACCAATGCCAGCACCACGTCGAGATCGGGGGAAGAGAGTTGGTAGGGTATGTTCATTGCAGATTTGCAGCCATAGCTTGCGTCAGTGCGCATTGTGATTGCGCTTTCGCAATCCTAGACTGCCTGCACTGCCACCACAAGGCGTGGCGGCAAACCCTGAAAAACCGAACCCAAAACAGCGAGGACTACCCGATGAAGCTCTACTACTCCCCTGGCGCTTGCTCCCTGGCCGTGCATATCGCACTGCGCGAAGCCGGCCTGCCGTTTTCGCTCGCCAAGGTCGACCTGGCCCGGCACAAGCTGAGCGAGCCGGAAAACGGCAGCGACGACTTCTACGCGGTGAGCCCGCGCGGCTACGTGCCGATGCTGCAACTGGACGATGGCTCGCGCCACACCGAAGCCGCATCGCTGCTGCAATACGTGGCGGACCTCGCCCCGGGCAAGGCGCTGCTGCCGGCGGCCGGCACCCAGGCGCGCCTGGAAGCGGTGGGCTGGCTGACGCTGGTCTCCACCGAGCTGCACAAGGTCTTCAGCCCGTGGCTGTGGCACAAGGAAACCGCGCAGAGCACACGCGAGGATTGCCTGGCCAAGGTGGCCCTGCGCTTCGCCGAGCTGGACCGGCACCTGGCCACGCGCGACTACTTGTGCGGCACGCAGTTCACCGTGGCCGACGCCTACTGCTTCGCCGTCGCCAACTGGGCCAATATGCTGCAGATGCCGCTCAACCCTTACCCCGCGCTGCAGGCCTACCTGTCGCGCGTGGCCGCGCGGCCGAAGGTGCACGAGGCGCTGGTGGCCGAGGGGCTGGCGCGCGATTGATCGTGCAACCGGTGCCGGGCGTCAGGCTGCCGTTGTGGTGACGGGCGGCAGCCTGTAGTTGTCCTGGCTAAGCAGGTCCAGCCCGCACTCCAGCGTGGAGACCCAGTCGATGAACTGCGCCACCATCACCTTGCCGCGAAACGACGGGCCGTGCTGCGGCACGATCCACTCGATATCCAGCCCGCGCGCCATGTTGGCCCACAGCCGGCAGGCGCGGTTGCCGCTCATGTAGCGCTGGTGGAAGGGCAGCATGGCGCGGGTGTGCGCGGCAAAATCGCTCACCACCGCGCCGGCTTCCCGCGCGCTGGTCATGGCCGCGCCCAGGTCGCCGGAGAACAGGATCTTGCTGATGGGATCGTAGAACTGGAAGTTGCCCTCCGAGTGCAGGAAATGCGCCGGCACCGCCAGCAACGTGCAGTTGCCCAGCGCGATCGGCATGCCGGCATCGGGGATGGTGACGATGCGCCCTTGCGTCTTGCCCGCCTGGCAGAAATGCGGCAAGAACCGCGCCCAGACGCGCGAGATCAGGATGCGGCTATCGGAGGCGGTCAGCCAGCGCCCGACCGAGGCCACGATATCCGGATCGGCGTGCGACGCCAGCACGTAGTCGAGCTGCTTGGGCGGAAAGTAGCGGCTGATGGCGAGGTACAGCTCGCCGTAGGTCATGTGCCCGCCAGGATCGATCAGCGCGCCGTGGCCGGCGTCGACGATCAGGAACTGGTTGGTCTGCACCACCTCGCCGTGCTCCTCCTCGACCAGGTCCGAAAACAGCAGGCAGGTGTGCCCGCCGGCATCGTATAGCGTGATGGCCATCGTCTGTCTCTCCCCAAAGCGGCGAAAGTAGCGATGGCGGCGCCCCGGCGGCTTGACGCTGGTCAAGAAGCCAGCGAATCGTGCGCCGATGCCATGGGCGCGGCCACGTTGAAGGGCAGTGTGCGCGGCGCCACCTGGGCGCTTGGCGGCTGGCAGGCGGTGTGCCTGGCCGGGATCGGCTTTACCGCGCTCAACCTGGTGGCGCACGGCTTCACGGCTGCGAAGCCGTGCGGTGCCGATGGCAGCTTAGTAGCCCGGCGGCTTAGCGCGCGCCGTCCAGCAGTTGCTCGATCTTGCTCACGAACTGCTTGTCGTCGGGCTTGGTCATGCTGTTATAGCTGCCCACCACCTGGCCGTTGCGGTCGATCACGTACTTGTAGAAATTCCACTTGGGCGTGGTGCCGGACTGCTTGGCCAGCAGCGCGTACATGGGATTGGCATCGCTGCCGCGCACGTGCGACTTGCCCAGCATCGGGAATTTCACGCCATAGGTGTTGTAGCAAAAGTCGGCGATCTCCTTGGAGGAGCCCGGCTCCTGCGAAAAGTCGTTGGACGGGAAGCCCAGCACCACCAGCCCGCGTTCGCGGTACTTGGCGTACAGCGCCTCCAGCCCTTCGTATTGCGGGGTAAAGCCGCAATAGCTGGCGGTATTGACCACCACTACGACCTTGCCGGCGTACTGGCAGAGGTTTTGCGGCGCTTCGTCCTGCAGGCGGGGGAACTTGAAGTTGAGCGAGGCCGGGCAGGCGCCGGCCGGCTTGGCGGCGGTGGCTGCCGGGGTATCGGCGGCTTGCGCAAGACGCGGCGCGGCGACAACAGCGGCGGCAGCGGCCAGGACCAACGCGCCGGACAAGGCGATGCGTTGCAGGGCGCGTGAGCGCTGTTCGGGAAGGCTGCGCATGTAGGAAACTCCGGAGATGGTCTGTCCGTAGTTTACGCCGTTGGGCGTGAAATGGATGCGCAAGCCTCCTCCCGCTTACTCCATGGCCAGCGTGGCCGCGTGCTCGGTCACGCTGCTGCGCAACTCCACGTCCGGCATGCGGCGCACGATCACCAGCGCCAGCAGGGCGGCCACGGTGCCCACGGCAAAAATCAACCGGAAGCCCGACTCCACGCCGCCCGTCAGCACGTCCCGCACTGCGGGAGAGAGATGGGCCAGCGCCTCGCTGCCGTGGCGCAGCGCGCCCAGGTCCAGCGCCTGCGTCACGCCGGAAGCGTGCAGGGCATGGCGGAATTCCAGCGTCAGCAAGGTGCCGGCCAGCGCGCCGCCAAAGGCGCTGCCAAGCGAGCGCAGCACCAGCAGCGCGCCGGTGCCGGCGCCGGTATCGCGGCGCTCCAGCACGTTCTGCACCGTCATCAAGGTGCCGACCATGGTCATGCCCAGCCCCACGCCGGCCACCATCATGGCCAGCAAGACCAGCGCCAGCGGCGTGGACGGCGAAACCGCCACGAGCGCCAGCAAGCCCAGCGCCGCGGCAATGAATCCGCCGGTCAGGATGCCGCGCATCCGCCCCAGGCGCGGCGCCAGCCCGGCCACGATGAAATTGCCCGCCACGGTGGAGAGCAGGAACGGCACCACCAGCAAACCGGACTCCGACGCATCGGCGCCGCGCACCAGCTGGAAATGCAGCGGCAGCGCGAAGATGCACAAGAAGATATTCAGCGCAGCCATCGCGGACGCCGCCACGCCCAGCACATAAGCGCGGTTGCGGAACAGCCGCGGCGGCAGCATCGGGTCGCCCGCGCGGCGCTCCTGCCAGACCAGCGCGGTCACCGCCACCAAGGCCAGCAGCGCCAGGCCAGCGATCTCCGGCGAGATCCAGTCGTAGACATCGCCCCCCCAGCTCATCGCCAGCAGGAAGGCCACAATGGAAACCGTCAGCAGCAGCGCGCCGCCCCAGTCCACCCGCGCCGAGCCGCCACGCACCTGCAACTGGCTCAAGCCCCGATAGCACATGAACATGGCCAGCAACCCCAGCGGCACATTGATCCAGAACAGCCAGCGCCACGACAGATGATCTGAAGTCCAGCCCCCCACCAGCGGGCCGGCAATGGAAGCCACCGCCCACACGGTCGCCAGGTAACCCTGGTAACGCCCACGCTGGCGCGGCGCCACCACATCCGCAATCGCCGCCTGCGCCAGCGACATCAAGCCGCCACCGCCAATGCCTTGCAGCGCACGGAACAGGATCAGCTGCTCCAGCGTAGCCGCCATCGCGCACGCCACCGAGGCCAGGATGAACAGCGCGATCGCCAGCATCAGCAGCCGGCGCCGGCCATAGGTATCCGACAACTTGCCGTACAAGGGCGTGGAAACGGTGGAAGTGATCAGGTAGGCCGTCACGATCCACGACAAATGGCCAAACCCGTTCAGGTCATTGGCAATCGCCGGCACCGCCGGAATCACCACGGTCTGGTCCAGCGCGGACAGCAAGATGCAAAGGATGATCCCGCCGATCACGCGCATGATGGCCTGGTGGCTCAGGGCAGGGGTAGCAACCGCAGAAGAAGCAGATGAAGCAGAAGTGGAGGAAGACATCGGAGGCAGCAGGGCGCGTAGTCATAAGCAACCAACGTTGCGCCCAACCGCCAACAAACCACCTCGTTTGTCAGCCTATATCGGGGAACATGGCCACAAAATTGAAATCAACCGATTGGACGCGTACCCAGCGCTGCGCGAATCGAGAACTGCCACGAGCTGGCAGATGCCGCCTGCACGGCCCGGGCGGGCCTAATTCAGTGAATGCATAATTATATGCGGATACCAAATATGGAGTGCGGCACTAAGTTGGTTTCTGATGCGGCGCAAACGCGCCTTTTGCCTGAACGTGCGTACTTCTGTTCAGTACGAGCGGCCATCTGCCAGCAAGCCGACACGAAGCAAAATACGGAATTTTGTGGTTTTTTTGTTGCCGCAGGGACGGGAGCGTACCCAATACAGCGGGGCCAGATTGGGCTGGCCCCAACAAGCCACCCGTCACACGCAGCGAAGCGAGACGTGAAGATGTGCCAAGACCGTATGGGGCGCCTTCCTAGCCTGCCCTTTTGGGAGACAGGAAAACAGGCCGGCGCCCCGCAGGGGTCATGAAACTGCCTTTGACTTTAAGCTTGTGACCTTAAGCCCTTGAACCTGCGGTAAATCAGCTTCCATTTACCAGGAATCACCGGGGCAATGAGATCAGAGCTTGGGATGGGGCGTCCCGCTAATGTAGTGCTCCAGTTGATCGATGATAAATTTCTGCTCGGAAATAATATCCTTGACCAGGTCCCCGATCGACAACATGCCCACCAGGGCATCGCCGTCCATCACCGGCAAGTGCCTCAACCGATGCTGCGTCATCAACGCCATGCACTCATCGGTACTCTGATCCCCGCGCACATAAATCACCGCCGACGTCATGATGTCGCGAACAAAGGTCTCCCGGGAAGTCCGCTGCATCAGGATCACCTTCCGCGCATAATCCCGCTCGCTCAAAATACCAACGATATCGCCGCGTTCGATCACCAATAACGCGCCAATGCCTTTTTCCGCCATCAGTTGCAGCGCAGCATAAACCGTGGCGCCAGGGGGAATGCTGTAGATAGCCTGAGTCGGTTTGGACTCAAGAACCTGTCGTGCAGTTTTCATCACCCACTCCTTGTTCGATCCCAACGGATTGCAACACGACCCGCGCAAAGGCGGGAGCGCCTGGCAGGGCACCTGCGCACCGCGCCGCTGCCTATCGCCTTCAGATTAGCACCACGCGCGCACGCCTTACAGGGTGACGCACACGAATCTTTGCAAAAAAACCAAGCCGCTGAAAAGCACTGCGCAAACCCGCCGGCAAGCGCTATAAAGGAAAGGGAGCGCGCCACCTGGCGCGCAATGCGCAGGAGGGCCAGCCATGGCCACCGAGTCCGTTGCCGGCAAGCGCGTCATCGTGCTCTTCGACGACAGCCGCTGCATCCATTCGCGCCACTGCGTGCTGGACCGCCCGGACGTGTTCGTGCCCGGCGTGCAGGGCGAGTGGATCCACCCCGACAACGCCAGCGCCGAAGAAATCGCGGAGATTGCGCACAACTGCCCATCGGGCGCCATCAGCTACCAGAACGTCGACGATTCCCCCGGCGAGGCGGCGCCGCTGGTCAATGTGGTGCGCGTGCTCGAGAACGGCCCGCTGGCGCTGCGCGCCGCCATCACCATCGATGGCCAGCCCGCCGGCTTTCGCCTGACGTTGTGCCGCTGCGGCGCTTCGCGCAACAAGCCCCTGTGCGACGGCAGCCACGCCAGCGCGGGTTTCGTCGCCACCGGCGAGGCCGCCACCGTAGCATCGGAGCCGCTGGCGCAGCGCGATGGGCCCCTCGATATCCATCCCATCCCCAACGGACCGCTGCGCGTCAAAGGCAATCTTGAAGTCATCAGCGGCACCGGCAGAACCATCACCCGCATGACCGAGGCCTGGTTTTGCCGCTGCGGCCAGTCGGGCAACAAGCCGTTCTGCGACGGCACGCACAAGAAGGTAGGGTTCAGGAGCGACGCGCAGGATCCATAAAATCCATAGGATCCGAAGACAACGGCGCGGCCCCCAGCGCCAGCAGGCAAAGCCGCTCCATCTGCGCCACCCATGCCGCCCGCGAGGACTCGGCAGCCTGCAGCAGCAGGCGATAGCGGCGCGCGCCCCAGACCGCCTCCAGCAGGCTTCGCACCATGGCGGGGTCCGGCGCGCCCGGCAAATCCGGGCATGCCGCCAGCGCGCGCTGCCAGGCCGCGTACAACTCATCGAACACACGGCGGTGATGCTTGGTCTCGGCGATGCGCGCTTCCAGCATGAGCATCTCGTGTTCGAAGCCCTCCAGCGAGGCATCGTCGGCGCCGCAGGTCAGCCGTGCCAGGCGCTGGACGCGCGTGCGCCAGTCCAGCCCGGGTACGGCCGCCACTTCGGCCTCGATGCGCGCCAGCAGCAGCTCGATGGTGTGCCGCACATAGCCGGAGAGCAGCGCCTCCTTGTTAGGGAAGTACTCGTACAGGGTGCCTACGGAGCATCCGGCCTCCAGCGCCACGGCGCGCGTGGTCACGCCGTCCCAGCCACGCGCCCGCCATATCCGAACAAACGCCTCGTAAATGGCATCCACGGTAAAGCGCGCGCGCTGCTGCGACGGGCGTTTCAGCGGCCTGGCAGGCGCTTGCGCCGGCTCGGCCGCGGCACCCGCGTTTCCGAACCCGGCGGCCTGCTTGCGGCGATACATTGGTGGCATCGACCTCGACGGTGAGAAAGGGACAGAAAATGGGACAGACGATGGATCAGACGATGGATCAGACGAAGCACAGCGACCATGGCAGCCACCAAGGCAGTCACAACGACAGCGCCGAACAATCGCTCACGGTCACCCGACTGCTGACACGCAAGCATGCCCTAAATGAAAGCCGGCTGGAAGCGCGCCAGGAACGCACCGACGCCGCCCCCGGCGAAGTCCTGCTGAAGATCGACCGCTTCGCACTCACCACCAACAACATCACCTACGCCGCCTTCGGCGACGCCATGAATTACTGGCAGTTCTTTCCCACCGGGCAACAAGAATGGGGCCATATGCCGGTGTGGGGCTTTGCCGATGTGGTGGACTCCAAGGTGCCCGGCGTGGCGGCGGGCGAGCGCTTCTACGGCTACTTCCCCATCGCCAGCCATATCCGCATGCAGCCCGAACGCGTGACCGAGCGCGGCTTCTACGATGCCATCGAGCACCGCCGGTCCCTGACCTCCGCGTACAACCAGTACACCCGCGTGACCAACGACGCCGCCTACGCACCCGAGCTGGAGAACTACCAGATCCTGTACCGGCCACTGTTCATCACGTCGTTCATGCTGGCCGACTTCCTCGAAGACAACCGCTTCTTCGGCACGACCCGGCTGGTAGTGTCCAGCGCCTCCAGCAAGACCGCCTATGGCACCGCCTTCTGCCTGCGCGACATCCCCGGCATCTCGCTGGCCGCCATTACCTCGGAGCGCAACCGCGCCTTTGTCGAAGGCCTTGGCTGCTACGAGGAAGTGGTCAGCTACGACGGACTGGAAACGCTTAGCACCGACGTGCCCACGCTCTACGTGGACTTCTCCGGCGACGAAGCGCTGCGCGCACGCGTGCACCATCACTTTGGCGACGCGCTGGTGTACGACTGCTTTGCCGGCTCGGCGCAGAACACGGGCTTTTTGCGCGATACCGGCCTGCCCGGGCCCAAGCCCGAGTTCTATTTCGCACCGGTGCAGATCCGCAAGCGCAATGCCGACTGGGGGCCCGAAGGCGTGAACCGGCGCTTCAACGCAGCGCAGCGCGCGTTTATCGATTATGTGAAAGAGCCGGCGAACGGCTGGCTGACGCTGATCGAAGCGCGGGGCTTCGGCGCCGCGCAGGAGAGAATCGCGAGCCTGGTGGCAGGTGGAAGCGAGCCGAAGGCGGGGTACGTGGTGCGGCTCGGTTGAGCGCCGCATGCCTGTTGTTGCCAGTGCGCGGACGGGGCTTGCACGCGAGTGGCCGCGCCGGGCTCCTCGCTGACGAAAGCCCGGCGAGCCTGACTGCCAGTGTGTATGATCAAACGAAGAGCCGGGCAGCCACGCGTTGGACGAGAGCCCTGCAGTCCGTTGCGAGGATCTCTCGATGCGCGTCTCTTCGTTTGCCGGCGTACTCGCACTGCACGGCGCCTGTACCTACGCCCAGGCAAACCCGCCGCCCATCGCCGACGCTGGCTGGTTCGAGCCCGCTCGCGTCGGCGTCTCGCTTGGCATCGCGCCCGAAGCCAACCTTGGCCGCCTCGAGTTGCGCTGGGACCTGAGGCAGGACCTGTGGGACAGTGCCACGCGATCGGTCAGGCTGCGCCTGGGGCTGGAGATTTCCGCGGGCGCCTGGGATCCGCATGGCGGCAGCAGCGGCGCAATGGGCGACATCGGCCTGACGCCCGTCTTTCGCTTGCAGGGTGGGGGCAACGCGACAGCCTTCGTGGATCTCGCCATCGGCGCCCACCTGCTCTCGCGCACCCGCATCTCGGATACGACCGTGTTCTCCACGGCGTTCCAGTTCGGCGACCGCATCGCCATCGGCTACCACTTTGACGATGCCATGCACTCCGAAGTCGCGCTGCGCCTGCAGCACTACTCCAACGGCAGGATCAAGCGGCCCAACCCCGGCATCAACTTCCTGCTCGTACAGTACTCGGCGCAGTTCTGAGCGCAGCGCGGCCGCGCTGCCGCCTTACTCCGCGCTTTGCAGGTAGCGCTGGCGCGCCTCTTCTTCCAGGATCACGTCTTCCACTTCCGCCAGCACGGCGTCCACGTCCACCGGGGTGTCGTCCACGGCAACCTGGCCGGTCAGCTTCACGCCAGGATGCAGCAAGCCGGCCTGGTAAAGCGCCCAGATTTCCTTGCCGTACTGCGTACCATTGAGCGCCGGCGCAAACTGGCCGAAGTAAAACGCGAGGTTATCCACATCGCGCTCCAGCATGGCGCTGGCTTCGCTGTTGCCGGCGGCATCCACCGCCTGCGGCAGGTCGATGATGACCGGGCCGTCGGCGTCCACCAGGATGTTGAATTCGGACAGGTCGCCGTGCACCACGCCGGCGCACAGCATCAGGATCACCTGCTCGATCAGCGCGTCGTGGAATGCCACCGCCTGCTCCGGGCTCAGCGCCACGTCATTCAGGCGCGGCGCGGCATTGCCCTCGGCATCCACCACCAGCTCCATCAGCAGCACGCCCTCGAAGCACAGGTGCGGCGTGGGCACGCGCACGCCGGCGGCGGCAAGGCGGTATAGCGCATCCACCTCCGCGTTGTGCCAGGCTTCTTCTGCCACCTTGCGCCCGTAGCGCGTGCCTTTTTCCATGGCGCGCGCCTGCCGGCTGTTCTTGACCTTGCGCCCCTCCTGGTAGGTCGAGGCCTGGCGGAAGCTGCGTTGCGCGGCATCCTTGTAGACCTTGGCGCAGCGGATCTCGCCACCGCTGCGCACGACATAGACGGTGGCTTCCTTGCCGCTCATCAACTGGCGCAACACCTCGTCGACCAGGCCGTCTTCGACCAGCGGCTGGAGCCGCTTCGGCGTTTTCATCGGGCAGCACCAAGTGGGCACGGCGAGCCCGCCATGCGCGGGGACAGCAGCGTCGCGGCCACCGTTATTCCGTCAGCATGCGCACTTTCACGCGCTTGCCCTTCACTGTCCCGTCATTCAGCTTGCGCATCGCCTCGCGCCCGATCGAACGCTCGACCGCCACGTAGGTGGACATGTCCATCACGTTGATCTTGCCGATCTGGTGCTTGGCGTAGCCTGCGTCGCCGGTGAGCGCGCCGAGGATGTCGCCGGGGCGCATCTTTTCCTTGCGCCCGCCAAGGATCTGCAGCGTGACCATGGGGGGCAGCAGGCGCTCATTGCTGGCGGGAGTCAGGTCGGACAGGGGCTGCCACTCCATCTCGGCGCCCATGGCCTGCTCGATATTGCCCACGCGGCCCATCTCGTTCATGCTCGCCAGGCTAAGCGCCCAGCCATCCTGGTCCGCGCGGCCGGTGCGGCCGATGCGGTGGACGTAGACCTCGGGGTCGGGCGTGACGTCGACATTGATCACCGCTTCGAGCTGGGCAATGTCCAGCCCGCGCGCGGCCACGTCGGTGGCGACCAGCACCGAGCAGCTGCGGTTGGCGAACTGCACCAGCACCTGGTCGCGCTCGCGCTGGTCCAGCTCGCCGTGCAGCGCCAGGGCTTCGAAGCCTTGCGCGCGCAGCAGGTCGACCAGGTCGCGGCAGCGGGCCTTGGTATTGCAGAAGGCCAGCGTGCTGACCGGGCGGAAATGGTTGAGCAGCAGGCCCACGGCGTTCAGGCGATCGCTGTCGGCCACCTCGTAGAAGCGCTGGCGGATCTTGCTGTCATCGTGCTGCTCTTCCAGCTTGACCTCGCGCGGCTTGCGCAGGAACTGCTGGCTGAGCTTGGCGATGCCTTCGGGATAGGTGGCCGAAAACAGCAGCGTCTGGCGCTCCTTGGGGCAGTGGCTTGCCACATAGGCGATGTCGTCGAAGAAGCCCATGTCGAGCATGCGGTCGGCTTCGTCCAGCACCAGCGTGTTGAGCGCATCCAGGTTCAGCGTGCCGCGCTCCAGGTGATCCATGATGCGGCCGGGCGTGCCCACGGCGATATGTGCGCCATGCGCCAGGCTGTCGGCCTGGGGGCGCATCGGCGAGCCACCGCACAGCGTCAGGATCTTGATGTTTTCTTCCGCGCGCGCCAGGCGGCGGATTTCCTGCGTGACCTGATCGGCCAGTTCACGCGTGGGGCACAGCACCAGCGCCTGCACGTCGAAGCGGCGCGCATCGAGCCGGTTCAGCAGCGCCAGCGCGAAGGCGGCGGTCTTGCCACTGCCGGTCTTGGCCTGCGCGATCAGGTCCTGGCCGGCCAGCGCGATCGGCAGGCTGGCCGCCTGGATCGGTGTCATGGTCTGGTAGCCGAGCTGCTCCAGCGTCGCCAGCGTGGCGGGCGAAAGGGGCAGTTTGGAGAAAGAGGCGCCGGCAGCGGCGGGCGCTGCGGATTGGGTAGGGCTTGAGGTCATGCCGGATTATACCGGGCTGGCTACCGCGCTTCTGTCGTCAATTTGTCGCCTCCCGTCGCCTCCCTGCGTCTATTTACCCCTGGCGCCGGCTTCCCAGGGCGGCGCCTGCCATCCCAGCCGCGCCAGCAGCGCCTGCGCCGCTGCCGGCGCGCGCTCCTTGGCGCCGCTGACAAAGAACACGAAGACTTCGCGCTTGCGCCTTGCAGGTGCGCTGGCATCCACTTGCGGCAGATCCTCCGGCCTCCCGCCCGCCGCCCAGGCCTGCACGCGCTCGCCCCACGCATCCAGCGCCTTGGGCGCGTAGCCACTCCTCAGCGTCTGTGCGCTGCGCATCAGCCGCGCATAGACAAAATCCGCGGTGAGATCCGCGAAGGACGGAAACTTGTCCGAGTCCGTGAAGACGGTGGCCGCCTTGTACTTGCGCGCGAGCTTGAGATAGGCTGGCGTCATGAAGCTCTCGTGCCTCACGTCGAGCACATGACGCAGCTTGCGTCCTTCGACCGATGCCGGCAGCAGCGCCAGGAAGGCCTCGAAATCTTCCGGGTCGAACGGCTTGGTGGGCGCGAACTGCCAGACGATGGGGCCGAGCTTGTCGCCCAGCTCGGCGATGCCGCTGTCGAGAAAGCGCGCGATGGACTCGCCGGACTCCGCCAGCACGCGGCGGTTGGTGGCAAAACGCGATGCCTTGACGGAGAACACAAAGCCATCCGGCGTCTCGTCGCGCCATTTGGCAAACGAAGTGCGCTTCTGGGTGCCGTGGTAAGTGCTGTTGATCTCGATGGCGGTGAGCTGGCGGCTGGCGTATTCCAGCTCCCGGCTTTGCGTCAGTCTGGCGGGATAGAAGTTGTCGCGCCAGGGGGCGAAGTTCCATCCGCCGATGCCGACGCGGGCGATGGGCGCTTCGTGGGATTTGGTTGTGCTCCTAGCGCTTGCTTCAGCCATGCGTTCGCGTCCTGTCCAGGTGAATCGATGGGCCCTGAGCGCGCGCGGACAACTCAAACAAAGCGCACGCAGTAAATCGGCGGCAGATGTGCCGAGAACAGCTTCCAGCGCTCCCCGCCGCTCTCCGATATCCACAGGCTGCCGGTGGTGGAGCCCATGGCAAGCCGCTCGCCGGTATGATCCACCGCCAGCCCGTGCCGGTAGATCAGGTCATACGACGGCGCCGCGGGCAGCCCCTCGGAGAATGCCTCAAAACTCACCCCGCCGTCACGCGTGCGGGTGACCACCAGCTTGCCGTCCACCGGCACGCGGCATTCATCCTTGACTGCCGGCACGAACCACGCGGTATTGGGCCGGCGCGGATGCGCCGCCACGGCAAAGCCAAAGCTCGACGGCTTGGCGTGCAAGCGCTGCCAGTGCATGCCCGCATCGCCGGAGCGAAAGATCCCGCCATGGTGCTGCACCCACATTGCATGCGGATGGCCGGCACATTGCGCCAGCCGGTGCGGATCCTGGATATTGCCATCCTCGCGCCGCTCCGGTGGCATGTAGTCGGCCACCATGCCGCTCGCCGTGCAGGCCCAGTTCCTGCCACCGTCCCGCGTCTGCCACACACCGCCGCACGACACGGCCACGGTGACGTGGCGGCTATCGTGCGGATCCACGCAGATGGAGTGGATGCCCGGCACATCGTAGCCGCCGCCGAACCACTCGCTGCGCTCGGGGCGGTCCCACAGCGGCCGGTTCAGCGCCCAGCTGGCGCCGCCGTCGCCCGAGCGGAACAAGCCACCCGGCAAGGTGCCGGCCCACAGCACGCCGGGCTCGTCGGTCCCGCCGGTTTCCATCGACCAGATCTGCTGCAAGGACCACGGCACCGCCGGCGCGGCGATCGCGGGTTCGCCGGTTTGCGCAGGGATGGGTACGCCCGGCACGGCCGCGTCCCGGGGCGGATCCGGCTCCGGCTGGGGCGGATAAACCGGCACCGCGCAAGCCTCCCACGCCACGCCGCGCGCCCTGCGCCGCCATAGCTTCACGCCAAAATGCCCAAGGTTGAGTGCCGCATACAAGGCACCGTCACGCGGATCGCCCAGCACCATGCTCACTGGCTCGCCCAGGAAATGCACCGACTCCTGCAGCCAGGTGAGCGCGCTGTCGCGCCGCAGCATCAACAAGCCCTTGCGCGTGCCAATGAGAAGTTGATCGTTCATGCTGACCTCCACGCTTGAGCGCCGAGCCTTCAGCGGCAAGCCGTCAACCGCCTGACAGCGCCTGCACCACAAAGATCTGGCTGCTGGCGCCCACGCGATCGCTCATGCGCCGGCGGTCGCGAATGGCCGAGCCATCCACAAACACCGCCAGGTGCCGGCGCAACTGGCCCTGGTCATCGAGGATATAGCCGCGCAGCTCCGGCTGCTCCCGAAACGCCATCTCCAGCGCGGCGCAGACGGTAGCCGCGGGCACTTCCCGCTCCGGGCTCGGGATATGGCGCTGGATCGCAGAGGCAAAGACAAGGCGCGGCATGGCGTAAGGGCCAGCGCGGGGACCGCTGGCCGTGATGGCGAGTGTCTTGCAGTTTAGGAAATACTGCGGGGGAATGGGTGTGCGGTTGCGCGCAGTGGCAACAATCAGGGCTGTGGCGCAGCCGTGGCGCTTTGACGCTGCAACGCAGCATGCGCGGGAAGCCGGGACGCCCACCGGCAAGAAACCTCCAAGGCCTGCATACTGTCGGCTCCATGGCATCCATACCACTCACGTAAGGACGAAAGATGGCAAGCACCTTGTACGACATTCCCCTGAAACGCATCGACGGCACCGACAGCCGGCTCGCGGATTTTCGCGCTCGTGTGCTGCTGGTTGTGAACGTGGCATCGAAGTGCGGCCTGACGCCCCAGTACGAAGGGCTCGAAGCGCTGTACCAGGCCAAGCGCGCCGAGGGCCTGGAGGTGCTGGGATTCCCGGCCAACAACTTCAAAGGCCAGGAGCCGGGCGACGAGGCGCAGATCCAGGAATTCTGCAAGCTGACCTACGACGTGCACTTCCCGATGTTCTCGAAGGTCTCGGTGCTCGGGCCGGACCAGCATCCGCTGTACGCGGCACTGACGCAAGCCCAGCCGGCCGCCATCGGCGACGGCCCTTTCCGTGAACGCCTGAAGGGCTACGGCGTGAACCCGGAGAACACCACCGATGTGCTGTGGAACTTCGAGAAATTCCTGATCGACCGGGAAGGCAAGGTGGTAGCGCGCTTCGCACCGGACGTCGCCGCGAACGATCCGCGCCTGCTGGAGGCAATCGATGCGGCGCTGGGCCAGGGCCGCTGACCGGTAGCCGTTGGCTAGCGGCGCGGCGGCGTAGCAGCGGCACGAGGAGGGCATCAGGACTTGCCCACTCCGGCCGCCACCCGCTAGCTACGCGCCCAAGGTCACGTCCGCCTCCAGCGGATACACCGGCCGCGTCAGACGCGCAAACGGGAACTGCGTGTAGCGCGAGCTCGTCACGCCACCGCCATCACACTCCACCACCGCCTTTGCGATCGGCACGAACACCGGCCGGCAGTACATGCGCGACTTCAGCAACAGGAAGCGCTGCGCCAGGGGATCCACACCGATATGGGTAAAGATGCCCAGGTCCCAGTGCTCCTGCGGTGTCTCGGTCACCACCACCTGCGCCGCGCCGATATCGAGCAGCACGGTGCGGCCCATGCGGATGCGCGCGCCGGTGTAGGTCGGGCCACTGATCACGTATTCTCCATTGCTGATGGCGGCCACCCGGCCGGTCAGGGTCAGCGGCGTCGGGTAGATGCCAAGCTGGGTCAGCGGCACCTTGTTGCCCACCGGCAACGTCACGCGGGCATCCACGCCGGCCTCGATCATCGCGGCTACGGCCTGCGGGTCGCATACCGGCCCCACGGCAATGCCGGACAAGCCTTGCCGCAAGGCCTCGCGCAGGACCTGCATATCGTCGCAGGTGCCGCCCGACATGCAGTTGTCGCCGTGGTCCAGCAACAGCACCGGCCCGCTGCCACCTTGCGCGGCCAGTTGCGCGGCGCGCGCAATCGATTCCGCCAGCGGCTCGCTCTCATAGACAAAGCCGGCGCGCTCCGCCCAGATCTGCGCGGCAAGCTTGTCGGCCGCTGCCTGCGCCGCAGCCTGGCCGCCGTCGGCCACCACCAGCACGCTCAGGCAAGGCGCCGCGATATCCGCCAGCCCGAAGCCGGCCAGCACCGACACCGCCAGCATGCCGTCGGCCTCGGCCTGCCTGGCCGCCGCCACCGCGCGCTGCATCGCGCCTTCGCCGGTATTGCTGCGCAGTGTGTGCGTGACCATCGGCAGGCGCCGCCAGGCCAGCGCGGGCCGCGCCTTTTGCTCGAGCATGCGCATCAGCAGGCGGCCCGCGTGCTCGCCAGTCTCGTACATGTCCACGTGCGGATAAGTCTTGAAGCTGACCGCGATATCCGCGTGATCGATCATGGCCTGCGTCACGTTGCCGTGCAGGTCCAGCGCAACGGCAATCGGCGCGTGCGGCAGCACTTCGCGCAGGCGCGCCAGCAACTCACCCTCGCCGTCGTCGCTGTTCTGCGCGACCATGGCGCCGTGCAGGTCGAGCATCGCGGCATCGCACCCGGGCGCCGCCTTGACGATGGCATCGCACAAGGCCGCATACGCATCGGCCGCGACGCGTCCGCTCGGGTTGGCGCTGGCCGTGACCGGCACCACCAGCTCCGCGCCTGCCGCCTCGGCCAGGTCGATAAAGGCACCGATGGCCGTGCGCGTGCCCTTGCTCGCCCGATACGCGTCCTCGCCGTATTGCGGATGAAAGGACGACAGCGGCGTCGCCACCGGCGAGAAGGTATTGGTTTCGTGGTTCAGTCGTGCGATCAGGATCTTCATGGCGGTGCGGGGGCTCCAGCATGGAAGTGGCCGGGAATGTCGGGCCGGAACGGGGGATGGGGACCGGCGATGCGGCATCGGCGGCCAATGACTGGCATGACCTCGATGCAACGGCCAAAGTCTACCGGCATGTGGCCCGGGATGGAACGGTGAGAAAGAGGGGCACCGGCGCGCTGAAGGCCTCTCAGGCGGCGCCCCACCTCAATCCGTGCCGCCCGTCTTCGCCGGATACTTCACGGCATTCATCTCCATCTTGGCCTTCACCGCCGCGTTCAGGTCAACGTCGAGCGCGGTCAGCAACTGCGCCAGGTAAATCGTGATGTCTGCCAGCTCCTGCTCCACGTGCGCGCGCTCGTCCGTGGACATGATGCCGCGCGCCTCCTCCTCCGTCTTCCACTGGAAGATCTCGACCAGCTCGGCGACTTCCACGCTCAGCGCCATGGCCAGGTTCTTGGGGCTGTGATACTTGCCCCACCCGCGGGCCTCGCCAAATGCGGCGGCCGCTTGCTGGAGCGTCTTGATGTCGATCAGGGTCATGATGGTTCACTGCGAAAATAAGCACCGGGCCTATTGAACCACGAATGCAAGCGGCTCGCGACGCACAACGAGCAGAGAAACATGCGTTTCACGGGCACCTCATGTGCACCAAAACGCGAGACCATCGTTTCATAGTGGACGCATTCCACGCATTCCACGCATTCCACGCATTCCGATTGGGCCCAGAAACACGCATGACCGCGCAACACCCACCGCAGGCGACACAAGCAGCACAAGCAGCACAGGAAAAACACACCCCACGCACGCCGCGCGTCCACCCGGAGCGCCTGCTGCAAAGCCTGGACGATCTGGCGCGGCTTGGCGGCATTGAAGGCGGCGGCGTGTGCCGCCTGGCGCTGACCAACGCCGACGAGCTCGGCCGGGACTGGACGGTTGCGCGCATGCAAGCGCTTGGCATGGCGGTGACGATCGACGCCATCGGCAACGGCGTGGCCATCTATGCCGGCACCGAGGACCTGCCCCCCGTGATGATCGGCTCGCATATCGACACCGTGCGCACCGGTGGCCGCTACGATGGCAGCTACGGCGTGCTGGCCGGCCTGGAAGTCATCGCCACGCTGCGCGATGCCGGCCTGCGCACGCGCCGCCCGATTGCCGTGGCCTTCTTTACCAATGCCACCGGCGTGCGCTTCCAGCCCGACATGATGGGCTCACTGGTCTACGCAGGCGGCCTGCCCCTGGCAGACGCACTGGCGGCAACCAGCATCGACGGCACCACCGTCGGGGCCGAGCTGCAGCGCATCGGCTACAGCGGGCAAGCCCCGGTGGGCGCGCCGCGAGTGGACAGCTTTATCGAGCTGCACATCGAGCAGGGCCCGGCGCTGGATCTGCGCGACCTGCGCATCGGCGTGGTGGAAAGCATCCAAGGCATCTCCTGGATGGAGTTCAGGATCGACGGCATGTCCAACAGCGCCGGCACCACGCCCATGGACCTGCGCCACGACGCCGGCTACGCCGCCATGCGCATCGCCAATTTCGTGCACGACCTGGCGCTGCGCTACGGCGACAGCCAGCTCGGCACGGTGGGGGCCATGCGCTTCGAGCCCAACGTGATCAACGTCATTCCCGAGCGCGCCACCTTCACCGTCGACCTGCGCAACACCGACTACCAACGGCTCGCCCAGGCCGAAGCCGAAGTGCTGGCCTTTGCCGAGCAAACCTGCCAGGCGGAGATCCTCAACCTGAGCTACCGCTTGCTGGCGCACCTGGAGCCGGTGGCGTTCCACCCCATGGTCATCGACCTGATCGAGCAAGAGACCGCCTCGCTGGGCCTTAGCCATATGCGCATGCCCAGCGGCGCCGGGCACGACGCGCAGATGCTGGCGCACCTGTGCCCGACCGGCATGATCTTCGTGCCCAGCGTCAAAGGCCTGAGCCACGACGTGCGCGAGTACACCGAGCCGGACGACCTGGTCAATGGCGCGCAAATCCTGCTGCAAGTGGTGCTGCGGCTAGCCAACCGGCCCTGACCGGCAAGGCAACGCTAAACAGGCGCCTAGCGGCCGAGCCACGCCGGCAGTTGCGCGATCAGGTACAGCGCCGCGCCGATCAGCCCGCCGACCACCGTGCCGTTCATGCGAATGTACTGCAGGTCCTTGCCTACGTTCAGCTCGATCTGCCGGGACATATCGCGCGCATCCCAGCTGCGGATGGTGTTGCTGATATGCCGCGTGATGAACTCCGCAAAGTCCGGCGCCATATTGCGCGCCGCATCGCGCAGGTGATCGTTGAGCGATGCGCGCAGGGACGCGTTGCGCGCCAGCTCCGCACCGATCCACTGGCCCGCCGCCGCCACCTTGCGGTGCGTGGCGGAATCCTCGCGCGCCAGGTCGCGCTTGAACCAATCGCGCCACTCGGCCCAAAGCCCGCCGACATAGGCGTTCAGCGCCCCATCCTGCTTCAGGTGCGCCTTCAGCGCCTCGGCCTTGGCGTGGAACGTGGCATCGTGCTTCAGCCGTTGAATCAAACGCTGCACGGCCGCATCGAAGCGCTTGCGCAACTCGTGATCGGCATCGCCCTCGATCTGGGTCAGCACTCGGCTCAGCGCCGCGGAAATCATGTCAGCGCCATTGCTCCCGATCCACTCGGTGGGAAGCAGCCGCTCCTTCCTGGGGTGATCGCTCTTGAGCCACTCCACGATCCGCTCCGAGATAAAAGCGCGGGCGGGCGGCTCGTTCAGCAAAGCGATCAACTGCGCGATCGTCCCATCGAGCAGCGCCTGGTGCCGATCGTTCCTGGTCAGGCTGTCGAGGATGGTCGCCGCCGACTCCGACAGATCGACCTTGTCGATCATCGTATCCACCGCCCGCTTCAGCAGCGACTGGATGTTGCGCTCATCCATCACATCCAGCATGCCGCTCGCGAACTTCACCACCACATCACCGATCTGCCGCGCGTTGGCGGGCGACTCCAGCCAGCGGGTGACCACCAGCGCCGGATTGTGCCGCTCGATCAGCGCAACCACGGACGGCACGTCCAGGAACTTCTCCTTCACGAACACCGCCAGGCCGTCCGCGATATCGTCCCGCTTGCGGATGATGATGTTGGTGTGGCGCGCAAAGCCCGGCAACGGAATCCGCCGGAACAGCGCCGCCACCGCAAACCAGTCCGCCAGCCCGCCAACCAGCGCCGCCTCCGCCGCCGCCCGCACGCCATCCGTCAAAGGCGCGCGCGGCAGGAGGACGGTGGTGACGAAAACGGCAAACGCGAACAGCAGCAAGGCCAATGCCTTGCGCTTTGCGACCCTGAGTTCTTCTTCCTGATGCATGGGATACCGGGCCCTGCTGCTGGGCTTGGAGATGGGAGCGCCATCATAAATCGCATTCCGGACAAGGCAATGTCCGGTCCCGCTATCGGCTATCGGCAATCAAACGCTGCTGCCGTAGCGCGCAACATTCAAAGCCCAGGATACTTCGTCCGGATGCGCTGAACCAGCGCCTCGTCTGCCGGGTCGATGCCCAAGTCCCACTCGGGGAACACGCTCAGGTCGTCAGCCAGCTCGGTGATCACTTCGCGCAGCTCTAAAGGCGCCAGCCACTCCGGCGGAATCGCCTCCACGCCAAGCAACGTGCCCAGCAGGTTTCCCGTGATGGCGCCCGTGGAATCCGAGTCGCCATCGTGATTCACCGCCAGCACAACCCCGTGACGAAAATCACGCGCGACCAGCGCGCAGTAAATGGAGATCGCCAACGCCTCTTCCGCCACCCAGCCCTCGCCCAGGCGCGCGATGGCATCATCAAAGGCCACGCCGGAGTCGGCCAGCGCCTGCGCATGCAGGATGGCCAGCAGCGTCTGCTCGTGATCCGGCCGCGTGGACAAGCACGCTTTGGCGCTCGACAAAGCATCAGGCAGCGCAGCACCGTCGGCCAGCTCGCGGATCAACACCGCCAGCACGCCGCCCGTCAGCGATCCGCTTGGATGTCCATGGGTCAGCGCGGCCAGCTCCGTTCCCAGGGCAAAGGCATCCTGAGGCGATCGCTGCCCGGCGCGCCGCCACACAAACAGGCCAGCCGGCGCCACACGCATCACGCCCCCGCAGCCCTTGCTATCGTTGCGCGCGGGCTCTCCCAGCTTGAGCATCGCCTCCAGCGCCGATAAACAAGTGTTTCCCGGCGCGCGCCGGCTATGCAGTGCCGCCTGCTGGTAAAGCCATCCCGGCTGGTCCGACAGCACATCGCGATGAAACGCCGGCTGGATCCCCTGCGTCAGCAACCAGCGCAGATAAGCGCGCGAGGCCACGCCAGGCACACTGCCGACGCCCCCGCTCGCCTCGCCCACCCACGCCCGCAGCAAGCCCTCCGCCGTGAACAACGTCATCTGCGTGTCGTCGGTGATGGTACCGACGCCACCGTAGGCCGGGGCGTAGCCGGTGATGCCGTCCTTGCCAAAGCGCTCGCGGATCTCCGCGAGCGACAGGAACTCCACGGGAGCGCCCAGTGCATCGCCAACAGCGCCGCCCAGCAGGCAGCCCTGGAAGCGGCTGCGTGTGATCTCGCAATCCATGACCGAAGCAGAAAACAAAAAACCCTCCGTGTAAGGAGGGTCGACGCATGGCCCGTTTGGTTGCTCCTCAAGGAGCCACATCCGCTTTCGCGATCCACCTTGCCCGGGAAGGCAGGTTGGCTTGGGCGTCGACCCAAATCAGAATGTGGGCGGATTGGAACATGGGGGGTTGGTGGGTGTCAAGGGTGGGGGCGGTGGGCAGGGTCAGCCAGCGGAAACTACACGGCTTCGCCGGAACCAAAGAGTGTCGGGATATCGCGAGCGCCGTGAAGGACACGAACAACCGTCACTTCGTCATGGCTAGCCGAGAAGAAAATCACATAGTTGCCATAGGCGCAAGAGCGGATGTCACCACCCAGCTCGATTCGGCGGCGATATGCCTGAGCATTCCCCGCGATCCGTCGGCATTGTTCGCGCAGTTCCACGATGAAGGTCAGCGCACGCTCAAGGTTGTCCGCTGCGATGTAGTCTGCAATGGCTTCCAGGTCCAATTCGGCCAGCGGCGTAATCGTGAGCCGCATCAGCGAAGTTTGCTTTTATCAGCGGACCGATACTTGGTCTCGAGCCTGGCAAAGACGTCTTCAGCAAGCTTAGGCTCGCCGCTTGATCTGCCCGCTGCGATCTCAGCACGCAGCGCTTCCAGTTCCAACTGGTTGCGCTGCTCCTGCTGCTCAAGCAATCGCAGACCAGCGCGCACAACCTCGCTGAGATTGTTGAAGCGTCCGCTTTGCACCTGTTCACGAATGAAGGTCTCGAAGTGACTGCCAAGGGCAACGCTGGTTGGCATGTTGGCGCTCCTAACTGTTAACAACAGTTATTACATCAGGCTGAGCCGAAGTCGTCAATGTACGTTTGCCAGCTTGATAAATGTGCTTTTGAGTTATCTGTGAGCGGGCGACCAGCAGGGAACCGGTGAATTGACCCACGATACCCGCACGTTGCGGTAACCGTGCGGCCCGCTAGTCGGGAAAGTGAGAGCATCGCCCACTTCCTCGCCAACGTTATCGATTTGCCCATCGCCGGCTTCGCCCGGTGACTCGGTACAGATGTTGGTCTGCTGCAAACGGCGGCTCTGAACCCACCCGCCCTCAGCAGAATCCAGCCGACTGATCTGCTCATTTGCCGGACACGCCCCAATCGCCCTGCCGAAATTCCCGACCTATAACGGAAAGCCGTGCGGAATCAGCAAGTCGAGAAACATCCATGCGCCTATTTGGTCACTTCCGAGATAAACTGATGACGCGCAATCAAGTGCACGGGCATGCGTCGATTTGCCCGGGCATTTGAAGCACAGTGTGGCGACGAGGAGAGCCCAACGCACCGCGAACTACTTCGATTGACCAGCGCAGTGCGCACCCTCTATGACGATTTGCGGGACAACAGGTTGCGCAAGAACCTGCGGCTGGAGCAGGAGAGAGTTGGTTATGGCTGGCTTGAGGCTGCACTGGCTTAGCTTGTGGGGTTGGTCGCTCCGGTAAGCTTAACCCTGCGCCATCCGGTACCCCATCGCCCGATATCCCCGTTGTCGCTTCTCCCACATCCGCAACAACGCCGCGTGGCCGCTGTCGACGAAGTCAATGATGCGCACGTCAGTCTTGGTGGCGTGCTCGCGGTGCAGCCGGCCAGCATATTGGTGCAACGTCCCCTTCCACGACACCGGCATAGCCAGCACCAATGTGTCCAGCGGTGGATGATCAAAGCCTTCGCCCACCAGCTTGCCCGTTGCCAACAAAATGCGCGGGGCATCCAAAGGCAACGCGTCCAGTTCGCTGACAACAATCGCACGCTGCTTCTTCGACATCCGGCCATGCAAGACGAACAGTGCCGGCACCTTCGCCTCCAGCACAGCCCGTATCGCATCGAGATGCTCTGTACGCTCTGTCAGCACCAGCACCTTCCGACCTTGCACGAATGCGTCTTCGGCCTCGGCCACAATCGCGTCCGTTCTTGCTTGAGCCTGGGCAAGATGCTTGAACACATCTTGAATCCCCGCCTCCTGCGGCAGGTCAATGCGGGTACTCAGCATGCGCGGAATCACCTCCAGATCATGGGGGGCGCTAGATGGCCTAGCTGCTGTGTGTCGAATCGGACCGCATTGCATGAAGATGATGGGCTGCTGGCCATCCCGGCGAATCGGCGTGGCTGTCAAGCCAAGCACGTACTTCGCCCTGACCTTCCGCAAGATGGCGTCGATGGATGCCGCGCCGACGTGGTGGCATTCGTCAACGATAACGTGTCCATAGCTCTCCACCAGCGGATTGACCTCTTGTTGCCGCGAAAGCGATTGCATCACTGCGATATCGATCCTGCCGGTGGGCCTGGCTTTGCCGCCGCCAATGGTACCCAGTACGTCCCTGCCGATACCGAGAAAAACCTGGAGACGCTCCTGCCACTGCTTGAGCAGTTCGGTGCGATGCACAAGCACCAGGGTACTTACGCCACGCCGCGCGATCATCGCCGCTGCAGTCACCGTCTTTCCGAAGGCTGTCGGGGCGCACAGCACGCCGACATCGTGGTCCAGCATGGCGGCCACGGCCGCCTCCTGGTCCGGGCGCAACACGCCGGCGAACTTCACTTCAAGTTGCTCCCCGCCATGTCGCTCGTCGCGAAGATCGGCACGGATGCCGTTGTCATGAAGCAACGCTTTCGCCGCATCGAGGCAACCGCGCGGCAGCGCAATGTGTTGTGGATAATTCTCCGCACAACCAATCACCCGCGGCTTGTCCCACACCGACATCCGCATGGCCTGCGCCTTATAGAACTCCGGGTTCTGAAATGCAGCAAGGCGGATCAAGCGGTTCGCCAACGGCTGCGGCAGGGCTGCCTTCTCGACATAAACGAGATTCGCCAGCGTCACGGCGAGGGACTCCGGCATCGGCAAGGACAGCTTGCTGGTGGACGGCGATGCGGACTTCCAAGGTGTTCCCAAGTCCTCCTCATCAATGAACGTCACGTCCAGCGGATGCGCTCCCCCGGTGGCAAGCAAGATGGCGGGCTCGATGTCGTGTGGCGCCATTGCCCGGACTGACAACAGGAATGCCCACTGATCCGGATAGGGCTGCAGGCTGGCGTCGACGAACACGCTGCAGCCGTTCTCCCTCGGCTTCTTCTGAAGGGGCAGGGCGATCAGGTTTCCGAAGCCGCCCTTCGGCATCGTGTCCTGGTTCGGGAACAGCCGGTCATACGATTCGAGTTTCAGTTGCCGCGTGCGTGCGCACGCATGGCTGATGATCGCCGTACCCAGGCGACGGGCATCGCGTGCGGACACCTTGTTCGTAAAGAACACCCACGCATGCGCGCCCTGGCCGGAGCGGGAAATTTCAAGGCTGACGGGGACTCCCAGTTCGTCGCACGATTGAACGAATGCGCGCGCATCCTCGCGCCACTCGGCCTTGTCGAAATCGACTGCGAGGAAATAGCAGCTGTCGTCCTCCAGCAACGGATAGACGCCTACGGTGTGCACACCGGCCAGATGATCGTAAATGACCGATTCCGACAGCGGAATCAGCAGACGATTGCCACAGTCCGAGCATTTGAGGCGTGGCTTCTCGCATACACCTGTGCGCCACTCGTTGGCGCACGCCGGCGCATAACCCGCGCGCCCGGAAGTCCTGCTCTCCCACCGGATGGGATAGGCATCCGTTCGTCCGCGGAACAAGCGGCGAAATAGAGCGACCTTGTCGTCCGTGGAGAGACGAGACGACTCCGTTCCGGGCAGAGGCTGCAATCGCACCGTCGGCAAGCGCCACTCGATGCCGTGCTTCTGCAACAGCGCAATCAGCCGAGCGTTCTCAGTCTGTAGTGCGGCTACGGAATCACGCTCATCCATCGGCACCGAACTCAGCAAGGAGCTCGCCCATGTCGTCGCCCACGCCGTAGCCAATATCCTGCCCAAGGCTGCTTACGGCCCCGAGCCGCTTCCGCAGCGGCTGCCGCTGCGCCTCTGGCAAGTTGCCGATCTCCATCAACGCCTGCTCGAACATCCGCACCAACGCACTGAAGTAGTTTTCGTCCTCCAGGCCCTCGTTGGCGCATCCGATCGCGCGCTCACAATAGAACACCATCAACTCGGCAAGCCCCTCGGGCCGCCCGATGGCCTTCTTGTAGTCCGCGATGGCCTTCTTCGCCGTCACAACCGAATGCCGATGGTTCGTGAACGGTTTGGGCCACAGCCAGCGGTCGATTGTCGCCTTGTATGGTTTGAGGACGTCGTCCCCTAATCCGAAGCGGGCGTGCAGGAAGGACTGGTTGTCCTTGCTGGCGGCGTACATGTCTTGCACCAGGCACACAATGCCAGCACGGTCGAGGTCGGCCAGTCTGGCTTTGAGATCGCTCCAGCTGGGCGTGGTTTTCTTGGTCACCATTTCTATCAACTAGTCTTCGTCATACAACCAGCGACAGTTGTCAACCAAAGGTTAACAGCTGCCTGGCCGGGCGCCGCATCGGACATGGATGCCGAGCAGCGCCATAAGCCCGTCCTCGAAATCAGGAATCGGTCGGTTGTTCCGATCCATGATGTAGCGAGGGCAATCTTAGCCCGAAATCCGAGTCCGCCTCGTCCCAGGCGGATAGCGAAGCTTGCCGACAGGCTCATTCAGGCTTCGCATCGCAATCAGGCAGAACAAACTGCTTCCTAAAGAGCCGCGCCGCCTCCGTCAGCCCTTGCGCAGTGAACTCCACCGACTTCGCCTTGTTGACAGGGTCGGCAATAAGACCGCGCTCATGAAGGCGGTTCAAAGCCTCCCAGTCAAAACCTTTCCACGCCCGATCGTAGTCGTGCAGTGTCAGGTAAAGGAGACCCAGGACAGCATTGTCGATTGCTTCGGTATTGAGTTGATCGGGATTCATGTTCGATCCTCCTTCTTGGGCGGCTTCGCCGTCAGCCAACGGCTCGATCGTCGCCGCCTCAGCACGGCTTGTTCCTGCCCACAGGGCGGTACTTGCCCTCGAGCCTGGCGAACACAACTATAGCGGGCTTTTGTGCACCGCCGGATCTGCCCGCCAGGATCTCCACACGCAACATCCCAGGTTCCAACCGAGTGCTTTGCTACTCACGACTGGAGCCTTCCAAACGCCAGCGGAGGGGCTCCCCCGGCAGGCGTCTTGGTCTTCCCAACACGAAACAACAGTGATTGCAGCAGGCTCATCAGGGCAAGTCAAGCCGCCCGGCTCACGGCGCCGATGGGCATCCAATCGCGAGTGCTGCGCGACCAAGGCGCTGAGTTGCGGTCACGTGCCAACCGGTTCTCCACCTCGGTGATGACCAGGTGCCGCGTTGTATCCTCACATCAACTGAAAAGACGCGGGCGCAGCCGCCGCCCGCATTGTTCAGCACGGCGAATCACTTGGCTGGCTTGGGAAGCCGGTTGCACGAACTCAGGTACTTCACGTTTGCCGGTTCGCGCACCACCTGGTTGGTGGCGCCTGGCGTCGAAATCGTTGAAACCGTCATGCGACAGGATTTCCAGTCGTAGCTGGCTTCGTAGTCCACTCCTGCCTGCGGGACCCACGATGCCTCACTGGAACAGCCTCCGCGCACAGATAGAGAACCGCCGACACCTACCAGCGTACCGCCGCCGGCAAAGCCGAAGGTGAACGACTGGTTGGCAGGAATATTGGTCTCCGCAAAACGTTCGCTCCTTTCCGCCTCGTTGCCTGGAATACCGATGCTGACGCCCTGCTTGTGCTTATGCAGCGCATTGTCCCAATCGAGCAAAGCAATGTTGATGCGCCCGATAGTATCCTTCGAATCGAAGCAGGTGGCGGCAGCCGGCGCATTCGGGTAGAGGAAAACGTTCGTGTTGACCCGCGGCCCGGTGTTGACCACGCGCAATCTTGCACGTTCTCCGGACGTCGGCTCCTGATACTTGGCCGCGCAACCGGCCAGCGCAAACGCGCAGGCGCACAAAGTCAGTACAAGCGTTGTGGTTCTCATATTCACGACATGAAGAAATTTATAAGGCATACGATGGTTCCTGCGTACTGCGCTACATGCCCGCGACGTTAGCGCTCGGCCACCGACCGGGGCCGCAGCATGAACGGCACGCGGTTCTCCGGGCCAGCGCCGGGCTGGAGCTCATAAGCGAGCAGTCCGCATCGTCCATTGCCGCCAATCGACGTCCCTTGCAGCAGCACGACGAGCTCGTAATCGTGCCCTGCTTCGGGTGTCATCACTGCCGCCGCGCGACACACAAGACTGCCGTCAAGCGTGGCCGCAAACATTAGCGAGAGCGGCTGTCCCGCGCTCACGTAGCGCTCGAGCACGGGCATATTGGTATCCTGATCTGTCGAGGCCGGCATGCCGATGCGCTCGCTTTCCTTCGGGGTCTTGCCGATCCCTGCCCATCCCTTCGTGAAGACGGCAAGCAACTGCCGCTTGGGTTCATTGTCCTGCTCGACGGTCCCAAGGATGATGGCGGGATACGCGTACATATCCATCGCTTTGATGCGCAGGCGTGCCTGCGTGTCAGGGGCGCCTGTTGGCGCGTATTCGGGCATTACGGCGCATCCGGTGAGCAAAAGCGGTAGCGCTATCAGCGCACCCAGCAATGACCGGTGGGGCAAGAAAGACGTCATGGGAGAACTTTGAACAATTGGGAATTTGGACGTCGCGTGCAGCGCGAGACGACGCCCGTTGGGCCGGCGGCGGCATCCTCATCCGCCGCGCACTGGCTGTCGCCGTAGGTGCCACCGGGATTGCAGCCTCCAGCCACCGGGCGATCGCGACGAAGGACGCGGCGGAAGGTCACCCGTAAAGCGGAGGGAAGTGGACGGCGCTAAAAAAACTGTTCGCCCACCCTTGTTCCTCGATCAATCGAGCGATGCCAGCATGACGCCGCCCAGCCTGAGTTTCCAGCTCACTTTGCCGACGCCCTCACCACGTCCCCGGTATAGCTCAAGGACGACAGCTCCTCTTTGGCCTTGTCGGGCGTTTCCAGCTCCAGCACCACGCGGCCCACCATCAGGCCCATTGATGGCGAACTGCGCACGTACTTCGTTTCCCCACCATCCAGGGCGAAGCTGAGCGTCTTCTCCGTTTCCGTCGCCGCCGAGGCCACATATTTTCCGGCAGGCCGGTCCACGAAGAAGAAGCCGCCCGGCTTGGATTCCCCCACAACCTGGTTGTTGAGGCGAAGGTCCGGTTGGATCGCGGCGCCGAACATGGACGCCGAGCGCAGGAAGTAGATACGCCCCTCGCCCGGCTTGATCGTCGGGATCGAGGCCGCCATATCGGAATGCTTCACACCCGATGCGCAACCCGCCATCAGCAACGACATCGCCATCCCACCCATTGCCATACGTACAACTCGTTTCATTCGGTTTCTCCAAAGGTCAGAGGTACTGCGGTTGAAAGCGGGGAGTAGTTCTGCTCCCCCGGCAAATAGAAGCCCACCAGCTTTTTGTCTTTGAGGACAAGGTAGGCTTCGTGGACCTGACGGCCCTCGATCGTGAAGATCGTTCCGACCGGCCGGTAGACGGCCCCTTGCGGCACGCGTCCCACCGGCTTCCATACGGATTTGGCAGCCAATGTTCGTGAGTACCCTGTATCGAGCCGGATCACTACTGGTGCCTGGATCGTGATGGATCGCGCCGTGGTCCCATCCTGTGCAAGTTCGACGGAAGATGGCGTCGTTGCGATCATCGGGGCACAGCCGGACAAAGCCACACCGCTGGCGAATAGCACCCAGAGGCGGGGCAAACGTGTCAGAGCTAAGGTGTTCATAAAATCGTATGTTCTGATTTAGTTTCTGAAAGCCATCAGCCATCGTGGAAGCATCGAATCTGGCGGCCCCAACCATCGGTCTCAACACAAGGTTATCGCGTGTCCCGCACCAAGCGAAAGAACTTGCGCCATCCATATCGATTTATGACGTACAGATGGAGCAAAATTAATCCAGATAGAATGAATTTTTCACCGCTGATCAAATAGCTTAGATGAAACGCGTGCCAACCCTCGCGGAGAACTCGATAGATAGAAATAGCGAGCCAGAGGATTGCATACATCACCATCATCCCGACTATTCGCCGCATGTAAGGAGTGGCATCCACATCACCCCCCTTGTATAGCTCCGTCAATATTCGGATCACCCCCCATCTCCAAATTTTCACATCGAGAGCACAAACCTCTCACCATCCCTATTCAATATCAAAGACTCTATATCAGATATGGAAACATAATTCCTTCGAGTTGTTCCTTCGCGAATAACCCCTGTTAACTCAACCCTATCAAAATAGACAGCGGGTCCACCCACCCAGCCTCCAACCATGAGGTCGAGTTTTTTTTCCAACCCCGGTGCGTATATTTCCACCCTAAATAACGAATCTATGGAGCTATTTTCAGGAATAAGAAAACACTCCCCCCCTCTGATAGCCAACGTAGCACTGACACTCACCAATTTCCCATATAGAGCTTGCAGTCGCCTCTGTGAGCCACAGAATAGTAGTTTTTCATCTAGTATATTCATCTCTTTGTAAAAATCGCCTCTCCAGAAAATTTCTGCATAAACTCTGCCACTGGCGTGAAGTACTGCCGACCTAGCGCCGGATCTCGAATCGCCACAACTGCCACCCCATTCCGCACGGTAACTCCATCGACAACAATGGCATGTCCGCCGCGATCCAAACTCATTCTAACAATAGCAGGATTTCCATTTGCTGTTGCCGCAGCGAGGTCCTCCAACGTTGCCCCTAACACTCGCTGAGCGGACAGGCCATTATTATTCAAAGTCGAGGCCAACCTCCGCATAGTCGTACCGCTTGCAGTTACGCCCGACTCGGAAATCAACACTCCGAGATCAAATTGTTTCCCTGCTGTATCCAATACCATTGCACAGGAGGTCGGCCCACAAGTGGGCAACGCCCCTTGATTAAGAGTCAATCGATCACCATTTCGTGGGAGACTGACACTTGCCGAATTTCCGGGCTCGAGATTTCCTACTGCCTTTACTTCCGTTGCCGTTCCGGTTCGCAGTGCGATATCAGCACCGACGCCTCTAGCGGCAACAAACTCACTCAACTTGCGATAGGCTACCCCGGCCGCGGGCAGTACGCCGGCTATACCCATCAGCCAGCGCTCGGCCGTGCCCAGCGGCTGGCCGCTCAGACCTTGACCGGTGACCGCCTGGTAAAGCGCTGCCGGCGTGCCGTACAGCGGCAGCAGGCTGGTCAACATGTCACCCAGCTTCAGCGCCTGCTCTGGTGTCAGATTATTCATCCGCGCCAGCATCGCCGCCGCCTCCACCTGCCGTACCTGGGTATCGATGCGCTGGAAGTCCTCCTGCGTACACGCCGCCCCGCACTGCGCCATCAACCGCGCATTTTCACGGGCGACGATCCCGCGTGCCGGCCCCTGCGAAGTGGCATTGTTCAGAGACTCATTCTGTGCCGCCAGCGCGGCCGACGTCGCATCGGTGCCCAGCATTACACCGGTCACCCCGCCGACCAGCGTCGCCAGCCCAACGGTCACTGCCTGACGGATCTTGTCGTCGCTGTAGTTGATGACCGGGCTATCGGCATAGATCTGGTCGCGGATCAGCGGAGCGGCCAAGGCACTTGCCGCCCCTCCAACAGCACCACCCGCGCAATCCCCGCCCGTCAGGCTCTGCGCAGCACACCCAAGAAGCGCGTGACCAGCCGCGTTTGCCAGGATCGTGCCGGTATCCGCGCCGACCGTGCCGATGCCCGGCAGCGTCACGCCAATGGCATTGGCCCCAACCGCCGCCGCATCCCGCACCAGCCCGTTCGCAAAGGCTTGCCCAAAGCTGCCGCCGTAGGCCACCGTATTGACCCCGGCGCTGATGGCAGAGCGCACCACGCTCGCCTGGACATAGTTGCCAAGGTTGGACTGAACGGCATCCCAACTGCCCTTGGCAATGTTGTCGCCAATACTGGTAACGCCCGCATTCCCCAGGTTTAGCGCACCCAGCGCACCCTGCGTGAGGCCCGCCGTTACCCCCGACACCACACCCGCCTTGAGTGCTGCGCCCATGTTCAGCGAGCCTGTCAGGATCAACTGGCTCACCATGCTGGAGAGCGTGCCGGCGATCAGCCCCGACACTGCTACCGACATCGCCAAGCCGATGCCCGCAGCCGCGAATGCCGCGCCAGCGGCGACCGTGGCGCCCATGACGGCGGAATATGCCGCGCCCACGATTGCCGTCCCAGCCCCGGCCGTCACGATAGAAATCGCGACCGCCGCCACCATCGCCACCACCATGCCGATGGGGCCGAACCCGCCCTTCTTCTCCTGAATAAACCGCGTATGAATATCGTCAGCGACCGTGCCTTCGGTGTAGTTCAACCCCAGGTTGGCCTTCAGCTGACTCACCAGCGCCACCGTTGCGGCCTCGTCGACCTTGCCGTCGGCGTTGCGGATCAGGAACGCGTTGTTGACCGCGTGGATGCTGTCGGCCTCGATGTGCATGCGCATGGCGCTCATGAACCCGCCGGGCTGCACCACCGTGCCGGTGATCACGTTCCAGCCGCCCTGGGCCTTGTAGGCCGAGGTGCCGATGTCGACCACGTTGGGGCCGGCGTCGATGCCGCCGGCTTTCACGTTGAGCGTGTCGGCGGCCGTGATGGCGCCGCTGTTGCGCAGTTGGCCGGCGATGTCCAGGCTCACCTTGTCGCCGGCGATGGTGCCGCCGGTCGGCTTGGTCAGCGCCTGTGCGTAGCCCTCGGGCAGGTACACCTGCGGCACGAGCGCGTTCACGGTGGGGCATGCCGTGCTGGCGACGGTGTTGCAGTTCGGGTCGGGAACGGCTTGCTGCACGTACCAGAGCAGGGGCTTGTCGAGTTCGTTGACCTGCGTCTGCGTCAGCGCCGTGCCCAGCGCGATGTTGTGCGCTTTGGCGTAGTCCGCCGCGTTCTTGTAGAGGCTGAGCTTTTCCTGGTCGGTGACCGAGAGCTGGTTCTGGCTGTCCCAGGCCAGGCCGCTCACGAAGCTGGCCTGGCCGGTCTGTTGCAGCGCGGCTTGCTGGAGCCTTTGTCCTTCGGTGTAGGGGTCGTAGTAGAAGCTGACCTTGCCCGGGCGCAGTTCGGCGGGCAGCTGCGCCAGCAGGCTGTCGGGCGTGACGCCGGCCAGCACGGCGGTGGCCGGGCTGTTGTTCAGGTACTGCGCGCGGTCTGTGGTGCCGTTGGGCGCGGTGACCGGGTTGCCGGCGAGGTTGGCGTTGAAGTGCCAGTCGATGGTCGGGCTGCTGCCGGTGGTGGGCGCTGCCGGCGTGGCCACGATGACCGGGTTGAACTGCCAGGGGGTGGTCGGGTTGTTCACCGGCGTGGCGGCCGGTACCGCGCCGCCGGGTGCCGCCACGGGGCCCAGCGGGATGACTTGCTGCGCGCCGGTTGCGGGCGGCGTGGGTTGCGTGGGGCTGGTGTAGCCGTTTACCAGCGCGGCGCCGGTGACGTCGACCTGGCTGCCCATCAGGTTGCCGGTGTTGAGCACCTGGCCGCCGGCCGTCACCGACAGCGCGTTGCTGGTCTGGATGCCGGATTCCAGGCTGCCGAGCGTGGCGCGCCCGCCGGTGTTGTGCCAGCGGTCGCCGCCGCTGTGGTCTTCCTGCCAGCGCCCTACCCAGTCGGCGTTAAGCGGGATGCTGTTGTTGTCGATGGTGCCGGCCATGCCGACCGTGACGTTGCGCCCGCCGGTGATGAGCGCGCCCTTGTTGGTCAGGTTCGTGCCCGACAGCTGGACGTCGCGCGCGGCGGAGATGACGCCGGCCGGGCCGGCGGCGGCGTCCTCATTCGCCGCGCACTGGCTGTTGCCGTAGGTGCCACCGGGATTGCAGCCGCCGGCGTAAGGCGGGTTCTGGCCGCCGTAGCTTTTGTACAGCCGCGCGGTATCCATGGTGGTGTTGACCAGCGTCGGCGCGGTGATCGATACATCGCCGGTCAGTGACTGAATGGCGCCGGAGCGGTTGGTCACGCTGCTGGTGGCGTTCAGGGTGATATCGCCCTGCGCGGCCACCTCATGGTCCTTTCCAGTTCTGTCTATAGCGTCCGCTATTCTCAGTTGTGATGATCATGCCAACTGGTACTAGCCTAAGTAAAACGAAGTTAAATTTCTGGCACAAACGCCGGACGTGGCACCTTTGGCATGTTGTCATACGCCTTCAATACGACTTGCAGGGGCGTCAAAGTCTCATCGTGATGCCAGTACACTATTTTTAGCCACGTAGCCGCACGGATATACTGCCCACCACCTAGCCAGTTTTCTTGCAAATTGGTCTGCAGCATCTTGCGCCCAGCCTTGAACAAGTCCTCCTCGTCAAACTGTTGGCGAGCCGTTCGATGTAAGCACAGGGCATAGCCAAAGTCACGTGGTTTGAGTGCTTTGGATAGAGATACACTCGTCTTACCTGTCCAGCGTTCGTACATTTCAATTCCGGCCTCGAATCCCTCATCATGCTCGCCGCCTTGGTACGCAAAAGCCATGTAGTCATCTAGGCCGCTTTTGATGATTTCGTGGGCTGGCCATGGGCGCTTCTCATAACGCCACCGCGCTTCCTCATAGACGCGAGCCGAATCCCACTCGCCCTCATAATTCCAGCCTGTGTCCAGCCACCCGCCCAAGGCTTTGGCCCAGTGCAAGGTTGTGCGATGCGCGTTGGGGTCTGGCCCGAATTCTTCATCTTGCTCGATGGCTTGCTCTATCCATTTGAGGGATCGCGGAATGACAGGCGCGACGTCGACATGCAAACTGACCAGCCATGCGGAGATTACTTCCGCCAAATCAGACTGCGCGACGTTACCCATGGGACGATTTTTTTCATATTGGGTTCTCAGAACTCGAGCCAAGCCACCCTCCACAGTGACTTGGCGAATTCTCACTGGGTCATATAACATAATTTATCAACATGGGTTTCCATTGCAAAATCTAACATTCGTTGAATTTTTTGCGGAACCGGATCCAACAGTGTTAGTCGTGAAATTGCCATCTTTCAAATTTTGAATTGCGGCATCTTTTACAGATTGAGGTAATCGAGATAAATTTATGCTCTGTTGCGCCTGTTCAATCGTGCTGTTTAATGCATTCGATCCCGGTGTAAACGTTTTCGAGGGCGGGACTCCAACCGTATTGCTACGGAACTTGTTGTCCCACAGGACTACTTCACCTGTGCTGGAGTTCACGGAAACTACATCCGCGCCATGAGTCCCAACGGTATCGCCATATCTTACTACCGTTTGATTAGGCAGACTCGCCACTTCATTGGCCAAACGCAATTCGCCCACATAGCCATTCACCTGAGAGTTGGCGATATTGGGATTGGATGAGTTCAGCACCTTTGGCTGATAACCTAGCCCCGCCACCGGGTCGGGAAGATTCGGATCAAGCACGACCCCATTGCTGACCCTTGGTTGCGCTGCAGTCGGCAACACATCCGCCGCCGTGTAACCCGGACCCGCATTAACCACCGTGCTCGGCGATCCACCCTGCGCCGGTGAGTAAGGACCACTCTCCGCAGTTAGATTGGGAAACTTGCCCGAGCCGACAGGCGCGCCGAACGGTGCACCTGCGCCACCCACAAAATCTACCAGAGACTGAACGCCCTTGGCCAGATTCGTGTTGCTGCTCGCCATCGACCCCTCGGCCGCACTCAGCGCGGTGCCGACCTGCATATAGGTCTGTGCAAGCGCCTCGCGCTGCTGGGTGGTCAGTTCCAGCGGCTTTCCCAGCTCCGTCGAGGCCTGCTGCATGGTCATGCTGGCGCCGAGGAGCGCTCGGCCCAGAACGCCCATGCCGCCGCTATCGCCGTTAGCCTGGAAGGTGTCATAGAGGCCAGATGCCTGAGTGACAGCCTGCTGCAACTTCAGATAGGCAGCCGCCTTGTCAGCAGGCGTCGATGCCTTTGCGTAAGCGTCCTTCGCACTGGTCAGATCGGTATAGACCTTGGTTTGCGCTTGATCGACCTTGTCCCACTTGGCGGCTAGTGCCTGCTTCTCTGCCGCAGTCTTTGCAGCCGCGATTTGATCGGCCCGCTGCTTCGTTTGGTTGCCTGACAATGCGTTGTTCAGGACCTCGTTCTGTGCTGCCAGCGTGGCAGATGTCGCATTCGTGCCCAGCAGTACACCGGCTGCGCCACCAATCAGCGTTGCCAGTCCGACCGTGGTCGCATAGCGGATCTTGTCATCGCTGTAGTTCAGCACCGAACTATCGGCATAGATCTGGTCGCGGATCAGCGGTGCTGCAATCGCGCTCGCCGCCCCACCAACAGCACCACCCGCGCAATCGCCTCCACTCAAGCTAGCCGCAGCACACCCAAGAAGCGCGTGACTAGCCGCATTAGCCAGGATCGTGCTGGTGTCCGCGCCGACCGTGCCGATGCCCGGCAACGTCACGCCAATGGCATTGGCCCCAACCGCCGCCGCATCCCGCACCAGCCCGTTCGCAAAGGCTTGCCCGAAGCTGCCGCCGTAGGCCACCGTATTGACCCCGGCGCTGATGGCAGAGCGCACCACGCTCGCCTGGACGTAGTTGCCAAGGTTGGACTGAACGGCATCCCAACTGCCCTTGGCAATGTTGTCGCCAATACTGGTAACGCCCGCATTCCCCAGGTT
Organism: Cupriavidus sp. GW822-FHT02D05; assembly: GCF_058802485.1. Taxonomy (NCBI): domain Bacteria; kingdom Pseudomonadati; phylum Pseudomonadota; class Betaproteobacteria; order Burkholderiales; family Burkholderiaceae; genus Cupriavidus; species Cupriavidus sp. GW822-FHT02D05. The sequence goes on along the minus strand of NZ_JBXAOE010000008.1, from coordinate 196,821 downwards.
TAGCGCACCCAGCGCACCCTGCGTGAGGCCCGCCGTTACCCCCGACACCACACCCGCCTTGAGTGCTGCGCCCATGTTCAGCGAGCCTGTCAGGATCAACTGGCTCACCATGCTGGAGAGCGTGCCGGCGATCAGCCCCGACACCGCTACCGACATCGCCAAGCCGATGCCCGCAGCCGCGAATGCCGCGCCAGCGGCGACCGTGGCGCCCATGACGGCGGAATATGCCGCGCCCACGATTGCCGTCCCAGCCCCGGCCGTCACGATAGAAATCGCGACCGCCGCCACCATCGCCACCACCATGCCGATGGGGCCGAACCCGCCCTTCTTCTCCTGAATAAACCGCGTATGAATATCGTCAGCGATCGTGCCTTCGGTGTAGTTCAACCCCAGGTTGGCCTTCAGCTGATTCACCAGCGCCACCGTCGCAGCCTCGTCGACCGTGCCGTCGGCGTTGCGGATCAGGAACGCGTTGTTGACCGCGTGGATGCTGTCGGCCTCGATGTGCATGCGCATGGCGCTCATGAACCCGCCGGGCTGCACCACGGTGCCGGTGATCTCGTTCCAGCCGCCCTGGGCCTTGTAGGCTGAGGTGCCGATGTCCACCACGTTGGGGCCGGCGTCGATGCTGCCGGCTTTCACGTTGAGCGTGTCGGCGGCCGTGATGGCGCCGCTGTTGCGCAGCTGGCCGGCGATGTCCAGCGAGACCTTGTCGCCGGCGATGGTGCCGCCGGTGGGCTTGGTCAGCGCCTGTGCGTAGCCCTCTGGCAGGTACACCTGCGGCACCAGCGCGTTCACGGTGGGACACGCGGTGCTGGCGACCGTGTTGCAGTTCGGGTCGGGTACGGCTTGCTGCACGTACCAGAGCAGGGGCTTGTCGAGTTCGTTGACCTGCGTCTGCGTCAGCGCCGTGCCCAGCGCGATGTTGTGCGCTTTGGCGTAGTCCGCCGCGTTCTTGTAGAGGCTCAGCTTTTCCTGGTCGGTGACCGAGAGCTGGTTCTGGCTGTCCCAGGCCAGGCCGCTCACGAAGCTGGCTTGGCCGGTCTGTTGCAGCGCGGCTTGCTGGAGCCGTTGCCCTTCGGTGTAGGGGTCGTAGTAGAAGCTGACCTTGCCCGGGCGCAGTTCGGCGGGCAGCTGCGCCAGCAGGCTGTCGGGCGTGACGCCGGCCAGCACGGCGGTGGCCGGGCTGTTGTTCAGGTACTGCGCGCGGTCTGTGGTGCCGTTGGGCGCGGTGACCGGGTTGCCGGCGAGGTTGGCGTTGAAGTGCCAGTCGATGGTCGGGCTGCTGCCGGTGGTGGGCGCTGCCGGCGTGGCCACGATGACCGGGTTGAACTGCCAGGGGGTGGTCGGGTTGTTCACCGGCGTGGCGGCCGGTACCGCGCCGCCGGGTGCCGCCACCGGCCCCAGCGGGATGACTTGCTGCGCGCCGGTTGCGGGCGGCGTGGGTTGCGTGGGGCTGGTGTAGCCGTTTACCAGCGCGGCGCCGGTGACGTCGACCTGGCGGCCCATCAGGTTGCCGGTGTTGAGCACCTGGCCGCCGGCCGTCACCGACAGCGCGTTGCTGGCCTGGATGCCGGATTCCAGGCTGCCGAGCGTGGCGCGCCCGCCGGTGTCGTGCCAGCGGTCGCCGCCGCTGTGGTCTTCCTGCCAGCGTCCTACCCAGTCGGCGTTGAGCGGGATGCTGTTGTTGTCGATGCTGCCGGCCATGCCGACCGTGACGTTGCGCCCGCCGGTGATGAGGGCGCCCTTGTTGGTCAGGTTCGTGCCGGACAGCTGGACGTCGCGCGCGGCGGAGATGACGCCGGCTGGGCCGGCGGCGGCGTCCTCATTCGCCGCGCACTGGCTGTTGCCGTAGGTGCCACCGGGATTGCAGCCGCCGGCGTAAGGTGGGTTCTGGCCGCCGTAGCTCTTGTACAGCCGCGCGGTATCCATGGTGGTGTTGACCAGCGTCGGCGCGGTGATCGAGACATCGCCGGTCAGTGATTGAATGGCGCCGGAGCGGTTGGTCACGCTGCTGGTGGCGTTCAGGGTGATATCGCCCTGCGCGGCCAGCGTTGCGTTCAGGTTCTGGATGTCGGCCGCGCTGATCGTGAGCGTCTGGCCAGCGGCCACCGTGCCGGGCGTCTGCTGCCAGGCGAGGGAATCCACGCGGGGATTGCTGTCGTCCGGGCAGTCCGGCGCGCCAGCCACGCAGCCGGGCGTTGTGGTGATCTTGCTGTCGTAGACGCCCTTGTTGGTGAACGTGCCCGGCGTCTTGATGGCGACCTTGCCCGCCGCAGCCAGGTCGCCGGCATTGGTCAGGTCGCCGGTGCCGGTGAGATTCAGGTTGCCGCCGGCGGTGATCTGGCCGGCTTTGCCGAGCTGGTAGCTGGTGGTTACCTGGCTGGGCGCGGCCGCAGCCGCGCCAGTGGCAGTCTTGCCTTGCGCGACCGGCGACCATGGCGGCGGCGCGAAGCAGCTGTCGCAGGCACTCATGCTCGGCGGCACGCCGTAGACCAGCGGCCCCGGTCCGTGGGCGTCGGTATTGCCCGTTGTGAGTGCCGCGAGCTGCGCCATGAAGGCCGAGAGCTCGCCCTGGTTCACCGCATCCCCGGTACTGTTGACCAGCGTTGCAGAACGGCTGTTGTCCAGGCTGCCAACGCTGAGCGTTACGTTCCTGCCCGCCGAAATAATGCCGCCCTTGTTCGAGAGCGAGGCCGTGCCGATGTCGAGGTTCCCGCCGCTGATGATCTGGCCGGCAGTCCCGTCGGCCTGGCGCACCACCGTATGGTCGACGGTGGGTACGCCAATATTGAGGGTGCTTTCGGGCGTCAGCAGGAAGGGCGGCACCCTAGCCGCACCCGGGGCGGCCGGGATCAGGTGCCACAGGTCTTGTCCGTACTGCTGGTCCCCGTTCGAGGGAATGATCTCCGCACCGCGAACCAGCAGTACGGAACCATCGGGATTGCGCCTGACGTCGGCCAGCGTGATGTTGGATATTGCGCCTGGTGCATAGGCAGGGCAGCTGTCGCAGGATCCCCCTGGCAACCACGGCGAATAGCTGCCGATGATTGTCGCGTTGAGCAGACTGTCGTTGACCACCTTGGTGAAGGAACTGCCCGCATCCACCGGCGCGGTGCGGTCATTGATGACCGCGCCCGCGGCGATATGCAAGTTGCCGTTGGCGCCGATCACGCTGCCGATGTTGTTGAGGGTGCCGGAGATATCGACCTTGATGTCGCCGCCGGCCTGGGTGGTGCCGCCACGGTTGTCGTAGTCGCCGCCGGTGACGGTCAGATTGCCCAGGGCCTCGGCGGTGCCCTGGTTGGCCACGTTGCCGCCCAGCGCCAGATTGCCGTTGGCGTGCAGGGTGCCGGTGTTCGTCAAGGCGCCAGCGAACAGCGAGAGATGGCTGCCGCTGACGATCTGCCCGGCATTGGTGAGCGTGCCGCCGGTGGCCAGGGTCAGGTCGCCGGATTTCTGGATCGTGCCGGTGTTGGTGATGCCCTGGCTGGCATTGAGCACCACGTTGCCGCCCGGCACGTTCCACGTGCCGGTGTTGTTGATGGCCAGCGCGGCGAGGGTCAGGGTGGCGTTGGCGTTCAGCGTGCCGGCGGTGGCCGCCGATGGGTCGAACACCTGGTTCGGCGTATTCACGCTCAGGTTGTTGCCCGCCAGGATCTGGCCTGCCGCGTTGTTGAAGCTCCCGCTGCCGCCGGTGATGCTCAGCGTCAGGTCGCCTGTCGTGGGCGCGTGTCCGGTGAGGTCGCCGGCGAAGAGGGTGCCGCCCTGGTTGCTGGCGAGCGCGCCGCTGGTGACGGCGAGATGCTTGGCGCCTGCGATCAGGCCCTGGGCATTGTCCAGGGCATTCGCCACCGTGACGTTGACGGTCTGGCCGCCGACAGTGCCGCGGTTGGTCAGGGTGGAGGCCGTCAGGCTGACCTGGTTGCCTGCGAGCGTCCCGGCGTTGCTCACGGCGCCGCCGTTGACCGTGAGCTGCTGCGTGGCGATCGTCGCCCCGCTGTTGGCAATGGACTGGCCGCCCAGCGTCATGTTGGCGGCCGTGGTGTCGCCGGTCAGGGCGAGGCTGCGCGTGGCGGCCGCATCGAGCGTGCCGGTGACGGCATTGCCCCCGGTTGTGCCTGAACCCGCCACCGAGCCGACCTGGATATCCGTGCCGCGCAGGGTGGCGTTGCCGCCCACCCAGGTGAGCTGACCCGCCTTGAGCGTCTGCCCGGCCGTGGCCGCCAGATCGCGGCCGGTCAGCACGCTGCCGCCCAGGGTGAGGTTTTGTCCCGCATTCACGGTGGCGCTGCCCACGCTGGAGAGTGTGCCGCTCACCGTGGCCGATCCCGCCGCAGCCTGGATCGTGGCGTTGCCGCCGCTGGCCACGCTGCCGGCCACGTTGGCGTTCTGCCCCGCCGCGATAGCGGCGTCGCCATCGCTGGTCAGCGCGCCGTTGATCGCGGCGCTGCCGGCGGTGGCGGTAATGGTGGCCTTGCCCGCGCTCTGGGCCTGGCCGCCCACCGTGACGTTCTGCGCGGCGGTGAGCGAGAGGCTGGCATTGCTGCCGATCTGCCCGCTGGTGGTGATACTCCCGCTGCGGACGGTGACGCCAACCGGGCCGGTGGCGAGCACCTGGCCGCCAAGATTGGCATCGGTGCCCGCGGTGACGGCAAGCGTGCCGGGCGACACGACGTTGCCGGTGGTGGTGACGTTGCCGGTGACGCCGGTGAGCGACACATTGCCGCCGGTGCTGCCCGCCATGCCGTTGATGGTGAGATGGCGTTGGGTGGACAGGTCCAGATCGGCCGCCGAGACCGCGCTGCCGTCGATGGTGGTGTCGCGCGCCGCGTTGAGCTGGATCGTGCCCGGCGCGCTGACATCGCCGCGCAAATGGATATCGCCACGGCCATCGTTGCCCGCCGCCGAGATGGCGACCTGCGATCCACGGACCGCGCCGCCCACATCCACGCTGCCGCCGGCGGCCAGGGTCACGGCGTTCTGCGCCTGGATGCCACCGGCACCGTGGATCGAGCCACCTGCCGACACCGCCGCGGCCTTGCCCGCGTTCAGCGTGCCACCCAGTGTGGCGTCCTGCCCGGCGTTGAGGGTGTATCCGGCCTCGCTGTGGCCATTGCCCGACGCCACCACGGCGCCGGCGGCATTGAGCGCGACCGCCTGCTTGGCGTAGGTGCTGCCAACCTTCAGGTTGCCGGCGGAGTCCAGCGTCAGGTTGCTGGCCGACGCGGCGAGATTGCCATCGGCGCGCACGCCCAGGCCCGCGGCGGTGCTCACGATATGGATCTGGCCGGCAGTCATGGCGCCGAACGCGGTGGCGTCGATCGCCAGGCCGCTGGCGGCACTGGTGTTGCTGGCCGCGTTGTTCGCGCCCGTGGCCGTGGTGGCAAAGGCGCCGCCGGATGGTGTAGCGGTGGACGCAGCGGCGGACGTGACCAACTGGCGCCCGGCCACCAGGTTGATCTGGTTGCCGGCGTAGAGCGCCGCATCGACACCGATCGACTCGGCGATCAGGTTGATATTGCCGACCGTGCCCTCGATGCCCACGCCGTTGGGGTTCCCCGGCGACGGGTTGGCGATCTGTACGCGCCCGCCCTGCACGAGGAAGCCGGCGGCCGTGGCGGCATCGAAGCTGGTGGCTGCCCCGGTGCCCGACAGGAACTGCGGCACGCCGGTGGTGAGCGTGACCTGCGTGGTGTTGGTGAAGCTCGCACCACGGGTATAGACCCCGCCGGGCGCGGCGATCACAACCCCGGCCGGGGCGCCGAACACTTCGATGGTGCCGTTGACCTGGGCGGGCGTCTGGCTGGTGACCTGGTTGATGATCAGGCCAGCCGGGCCAGAGGTGGCCAGGTTGGCGTTGGCGCCCACCTGGCCGCCGAGGAACGTGCCGCCGCCGGTGGTGCTGTTATTGAGGATCAGGCCGATCGGATCGACCACGAATGCGCGGTACTGGTTGAGCGAGATACCCGCCGCGTTGGGCGTGGTGATGCCCACCACGGGCACGCCGCCCGCCGGCGCACCCGGTCCGCTGGTGGTGCCAATCGACGGGGTAAAACGCACCGGCGCGTTCGGGTCGGTGACCGGCGCGGCATGGGCCGCCGCAGGACCAAAGCTGACCGTCACCGGCAGGTGCGCGACCGCCCAGCGCATCAGGCTTTGCCGCGCGGCGCCGGACTGTATCGCAAGACTAGCCGGATCCGAGGCGCCCGCCGCCAACGCCCCTGCCGCCTGCCGGGCTTGCTGCAAGGACATCTGCAGCGGCGCAATCCAGGTCGTGATGGCCACCACGCCAGCCAGCGCCCGCACCCACAAGCGGCGACGGCCACGCTCGGCCATGGAGAGGCCGAGCGATGGATCGGGTTGTGCGTTGTCCTGAGGCAGAGCGGCTTGCTTCACGCGGTACATGGTGCTTCCTGGCAGTGCGTCGAACTGGATGTCTTAGGGCGGGTCGCGTAGGAGGGCGGGCGGCCTTTGCGTGCCGCCTTACTGCGTGATCTTTGCCTTGCCCAGCAACTGCGTGACCAGCGTGGTCGTGGCCCGCTCAAGTTCCTGCGCCTGCAACGCTTGCTGGATGCCGGGCTTGACGGTGTCATAGGCCGGGACACGGGTCGCGCGCACTTCGTCAACCTTGACCAGGAAGCGGCGGTTGTTCCAGGCCACGGGGGTGGCGCTCACCGCGCCAGCGGGCAGGGTGGACAGCGCTTGCGCAAGCGGCAAGGGCAGGTTCTGGGTCTGGCCTTCCTGCGCCGGCACCTTGAAGCTGAGCCAGTCCATCGCGCCACCGCTGGCCTTGGACGGCGCGAGGCTCACCTGCTGCGCCACCTTGGCGAAGTCCTCGCCGCCCTGGATGCGTGCGAGCGCGGCGGCGGCCGCGGCATCGTCGGCGAGCTCAATCAGGCGGCCCTTGTATTCCTTGTCGCCCAGGCTTGCCACGATGGCGTTGTAGCGCGAGCGCACCTGTTCCTCGGTGACCGGCGCGGGCTTGATATGGTCCTTGAGCCAGGCCTGGGTCAGGATGGCGTCCTTCGCCTCGCGCAGGGCCTGCTGCACATCGGGCCGCGCTTCCAGCCCCTTGGCCTTGGCCGCCTCCTGGCGGAACAGCTCGCGCGCGATCAGCTGCTGCTTGATGGCGTTGCGCGTTGCGTCGTTGTCGGGGAGTTGTGCCTGCTGCATGGCACGGGTGATCTGGTCATCGGGGATTGCCACGCCGTTGACCGAAGCGGCAAGGACAGGCTGCAGGCTGAAAGCCAATGCGGTGGTGGCGATAAGGCGAAAGATCTGCGATTGCATGTTGGTTTCCTTTGACATCGGGTATCGGAGTTCTGTGTTCTGCGTTCTGTGTTCAGGCAGGCCGCTTCCAGCCCAACTCAACAGGCACAGCTCAATAGGTCCAGTTGAGCGTGGCCAAAAAAAGCGGCGCCTTTGTGCCCAGGTAGCCGGGCTGCGCGAGCGGCACGCCAACCAGCAGCTCACTGGTGAATGTTTGCTTGGCCCACTGGGCCGAAAGACGGATGCCGGCGCCGGTGCCAGCCACGGATTGCCAGTCGCGGGTTGCGACCGATTGGGTCTGGCCGCCGTCCAGGAACAGGTACGGCTCCATGCGGATGCCGGCCAGCGCCGGCGCGTTGGCCCACACCATCTCGTTGCGCAGATACGCGCCACGGTCGCCAGCGATGGCGCCTTCGCGGAAGCCGCGCACGGTGCTGACGCCGCCCGCGTAGATCTGCTCGGAGCCGAACAGCGCCACATTGGCCCACTGCGCGACGAGCTGCGCACGCCAGGCCAGCAGGGCGTCGAAGGCCCGCGGCAACGGCAGTTGCAGGCTTGCATTGGCATCGAGCTTGGTGAACTGCGCATGCGCTTCGTCAGAGCGGATGTCGGCGGGGTCGCGGGTGGCATTGATCAGCCGCAACCCGCGCGAGACGCCCGCCTCGGCCGTGGCATAGCCCTGCTGGTCGTTGGCGGCAAAGCGCCGCAATCCGCTCCAGGCCGCGCGCAGCACGGTGAGCCGCTGGGGATCCAGCTCCAGGTTGTTGATCTCGCGCTCGCTCTTGCGATAGGTGAGGGTCAGGTCGAAAGCCTGCCGCCCGCTCCGGTCGCGGGTAAGGACCCGGTTCCAGCCCAGCGTGTGGCCAAAGGTGCGGCCGTACAGCAGCGCGGTATCGCCAATGGCGGTCTGGTACTCGGATATCGAGCCGGTATAGCTGAAGGTGTTGTAGCCGAACGGCGCCGCCGCCGAGAGCACGGCCGCATTGGTATCGCGCGTGCCCACATAGCTGGCGGAGACCGCCTCCTGCAAGCCCAGTGCGTTGTCGGCATCGATGCCCAGCCGCGTGCGCGAGATGCCCGTGGTCCGGCTGCCATAGTTGTCGACGCCGGCATTGAAGCGAAAACGGTCACCGGGCTGGTTAGCCAGCGCCACCACCGAGCTGCCCGGCGTCTGCCCCGGCAGTATCTGCAGCTCGGCGCGGTTGCGGCGCAGGCGGTTGACCTGGTCAACCCCTTGCTCCAGATCCTGCAGGCGCAAGGTGTCGCCCGGCGCGGGGAATTGCCAGCCCGTGCCAGCGTCTGTCAGCAGCCCGCCGCCCACGGTATCGAGCCATCCGCTATCTTTGCCATCGACGCTACCATCGCTGCCGCGCGGGCGGATGGCGCGCCCGTTGAGGCGGATCGATTCGACCGTGCCCGGCACAACGGTGACCATCAGCACGCCGGAGGCAAGATTCTGCTCGCCAAGATAAGCACGCGTGGTGATAAACCCCCGCGCCACAAAGGCTTCGGTAAAGCGCCGCAGCAACAGGTTGATGCGATTGGTCCCCAAGGACTTGCCAACGAACGGTGCCGTGATGGCGCCGATCTCGGCATCCGACAGCACGGTATTGCCGATCACCTGGATACGTTGGATCTCGAACGTGGCCGATGTCTCGGGCACCGCTTCGATGGGTGTGTCGGGTGGCAGAACCTGCTGGCTCTCGATCCGGGCCGGTGGCTGGGTGGCCTCACGCTCCAGGTCGCGCTGGCGCTGCTCGCGCAACAGGCGCTGCGCCGGGTCTTCCGGCGTGAGTTGAGGCAATGGCGCCGTCGATGGCAACGGCATTGGCGGTACCTGAGCCTGCACGGAACCGGCAGACAGGATCGCCAGGGCCAACAAGGACAGCCGGAGCCGGAGCCAAAATCGGAATCGGAGTGGGGTAGCGCGCCGCATCATTGCCACACCCAGGAAGTGAAACCGAGATGGTTCTCGACGGTGACGGGAACGCGCTGGCGCGGCCGCTTCACCATGGTGGTGCCCGCAATGGCCACGTCACCCTCGAAACTGCCCCCATCCGTTACGGTGTCGCCGCTGATGCGCGTGCGGCCCGCCGCCATCCAGCTGCCGCCGATGTCCGTGGCGTAGAGCCTGGCCCAGGTGTCGCCAAAGAAGGCCTTGAAGCCCCGGTCGCGCGCGATCGCCGAGTAGCCGGTCACACCAGCGGCGTAGGTCAGCGGCGCATTGACCGTCAAGTCACCCAGCGCCAGCACGCGCCCACCTACGTTCGCGGCCAGCTTGCCCGCCTGAATGTCGATATGGCCACCGGCGGACAACAGGCCACCCGTCACGGTGGTGGTCGATGACGCCGAGGTGCGGCAGATGATCATGCAGCTGCGGGAATAATGCGCGGCGCCGCTGGTGATCCCTTCGGTGCGGAACGTGTCAGCCGCGCGCACCTTGATGTCGCCGTTGTTGGCATAGATTTCCCCGCCGGTGTTGATGACGTTACGCCCGGTGAGCGTGGTGCCCTTGTCCGAGAGCAGGTAGGCAATCTGCGCCGGCCGGTCAACCTGGCCATAGTCCACGTCAAAGCGCGCGCTGGTCTTGGTCAGCACCAGCCAGCGCTGGCCGCTGCCGGCCTGGTAGCTTGGCAGCTCGCCGTTGGCGCCGGCTTGCTTGGTGATCTCGTTGCGCAGGTCGCCGCCGGCCGTCACGGCAAGGTAGCCGTTCGACAGCATGCGGCCATAGCGGTTGATGACATCGCCCCCGGCCCGAACCGTGACATCGTCGCCCGCACCGAAGAAGATCCCAAGATAGTCCGGGGTGGAGGTATTGAGCACGGTGCCGCCCGTCAGCACGGTCACGGCGCCGGCAGACTGCGCTTGCCCCGCGATGCGCGATTGCCCCTGGATCAGCGCGCCCTGGCTGGTCAGCTCGCGGTCGGACTGCAGCAGCACGCCACCCTGCGTGGCCACCAGCGTCGATTGCGCGGCGGCCGAGTCAAGCAGCACCGACCCCGCATGCAGCCGCACATCGGTCGCGGCCAGCACGCTGCTGTCACGCTGGACATAGCTGCCGGTGGCATCGATGGCCACGGCGGCGCCGGAGGCGCGTATGGCGGTGCCCTGCAACGCAAGATCGCGCACCTGGATACCAGTGCCGGCGACGCCGTCGACATCGGTACCGGACAGCGCCGCCGTATCTGCCTGGATGCTCAGCGAGCCATTGCGCGAAGTCAGTGCCGTGCGCGTGTCAGCCTGCGTGGTCTGGAGCCGCGATGTCGCAATGACGAGGTTGCCCGCGGCCGAGGCCTGCGTGCCGGCAAGCGCAATGCCCGCGCCAGCGTCCAGAAGCCCGATGCCGCCGCTGGCGCTCAACACCGAGCCTGTCAGCCTGATGGGTTCGCTGTGTGCCTGGCCTGCCGCGCCCATCACCAGATTCCCCGTTGTGTGGGTGCCGGCTGCCAGCGTGGTGGCATGCAGGTCAATGCGGTCGGAGGTGACTTGCAGATGGCGGCCGGCATCCAGGTTGCCTGTGCCAAGCATGCCGCCAGTGCCAATCACCACATCCTGCAGCGCATGGATCTTGCCGGAGGCGAGTTGCAGATCGCCGGTGCCGGAGACCGCGAAATCGCCGGCGGTGGCGTAGGCCGAGCCGGCATGGCGCACCCCGGCGCCTTGGTCGGTCACCAACAGTGCGATCCGCCCTGAACTCAGGCTACCCGCGGCCGTGATGTCCAGCGCGATGCCCTGGCCTGGGTTCACCGCGGGCGCGGTGTATTTCACCCACGGGTGCTTTCTTTCCGGATCGTTGTCCGTCGGAGACAGGCTTGTATCGATCTCGGCGCTGCCGGTCCCCGCCACGGCACGGATGCTTGCGTTGGCATCCCCATAAAGATTCTCGACCCTACCGCCCACCCGGATTTGCTTGGCTACGAGTTCCAGATTCAGCAAAGTGCCTGACAGGCCGCCGGGGCCGATATCGATGGTGCCCTGGCTGGTAGTGAGGACAACATTGCGCTGTAGCTGGCCGTTGGCGACGGTGAGATCGTTGAACGACACCTGCCCGGTAGTCAGCGCAAGATTGCCAATGTTGTGCACCGTCATGCCATTTACGGTGATCCCGTTGGGATTGGCCACAATGACATTGGCGCGGTTTCCCAGCACATTCAACGGCCCTTCAAGCAATGACGGATTGGTACTCGTGACCTGATTCAGGATGGTGCGGGCGAGCACCGCGCGGTTATCGAGATCGACGCCGGCGCGCGGGACGTTGAAGTCCCGGTAGGTGTTGGTGGAAACGCCGCCAACCGCATTGGTGATGCCAACGGTGATGCGGCCATTGGCCCCCACCGTGACCGTGGGCGCGCTGTTGCCGCCATCGGTCACCACGCCTGCGGCAAGGCAAGTGCCGGTGAGCAGGAGCGCCCCCCAGGCCAGAGCGGAAAGCCGCAGGCCGTGCGCCGCCATTGCGGTGACTGCCGTCTTTTGCTGCTCCATCCCAGTCTCGCCACGCCGCACAGGACCTCTCCCATTCTCAAAGTGCGCGCGAACGAAATTGGATAAGACGATGCGTAAGGCGATTCCCATGCTCAACAAGGAAACGCCGCCACGATGCTGCCGATTCTGTCGCGCTGAATTTTGACGCGACATTAGCAGAGTGCCATCGTAAAAAATTTGGGAAATTTCCCAATCTTCCGGCGTTTATTCGCTTCCGATGGCTCGGCGAACGCATTAGTCAAAGGATTTAACAAAAATTCAACAATTGTGTCCGCAACAACGGCCATGCTTTAATCAGGTGTTAGTGAAACTGAACTCATGGTCTCAACCGCGCTTTCCGCAGGGGCGGTGATCGCTCCTGAAGAGGCAAAAGGAAGAAAGGCATCTGTTTATAACGGCGCCCCGACCGCGAGGCATCACCCTACGTAGGGAGGGCGGAGCGCTGGGGGGGGCCGATGACGAGAGGGATGCGGGCAAAGGAAGACAGCTCGCGTATTGAGGCTAGCGGCAGCCGATGACAACGACTTCACCGAGGCAGCAGTTTTGGTCGCAAGAACGCGCCAATGTTCGTAGAATGTTGCCACCCGCTAGGCTCAAACAGGGAGCGCAGCCATGAAAGAAAGCCCGGTGCCAGCCGATTCCGGCAATGCCGCAGCGCTCCAAACCAGTCGCCCTCCCTCCGACCTGGCCGACGAGATGCTGGCATTCGAGCAAACGGTACTGCGGCTGATCACGCGCAACATGCCGCTTCCGGCGCTGCTCGCCGAGGTATGCCGCCGCGCCGAGGCGATGCTTGGCGAAGGGCCGTCATGTTCCATCCTCCTGCTCGATGGCGATGGCACGCACGCGAAATTCGGCGCGGCGCCCTCGTTGCCCGACGCGTTCAGCGCGGCGATCGACGGGCTCCAGATCGGCCCCGGTGCCGGCTCATGTGGCACGGCCATGTTCGAGCGGCGCATGGTGGTGGTGGAGGATATCGCGACAGATCCCTTGTGGGACGATTATCGGCAGCTTGCGTTGCCGATCGGGCTGCGCGCCTGCTGGTCGATTCCGTTCCTGGACGATGCGGGGAAGGTGCTCGGGGCGTTTGCGGTCTACTATCGCGTCCCGCGGCGACCGACCGCCAAGGAAGAGACGATCCTGCGGAACATCGGGCAGAGCGTGGGCCTCGCCGTGCATCAGGATGCGATCGCGCAACGGCTTGCGCAGAGCGAAGAACATCACCGCTTCGTTGTCGATCTCCTGAGCGAAGGCATCCTCGTGCTAACGCCAAGCGGTATCGTGTTGGCATGCAACCCAAGTGCGCAGCGCATGCTACGCTCGGCGACGTCGCTGGTTGGCAGCAATATCTACGGCAACGTGGCGCGGTCGTTTCATGACGACGGATCGCCGATCGCGTTCTCGGACCGGCCAACGTCCCGCGTGATAGCGACGGGGCAACCGGTTCTTGGCGAGGTGATCGGGCACGAACTGACCAATGGCGAGATCATCTGGATCAGCGAGAATGTGGTCCCGATCATCAAGCCCGGCGAGACGGCACCGGGTTCCCTGCTGGTCTCCTTTGTGGATATCGGGCCGGTACGCGACGCCACCCAGCGCTTGAAGTATCTCGCGACGCGAGACTCCCTGACGGGACTATTCAATCGCAGTTATCTTGCCGACCGGATGACCGAAATACTCGCGCCCGGCGACAACGACGGACAAGACCCGCTGCGCGTTGCCATCGTCTACGTCGACCTGGACGGCTTCAAGCTGGTCAACGACTCGGCCGGGCATGAAACCGGCGACGCCCTGTTGCGCAGCGTCGCCCAGCGGCTGAGCGGATGTGTACGAGAGGACGACACGCTCGCACGCGTGGGCGGCGATGAATTTGTGATCGTGATACGCGGCTATCGCAGCACCGAAGAGATCGCCGCGCTGTCCGCGCAGCTTCTCGAGTCCATTGCACTGCCGTTCACGGTCGGCGAGAACGCCTATTTTATTGGCGCTTCGATTGGCATCAGCCTGTTTCCAGAAGACGGCCGTGACGCCGCAACGCTGCTGCGCAATGCGGATTCCGCCATGTACTACGCCAAGCAACTGGGGCGCAACAGCTTCCAGTTCTTTACGGCGTCGCTTAACTTACGCATGCAGCGCCGCTTTGCCGTGGAGCAATCCTTGCGGCGCGCGCTGACCGCGGGCGAGCTCAGTGTCGTCTACCAGCCCATCGTGGAAAGCCAGAGCACAAGCGCGGTTGGCGCGGAAGCCCTCCTGCGATGGCACAGCGCCGAACTCGGTCACGTCTCGCCGGAGGAGTTCATTCCGGTCGCGGAAGAGACAGGCATGATCGTAGCCATTGGCCAGTGGGTGCTGGAGCGGGCATGCGCGCAAGCAGCAGAATGGCGACGCACCATCGCACCGGATCTTTCAATGGCGGTGAACCTGTCCCCGCGCCAGATCAACGCAGGGTTGGCGCAGATGGTCCAGGGCTGCCTCACGCGCGCGGGGCTCGATCCCAGTGCGCTGGAGCTGGAAATCACCGAGGGGCTCTTGATGATGGATAGCGAAACGGTGATGCCGGCGCTGACATCGCTGACCCGTACCGGCGTGAGGATTTCCGTCGACGACTTCGGCACGGGATACTCGTCGCTATCCTATCTGAAGCGCTTCCCGCTTCATAACCTCAAGATCGATCGATCATTCGTCGCCGGGCTGCCAGACAATCGCGACTCCACCGCGATTACCCACGCTGTCGTCGCGATGGCGCACTCGCTCGGCATGAGCGTCACGGCGGAGGGCGTGGAAACCCCGGAACAGGCAGCCTATCTACGTTCCTTAGGCTGTGAAAGACAGCAGGGCTTTCTATTCTGCCGGCCCGTGGAGCCTGTGGAATTTGTACGCCGGCTAGGCGAGCTTGGCTCGGCGGTGGACGCAAAATAGGGCAAATCCGGCGCTACCGTAACTCCCCTCCCATTTCATGGGAGAGGGGAGCAAACCAGCGTATTGCTGCTGGCCACTCGCACCCGCATGCCGTACTCACACAAAGTCCGAAGCTCCAAACTTTCTAACGGATCAATACACCTTTTCGTGTGGGCCGATGCATCGCGGGGCTAAATCCAGCGCCGCCGTGGCTCCCCTCTCCCGCATGGCGGGAGGGGTTGGGGGAGAGGGCGGGCCTGCGCAAAAGCGAGGCGCCTCACGTTGAGCGTGCGCCCGCCCTCTCCCCCGGCCCCTCTCCCATTTCATGGGAGAGGGGAGCAAACCAGCGTATTGCTTCCGGCAGCCGCGTTACTCAAGATCCTCCACAAACACCTTTCCGTATGCGGCGGCGGCGGCAACAATGAAGCCAAGCACTTCAGCGCTCAGGCCATCGATTCCCGTGAAGCTGCAAAAGTAGAATCCATAGGGCTCCACACTGGCGATGGCATCGGGCATTTGGCCCGAATTCCCCGGCGACCGGAAATCAAAACCGGAGGCCCCCTTCTTGCCTGTCCCGCCGCCCGCGCGGCCAAGGATTTTCTCGGCGATGTCTTCTGACGGCAGGTCAACGACGATCTTGTATTCAATACCCATTCTGACATCTCGGTAAATGCTGGCGCTACCAGAAGCGGATCGCCCCGCCCAGCATGAAGAAGATCAAGACCAGCCCGTACTCTCCGAGCAGCAGCGGCGCGATCGTCAGCAAGCCCTGGAGGACCACCGCCACCTTCCAGCGCCTGGACAAGCCATAGCGCCACCAGTACAGCGCATGCAGGATCATGGTCAGGCCATTGGCCACCCAGACCACGCCAAGGGCCATGATGTAGTTCTGCTGTGCGATCCGCAGCACCAGGAGCAGCACACCTACCATCAAGATCAGTAGCGATCCGACGCCAAGCAGAGCACGGCCCGTGGTGACCGGGTCGGACGTAGATCGTGGCATTGCATTTCCTTTGTCAGCGTGAGGCACGCCAACCAACGTTTTCAAGGTCAGCGTGTTTGTGTCCGCCGTTCCTAACCAAGCCAGTTGCGCAGGGACCGGCCACAGCGCTGGCAAACGCGCGGCGGCAAGAGCGGTGGCAGCTGCCACCCAATCGCCCTATCGCTCTTTCAGTCCAGGTTGCGCACCACCACAAGCTGCTTGCGGAATTCAAATCCCATCTCCGGCCAGGTCTTCACGTAGTCCATCAAAGCCAGCTGGCCTGCCGGATAGTCTTCGCCGTTGACACGGCAATCCGCCTGGATCTCGCCCTCGGCATCGCGCGCGGCGTACAGGCGGATGGCGGCGAACTCGGATGCCTCAAGCAAGGGACGAAAGGCGTCAATCGAGTTCGTCAGCAAGCAGCATGGGCAGAAGTCGTGCGCATCGCTCTCGCTCTCACTCTCGCTATCCTGCTCGCTCGCCTCGCGGGCGGCGGCCGGGCATGACGGCTGCGCATGCGGCTTCGCCATGTAATGCGAGGCTGGGCCAAACACCACGCGGCGACGCAACGCCCGGTGGCCCGCCTCGCCAGGGAACTCCATCGTCATCGACATGCACTCGGTGACTTCGGCGCGGGTGCCCTCGCGCAGCGCCACGGCGTCGGTCCTGGCCCATTGCGTAAAGCCATTGCGCATGGCAGTTGCCGCGTCGTTATCGCTGGCCGCATGCTGGAACTCGAAGCACCCATCGGGTACGAGCCGTTCATGGCAGACCTGGATGGTAGTCGATGACTGCCCCATGCCGTTCTCGTGCAGATGCCATCTCACCAACCGCGGAAGCAGCCACAGGCCCTCGGCGGTCTGCAGCCAGGCTCCATGACGGGACACCGGCTGGCTCTCGGCCATCAGCACGTCCTGGAGCAAGCTCGTCAGGTCGATGTTCTCCGCCCGGCTTTCGTCGTTGCGGGTAGAGGCAATGGAGAACACAGAGGTCGTGCCGGGATTGCCCGGGTGGATCCGTGGCGTGTAGTTGGATTCCGATGTCATCTGAATACTGTGCTGCTTGGTAATAGGCTTTGGGATCGATCCGCGCCGAGTTTACAGGTTTATGCCGTAGCCGGCATAGGCTGGGCTCGATCAGCGTGCGGACGTACGGCTGGACAACGCTTGTCCGGTCCGAATACGATACCGGCGATAACAAAACTCATGCCTCACCCAAATGCCGACTCCCGCCGAAGTACAACGCGCCGTCCTGGACATCATGGCTTCGCAGCGTCGCGATGCATGGAAGTCTCCCGAACTCAAGCACGCAGTCATGGCAAAGCTGGGGATGTCAGGGGACCAGGAAAAGGACGTTCGCCGTGCCTTCGCCGCACTGGAAGAACAGAACTACCTGGCGGGTGAAGGCAATGGTTCCGCAAGACAGTGGAGACTGCTGGCAAACGGGCCGGCAGCTGCCGTGCGGCCATCAATCGATCTTTCGCTGGCGCTGCTCAAGCTGCGTCAGCTTGCGCGACACCACCTTCCCAATAGCGTCATCGGCGACCTCGAAGGATACTTTGAAGGCGCTGCGCGCGTGCTCCGCGCGAACCCCATCGACAGCCGCTCGGAAAGCGCGCTGGCGTGGATGGGCAAGACCGCGCGCCTGGACGCCGGCTACCCCTTGATCCCGCCAACAGTCGACGAACAGATCTTCGAGACCATCTGGGCGGCGCTGTACCTGGACCAGACGCTATTCGTGCGCTACCAGGTGGCGGCCAGGGAGATCACGCAGCCCAAGGAATACGAGGTGCTGCCCTATGCCATCGTCGAGAAAGGCTCATTCTGGTACCTGGTGGTCAAGCACCGGCGCTCCAGCGGCAAGCAGGGCTCGCCATGGTTGATGCGGCTCGACCGCATGCTTGCGGTGGAGAACCGCGGCTTCGTGCTCAAGCGCGAGCACGGGTTCGACCTGCAGGCCTTCATCAAGGAGGAGAAGGCGCTGGAGTGGTTCGCCAGCACGCCCGAGCCACTCGTTCTGCGCGTACGCGAGCGTGGGTCCGTCCCAAGCCAGTTCCGATCCGTGCGGCTCTCCGACGATCAGTGCATCACCGAGGAGGAGGGCGGCTTTGTCCTGACCGCCACCGTTGCGCCGTCGATCGCGCTGAACAACCTGCTGCTGGAGCGCTCGCCGTTTGTGGAGGTCATTGCCCCGGCAAGTGTCCGGCGCGAGATCGGCAAGCTCCTCAAGGAAGCGGCTTCCCTGTACGCCGACGACGGCTGCAACGATGGCGATAGCGATAGCGATGACGATGACAACACCGCCGGGCCAGCGTCCACGCAGCCATCGTCCCTGGGGTCGGTCACGTAAGGGAGGCCCTAGCGCATCAGATCCGGCCAGGGAAACGCAACCACCAGATCCGCGCTCGCCTTTTCGAAAGGGCGCGCGGAGTACATCAAGCGCCGGGCGATGACCCCGGTGCGCTGGCGCAGCGCGGCAATGGCCGCGCTCGGGCCCGCAATGGAGATCCAGGAGGGCGCCGCGTATCCTCCACCGATCAAAGCGACCAGATCCTCTTCGATCTTGCCGGCCAGGCGCTCGGGCGCGGGGTCGGTTTGCTGCAGCAGCAAGCAGGTGGTATCCAGCGATGCCAGCTCCCGCAGCCACCTGAGCGGCTCGCTGCCCGCCGCCAGCAGCGCGGCCGGATCCAGCGTCGAGCGCAAGAGAATGCCCAGCGCGCTCGCCAGGCTGCGCGAGCCAGCGAGGATCCAGCTGCCCGCGCGGACGGCCGGCAGCTGGCTGGCAGCACCGAGCACAAGCGCAATCTCAAGGCTGCCCGTGTTGCGCGCCTTCCTCATCGCCTGCACCGGCCCCATGGCATTCCACATCGCGCCCCCGTTAGCGCCGGTCAGGCGCGCAGCGTCAACCAGGTGGACAACCACGTCGGCGCGCGCGCCGGCATGCCCGGCCTGCATCCATTCCAGGGCACCCGCAAACGTCGGGCAATCCATGATCACGCCCTGCACCTCCTCCGCCGAGAAACCCCACCGCTGAATCGCAACCCGCAGCGGCTTGATCGGGGTCAGCACGTCGTGGCCGATGGTCACGATGGTCATGTCGAGGGGGTCGTTCTGATGCATTTGCAGGCTCCTGTGTATCGGTAGCCGCAAGTCTGCTGCCCGCACCGGACAATTCGCTGTCCGGTATCGCCTCCAATATGCACCCCTGTCATGCGGTTGAATGCCATGCAACCTCAATCGGCTGCCCAAGAAAAAAGATCCAAGATTTCCCTAAAGTTATCCGAGGAATGGCCGATCTGGAATTGGCGAACGCATCACACGGCAACGCGCATCACTGGAATCCAAGATGAACACGCAATGGCAACGCCTGATAGCCCGGCTGACAGCACACCACCCGGACCGTCTGGCAGGACTCAACCCACCCGCATCTGCCGAACGGGTGGCAGACCTTGAGCGCGAGCTCGGCGTGTCCTTGCCCGATGACTATGTGCAATGCCTGCTGGTGCACGACGGCCAGGATCGCCATGCCGAATGGCTCTTCGACGGTACCGAATTCCTATCCACCACACGCGTGCTGCGTGAATGGACGGTGTGGCACGAACTCTGGGCCAGCGGCGAGTTCGCACAAATGACGGCAAGGCCGGATCCCGGGGTGAAGCCACTGTGGTGGTCGCCAAAATGGATCCCCTTCACCTACAACGGCGCCGGCGATCACCTCTGCCTGGACCTGGACCCGGATACCGGCGGCCAGTACGGCCAGGTCATCGCCCTGTGGCACGACGCCCCCAAGAGAGAGCGCATTGCGGACAGCTTCGGGCAATGGTTCTCGCAATTCACCGAGCGCCAGCGCTAAGCAAGCGAACGACAGCCAAGTCCAGCCAAGCCCAACCAAGAGAAGCAAGAGCAAGCAATGAGAGAATCCGCAACGCAGCTGCGTGAGCAACGGCTTCAAACCCTATTCGACGATTGCCAGCAGCATGTGCTTGCCCAGATCATCGGCCCCTTTGGCTTGTCCACGGCGATGTTCCAGGACAAGACCGGCGGCAACGTCACCACCGCTCACAACTTCGCCCAAGGCACCACCGCAACGGACGACGACAAGGCGCGATACGCGCGCTTCCGGCAAAGCGCCGACGAGTTCGACCGCGCCAGCTACGCGGCAAGCACCACCGACTGGCAACGCAAGCGCGACAGCGCGGCGCAAAGCGGCATCGATGGCTACACCGGCAAGCCGCTCAGTGAAGACTTCGACCTGGACCATGTCGTTCCGCTCAAGGCCGTTGCCACCGATCCCCGCGCGCACCTTGCGCTTGGCGAAGTCAAGGACGGCACTGCCAGCGTCGACAAGATCAAGACGCTCCTGAACGACGACGCCAACCTTGTCGGCACCGACGCCAGCCTGAACCGATCGAAGAGCGACAAGGATGCCCAGGAATGGGCCCGCGCCAATAAAGCCGGCCAGGACGACAAAACCAACGCCGAGCACTACGAGGTGGATCCCAAGCGCATGGACGAGGCCTACCGCACCGCCTCCGACAAGATCAACGCCACCATCGACACCAGCCTGCTCAAGAAGCAAACGGGCGAGCTCCTGACCACGGGCCTGGACCAAGCCGCGCGCATGGCCGTGCGCCAGGCGCTAGGGCTGCTGCTCACCGAACTGGTCAACGGCCTGTTCAATGAGTTCAAGGTCCTGATCAAACGGGGCGTGGAGGCAGGAAAAACGCTCTTCCAGGACATTCGCGAGCGCCTTGGCCGCGTCATCCAAACCGTGGCGGCAAAGCTGCCAGATGCCATGGGGCAACTGCTTGGCGGCGGCGTCAGCGGCTTCATGAGCAATCTACTCACGTTCCTGATCAATTCGTTCATCACCACGGCCAAACGCATCGTCACCGCCTTGCGCGAGGTACTGCTCGGCCTCTATCGCGCGTTCAAGCTCATCGCCATGCGGCCTGCACACATGACGCCGCGCGAGGCCATGCAGGCCGCGCTGAAGATCCTTGCCACCGTCGTCGCCACCACGGTCGGCGTGCTGCTTGAAGAAAGTGTGTCAGCCTTCATGCTCACCATTCCCTTCCTCAAGCCATTTGCTGATGTGGTGTCCCCCGTGCTGGTGGGCATTGTCAGCGGCCTGCTGTCCGCCTACCTCGCCTATCAGATCGACAGCGCGTTTGACCGGCAGGCACGCGACGAGAAGCTGCTGGACGAACTGATGGCCGACGCACAACGCCGCGCCGGGTTCGCGGAGGAACTGCGCGCCCTGTGTGACGCCTCCCTGCGCAATGTCGAACAGTACGCCCAAGCCATGCAAGGCTACGCCGACATCGGCGCGGCCTATGGCCAGGCAGGACAGACGAGCGCCCTCACCCTCGCCAGCCTGGAGCACACCAATGCCCAGACGCGCGAGCAGGTTCGCCGCAGCCACGAAGGCGTTGCCAGCATCGAACACCGTCAACAGCAAATCGACGCATTCCTGAACCATCTCTAAAACGGACAGCAGCATGAGTTACGCAGGCAAGCAGGATCTACAGATCGTTCACGCATTCTCCTCGGTGGAGCTGCCAGAGCATATTTTTAGTTCCGGCAAGATCCAGGAACTGGTCTCCCGCATGGCAGACGCCAAGAACGCCACCGAAGGCGACGGCAATCGCCTCGCCCGCCTGCGCCGCGAGAAGTCCAGCAGCAATTTTGTCAGCAACTGGTGGAACGACCTCGACGACAAGATCCAGGATGCCAGCCTTGACCTTAGCCAATCCATTGGCAGCCTGACCCAGCGATCCGCGGAACTGCTGGCCGTCAACACCGCCATCTCCAAGGTACTCAGCGACCAGCAGCAGGTGCTGCTAGAGCAGCAATCACAACTGCGCCAGCAAGCCACCGCGCTTGCCGAGCAGAACAAGCAGATCCGCGCCCAGCAGGACGAACTCGCGCAGCAGCAAACCGCGATCAACGCCGCAAACGAAGGCCTGCTGCAAGCCAAGGGCGTGTCCCAGGAACAAGCCCTCAAGCTCATCGGCTGCGTGCAACGCGTGGAAGCCGCCGAAGCCAAGATGGAATCGGCGAACCAGGCACTGCTCCAAGGCATGGAAAGCCAACTCGCCCAGGCCGCACAAACACAACTCGCCAAGCTCCGTGCGGAGCAGCTGCAGGGCACAAAGCGCACCCGCTATGCCATCGCGGCCGCGCTGAGCCTGAGCGTGCTATCGATTGCGCTGCAGTTGGCGCTGCACTTCGGCGCCAGGTAAGTCACTGAAGGTGTGGTACCGGATCGGGCGGTGCGTCCCCCGGTTGCAAAAAACGGTTCATCCGACGTTTGTGTGGGTCGATGCATCGCTGGGCTAAATCCAGCACTGCCGTAGCTCCCCTCTCCCATTTCATGGGAGAGGGGAGCAAACCAGCGTTGATGCAGAAGCCGCAAGAACCAAAAAAACAAGCGCGTCACGCGATAGCGGCGCCGCATTGCCAGATAAAAAAGTAGAGGAAACCGAGTCCATGACGGCAGCCAGCCAAATCCTGAGATTCTTCGTGTACCTGTCGATATTCGCGGGGCTGCTCATGCTGCGCAACGCGCTCGTCCCGCACAGTTATGACGAGCCGGTGCTCTTCCTCCTGACGGTTGCCGCAGCCGCGATACTCTGCATGCTGTATTACATCGTGTCCGAAGGACACTGGGCGGAGATTGCCGGCAGCATCGTGATCTCTCTCGCACTCACCGTTGCCGCCGCCCTGTTTCCGCCGCTGGGCATCCTGGTTGTGCTCTGGGTGCTCTTCAACATCGCCAAGACGCTTGCGTCCATCGTCCAGCTACTGCCGCTAGCCATCGCCAGTGTGCTGTTGTACGTACTACTCTTCCCCGCGCCAGTTCTGCGCGCGGTAGGGCTGCAAGGGTTCCTCGGCCTGCCGGTGCTGATTGCATACGCGGCATTCAGCATCCTCTACGCCGCAAAGGCCGCTCGAGACCCTATGAAGCTTGGACTGTTCAAGCTATCCATCATGCTGCTCTCCGTCCCACTGCTGGCGCTGCTGATCGCGTCGATCCGGTCGGGACTGCAAAATCTGTTCAGGCAATCACTCACGTCAACGTCCCGGGCCATCCAGATGCCTCAGACCGTCCAGGCACACGTCCGCGCTGGCGTGCAGGTTGACGCCTACACGCGAGCCGTATCGAAGACCATCACCGAGACGGCAATCTCCACGACGGTTGGGACCGGCGGCGTCATGCTTGGCGTGGGTGCGGAGCTGGTGAAGGGGAGCGGGCCGCAGGAGCACGCCAATCGCGATAAAGCGAGGTAACACGCGGTACACCCGGTTGAACTACGCGTAACCATCTCGAAGAGAAATGCGGACCGCATAGTGCACTTTCAGTCCAATGGCCCTCGGGCCGTGGACTGCGAGCAAGGCGCCCAGTGCTTTACGACAGACACTCCCGCGGCTGCCGCAGTGCAGCTTGCATTCACCGCGCCGTTGCCCTAGAAATAATTAAATATTTCCAAAAATATCGGCGGTAGTCATAGCCGCGTGGCCCCACCGGGGCTGCGGCCGCAAGCATGCCCCCATGCCAACGACCACGGAGTGCCGGCGACCCGCGACGGGCATCGCGATCGCATTCCGCAGGAGGGGGTGATCATGTCCATCACGCGCAGAGAGTTCCTGAAGGCCACCGGCGGCGCGGCCGCCGGCATTGGTGTTTCGGGAAGCTTGCCCACCCCGGCGCAAGCCGCGCCACCCCCCGCCAATCCGGGCCGGACGACGCTGCCTTTCACCCCTAAGGTGGTTGCGCACGTCGGACAGCTGCGGGTCAATACGCCGGTCAGTTTCCTCTACCCGGACGCGTCGTCGCCGTGCGTCGCCATCAAGATGGGGATGCCGGTGCCAGGCGGGGTCGGCCCCGACCGCGACGTGGTGGCCTACAGCACGCTCTGTACGCACATGGGCTGCCCGGTCGCCTACGACGCTGGCGCGCGCACCTTCAAATGCCCCTGCCATTTCAGCATCTTCGACCCCGAGAAGAGCGGCCAGATGGTGTCGGGGCAGGCAACCGAAAACCTGCCCATGGTCCAGCTGCAGTACAACGCCAGCGATGGCACGGTGAGAGCCGTCGGTGTCGAGGGGCTGATCTACGGGCGTCAAGCCAACCTGCTGTGAAGGGGGCGTACTGCCATGGCAACTAACAAGGACCGGATGGCCCTGCCACCCGTGAATGCGCAGCGGACCAACCTGACCTGCCATTTCTGCATCGTCGGGTGCGGCTATCACGTCTACAAATGGCCGGAGAACATGGAGGGAGGCCGAGCGCCAGGCCAGAACGCGCTGGGGCTGGACTTTCGCAAGCAGCTGCCTGCGCTGGCGGTGGTGATGACACCGAACATGCAGAATACCGTCACCGACCGGGACGGCCAGCGCCACAACATCCTCATCGTGCCCGACAAGCAATGCAGCGTGAACCAGGGCTTGTCGTCGACGCGAGGCGGCCAGTTGGCCAAGGTGATGTACAACCCGGACGGCGTGGCCAGGGCCCGCTTGCGCAGCCCGCGCGTCTATATGGCCGATCAATGGGTCGATACCAGCTGGGATGACGCGCTGGCCCTTTACGCCGGCGTGACCAAGCGGATCCTGGATCGCGACGGGCCCGCCGCGCTGGCGTTCGATTGCTTTGACCACGGTGGCGCGGGCGGTGGCTTCGAGAACACCTGGGGCACCGGCAAGCTGATGTTCACGGCGCTCAAGACGCCGCTGGTCCGGATCCACAATCGGCCGGCCTACAACTCCGAGTGCCATGCCACCCGCGAAATGGGCATCGGCGAGCTCAACAACAGCTATGAGGATGCCGAACTCGCCGATGTGATCATGGCAATCGGCTGCAACTCCTACGAGACCCAGACCAACTACTTCCTGGCGCACTGGCTGCCGAACCTGCAGGGCCAGACCATGGACAAGCGCAAGGCGCGCTTCCCCGGCGAAAGCATCGCCGCGGCCAAGGTGATCTTCGTGGACCCGCGCCGCACCACCACGATCGCGGTGGCGGAGCAAGCGGCCGGCAAGGACAACGTACTGCACCTCGATATCGAGCCCGGCACCGACATTGCCCTGTTCGATGGGTTGCTGACCCATGTGGTTGACCAGGGCTGGCACGACAAGGAGTTTATCGCGGGCTATACCAAGGGGTTCGATGCGGCGCTGCGCGCGAACCGGTTGTCGCTGGAAGACACCAGCCGCATTACCGGCGTGCCAGTCGACAAGCTCAGGCTCGCGGCGCAGTGGGCCTACAAGCCAAAGGCGTCCGGCCACCGGCCGCATACGATGCATGCCTATGAAAAGGGCATCATCTGGGGCAACGACAACTACCTCATCCAGTCCGCGCTGGTGGACCTGGTCCTGGCCACGCACAACGTCGGCCGGCGCGGCACGGGCGTGGTGCGCATGGGCGGGCACCAGGAGGGCTATGCCAGGCCACCCTATCCTGGCAGCACGAAGATCTACGTGGACCAGGAGATCATCCACGGCAAGGGGCTGATGTACACGGCGTGGGGCGCCAACCCATTCCAGACCACACTCAATGCGCAGGAGCACCGCGCCGTGATCCTGCGACGCACCGCGGTTGTGCGAGAGGCGATGGCACGCCAGCGCGGGGCCACCGTGGCGCAGATGGCCGATGCGATCTACGACGCCGTGAAGAGCAAGGGCGGGCTGTTCCTGACCAACATCAACCTGTATCCCACCAGCCTGGCTGACGCCGCCCACCTGATGCTTCCGGCCGCGCATCCGGGCGAGATGCACCTGACCTCGATGAACGGCGAGCGCCGGATGCGCTTGTCGGACAAGTTCATGGATCCACCGGGCACCGCGCGCCCGGACTGCCTGATCGCCGCCGATATCGCCAATACGCTCAAGCGCTTGTACGAGGCCGAGGGCAAGGGCGAGATGGCCGCGCGCTTTGGCGGCTTCGACTGGCGGACCGAAGAGGACGCCTTCAACGACGGCTTCCGCCAGGCGGGCCAGCCCGGCGCCGTCCCGATCGACAGCCAGGGCGGCACGACCGGGAACCTGGTCACATACGAGCGCCTGCGTGCGATGGGCAACAATGGCGTGCAACTACCCACAAAGGAATATCGCAACGGCCAGCTGGTCGGGACAGAAATGCTCTACATGGACGGCAAGTTCGATACGCCCGACGGCAAGGCCGAGTTCAAGCCGGCGACCTGGCCCGGGCTGCCGAAGCCGGTCGCCGAGCAGAAGGCCAAGTATCACTTCTGGATCAACAACGGCCGGGTCAACGAGGTATGGCAGACGATGTACCACGACCAGTTCAACGAGTTCGTGCGTGCGCGGGTGCCCATGGCCTATCTCGAGATCCATCCAGCGGACGCGCAAGCGCTGGGCGTGACCTCCGGCGACGTGGTCGAAGTCTATAACGACTACGGCTCCACCTATGCCCTTGCCTACCTGGAGCCAGACATCAAACGCAACCAGACGTTCATGCAGTTTGGTCATTTCAACGGGGTCATGGGCAACGTGACCACGCCGTGGACCGATCGCAATGTGGTGCCGTACTACAAGGGCACCTGGGCGGACCTGCGCCGCGTTGGCAGCATGCAGGACTTCAAGGACACCGTCAGCTTCAAGCGGCGACGGATCGACCGCACCTAGCGCAAACCCGGTTGGCGGCGCGAGTGTTAAAGCGCGACGCTCAGCAGCCACCCGGGCGCTCCGCTGCAAATGACAACCAGCCACGGCGAAAGCTTCCAGAACATGAGCGCCACAAACGCGATCACCGCGAGCCCGAAGTCAGCGGGCCCGTGCACGGCGCTGGTCCACACGGGATGATAGAGCGCGGCCAGCAACAACCCGACCGTGCAGCCAGTGTCGCCTATCGTCGACTTGGCACGCGGCTAGCCCGCATTCGTCGCCCACATTCGTCGCCCTTGTTTTTGGCCAATATTTCCAATATTATGGAAATATGGAAGAAAACGATGCTCTCCGCGCTCTCGCCGCCCTGGCCCATGGCCTGCGGCTACAGGTGTTCCGCTTGCTGGTGGTGGCCGGGCCATCCGGGTTGACGCCCGGCGCGATGACCGAACAGATTGGGGTGCCCGGTGCGACGTTGTCCTTCCACCTGAAGGAATTAATGCATGCCCGCCTGATCACGCAAGAGCGTGAAGGCAGGCACCTGATCTATCGCGCCGCGTTTGCGCACATGAATGACCTGCTCGGCTTCCTGACAGCCAACTGCTGCCAAGGGGAGGCCTGTCTCGACAATGCCGCCACTACCGTTTGTGCGTGTTAATGGAGAACGAAAGGGGAACCCCAATGAAGCGCTTTCATGTCCACCTCAATGTCCAGGACCTCGGCAAGAGCATTGCCTTCTACTCGAAGCTGTTCGCGGCCGAGCCCACGCGGGTCGAGAGCGACTACGCAAAGTGGATGCTGGAAGACCCACGCGTGAACTTCGCCATCTCCACCCGTGGCGGTGAGCCCGGCGTGGATCACCTGGGGTTCCAGACCGACGACGCGCAAGAGCTGGCGGCGCTCAAAGACCGCGCGGAAGCTGCCGATATGGCGCTGCTTGATGAGGGGCAGACAACGTGCTGCTACGCACGCAGCGAGAAGCACTGGGTCACGGATCCCCAAGGCATCGCCTGGGAGCATTTCCATACGCTCGGGAACGTACCGGTGTTCAGTGAAAGCCAGCCCGCGGAGTCCGCCAACGCCGACTCGGCATGTTGCGCACCGCGCGCCCCGCAGGGCAAGCCGATCGGCATCGCCGTGACATCCAGCAAGTCGTGCTGCTGAAGGCCATCATGAGCGACAAGACCTATAACGTGCTGTTTATCTGCACCGGGAATTCGGCAAGGTCGATTCTCTCCGAAGGGCTGATGAACCATCTGGGCAAGGGGCGCTTCCAGGCCTACTCGGCTGGCAGCCACCCCACGGGTGTGGTGAATCCCCTTGCGCTGGCGACCCTGCGGCGCTACGGGCTGCCGACGGAAGCCTTCCGCAGCAAGAGCTGGGACGAGTTCTCCCGGGACGGCGCGCCGCAACTCGATTTTGTCTTCACGGTTTGCGACAAGGCCGCCGGAGAAATGTGCCCGGTTTGGCCCGGTCAGCCGATAACGGCGCACTGGGGCGTGCCCGACCCTGCCGCATGCGAAGGGACCGAGGCGCAGAAGCAACAGGCGATCAACGATGCCGCCATCGCGCTGAAACGCCGCATCGAACTGTTCCTGTCCCTACCTATCCTTAAGCTCGATGCCGTTGCCCTCCAGAAGGCAGTGCGCGATATCGGGAAAAGCTGACCACAACCAGGCGGTTGCCATGACGACCAACGTCCTGATCCTTTGTACCCACAACTCCGCCCGCAGCGTGTTGAGCGAAGGCATGCTCAACCATCTGGCAAAGCAGCTCGGCAAGGATGTCCGGGCCTATAGCGCCGGCAGCGCCCCAAGCGGGCGCATCAACCCGTTTGCGCTCGAAGCGCTGAGCCAGGCCGGCGTCAGCGTGGAAGGCGTTCGCAGCAAGAGCTGGGACGAGTTCGTCGGCGACGATGCACCCAAGATGGACATCGTGATCACCGTTTGCGATAGCGCCGCGGCCGAGGCCTGCCCATACTGGCCGGGCAGCCCGGTCAAGGTGCACTGGGGCTATGCCGACCCCTCGCACGCGCAGGGCGGCGACGACGCAAAGCGCCTTGCGTTCGAGCTCACGCGCCAGGCCATTGGCTACCGCATGCTGCAACTGCTCATGCTGCCGCTTGAAACCATGGGTCATGCCCAGCTGCAGCAAGCCCTGACCAAGATCGCGCGGAGCTAACTGCCATGATCGGTCTGCCACGCCAGGTTGCAGGGGAAGTCATCGGTACCGCGTTGCTGCTTGCCGTGGTGATCGGCTCGGGCATCATGGCCGAGCGCCTGGCCGGTGGCAATATCGCCGTTGCCCTGCTCGCCAACACGCTAGCTACGGTAGGCGGCCTGTACGTGCTCATTGAGGTCTTCGGCCCGATCAGCGGCGCACATTTCAATCCCGCCGTGAGCCTGGTGATGGCCGTGAAGGGCGAACTGCCCCGGTCCGCCCTGGCCCCTTACATCGTCGCCCAGCTGGCCGGCGCGGTGCTAGGCGCCTGGCTGGCGCATGCCATGTTCGATATGAGCCTCCTGCAGGTCTCGGCCAAGATCCGCAGCGGGCCAGGCCAATGGATCGCGGAGACCGTGGCAACGGCCGGCCTGATCCTGGTCATCCTCCGCGCCCCCAACGGACGCGCCCCCGCCATGGTGGCAAGCTACATCGGCGCGGCCTACTGGTTCACCGCCTCCACCTCCTTCGCCAACCCCGCCGCCGCTTTCGGACGCATGTTCAGCAATAGCTTCGCCGGCATTGCGCCCGCGAGCGTGCCCGGCTTCATGCTCGCCGAACTGCTCGGCGCCTGCATCGGGCTGCTGCTGCATACCGCATTGCTGCCACGCGTGCAGGAACAGGGTCACCCAAACGTGATCGAGGCCTCAGGCCAACAGGAAGACGCGCGCGGAACGGGTGAGCCCATCTGAGGAAAGGCGTCGAAAAGTGTCGACAGGCGTCGATACGTGACGCCTGCCCGGCCAGATCCATCGTGGCAGGCTCGACAGCCTGCGCGATCCGCCGCGCAACTCACTCCGACCCAGCCGGGGCCTTTGTCCGCGCCGCACGCTTGGGCTTGCACGCAAAGGAAGGGACATCGCAGCCCTTCGGATCCCCTTCACAGCAGTGCGCCATCAGGAATCCAAGCAGCTCGTTCATCCGCTCGTAGCGCGCCTGGTAGATGACGTTCCGGCCCTCCTGCCGGCTCGCGACCAGCCCGGCATTGGCCAGCTCCTTGAGATGAAAAGACAAGGTTGCCGGCGGCAGGCCCAACGCCTCGCCAATCCGCCCGGCATGCATGCCGGCCGGGCCAGCCTGGACCAGCAGGCGGAAGATCGCCAGGCGAGATTGCTGCGCCAGCGCGGCCAGGGCTTTTACGGCGGTTTCGCTGTCCATCAGAAGGCTCGCGGTAGTGGTGCTAGCGCGTATTCTCCGCCAGAACGAAGGCCAGCGGGCCGCATTCGGGAAGCCCATTCCTGCGCGGGACTTGCGCGTGGAAAGCTGCGCCGAAGGTTCGGTGCCACACAGATCACCTCCTGCACAAGAGAATAATGTTCACAAGCGCGGAGCCAGCGTGGCAGGACCCGACCACCTCAACAGAAGAGGGGGCAAAACAATATGCATCACCAAGCTGTGCGAGCCGCAATGATTGCGGCCGTTGCCCTGTTTGCCGCAGCCCTGTTTGCCGCTGCCGCAGCCTATGCGCAAACGCCAGCGAGCCAAGACGACGTCAGCAAGGCGCAAAGGCTGTCGGTCTGCCGGTGCGTAGCCGACCTCCTTTTCATGGCCGCGCAACAGCGCGATACAGGGGTGCCCAGGCAAGATGTACTCACAAAGCTGAGTCAGGTTGGCGGGGACGACCCGCTCTTTCTCTCCACCGCCACCGAGGCGACCAACATTGCGTACGACATGCCGCAGATATCGCCGGCGAAACTGAGGAAGATTCACATCGACAGGTGCAGGAAGGGGAGCCGGTGAGGAACGTGGACGCCAGATCTTGCCCGGAGCGCGGCGTGATTTTGTGCCGCGTCTGCGGTGCTTGATCTCGGCGCGCAGCGCCTCCAGCTCGATGCCGTTTGACAACAGGCTGCCGGGCAGGGTGACGTCATCTAGCGCACGCCTAACGAATCTGCGAGGTCGGTTCCGGACCTGGGCAGCAAGGGTGCGGACACCCCGGCATGAAATCGATATTTGCAAAGTTCGGCGCCAGCGATTTGCCTGGGTTGTGGCGGGTGATTTCCATGGAGATCATGCTCGCCGGCACACCAAAAGTCGTCAGCCAATGCTCCAGGTGCGATACGCGCTTGCGTGCGAGAGCATGACTGACTCCATCGGTTGGGGCCTCGTAGACGAGAATGTGAAACTCCTTCTTGTTCTCAAAGGCTGCCGGATCGTCGATCATCCACTCCGCCAGTCTGCGCACTTCCGAAGCCGGCAGGCGATCCGCACCAGGCTCGAAATTGCTGTTAAAGGAAATGTCGAAGCTGCAAGCCAAAGCGGGCTGCGCCAAGATCGCTGCTGCGGCAGCAACCACGCGGAAGTACTTAGACCATGACATAGGTGGCCACGTTGTCGGCATTCTCAATGCACTGCGGGTTCTTTGCCGCAGCCTCCTGTTCGGCGGTGCATAGCTGATGGAAGAAATCCTCTTTCGCCATTGCATTGGACATCAGTACCCCGCCGGTGCCGGTCTTGTCGCCATGTTTCAGGGCCTCTCGCATATCGTCCATGCCATCCTCCGTTGTCAGGCCGCCGACACGCAACGTGGTCGGACACCTTGCCAATGTGCCCGCGGATCGCCTGATTGGCTTTGGGAAATTTCTGCAAGAACGCGAAGAACATTCCCTGAGTGAGCAGGAATGCGCCATGAAGCTGGGAGGCGGGTTCTCATCCGGACGCCGCGCAGGGCGATGGCAGTGTTGGCTCGGCTTGCCGGCTGCCCGATCCTCCCCGCCCGCCTTTTCCGTTTTCTAGTGCGCAAGCACTGCGCTGAGATTGAGTTCATCGGCAACCTTCTTCAATCGCTTGTCGCGCGTCCAGATGGTGATGCCGGGTTGTAGGCGTGCAGACGCCAACAGCGACGTGTCTACAAATCCGATTCCACGATTGAACAATCCTTCGCGCTCGATCAGATAAAACGTCTCCTCCGGTGTGGCTACTGGCGCGCGCGGCAGATCGAGCAACGCGCCAAGCACGACGTCACGGTCACGCAAACTACCGAGTGAGATCTCGCCTATCACATAGGGATGCGCCAGCACACGCCCCTCGGCAAGCAGGCTAATCAGCATCGGATCAGAAGCGTTGATATGGTCAATCCAGACCGACGTGTCGACAAGGATCATTCGACGTCCAACCGACGACGCGGCGCCCCCTTGATGCCCGGTTGGCTACCGCCAAGATTCGCGAGTCGTTTCGCGGCTTCACGCTGGATCAAGGCCTTTAACGCTTCGCGCACGAGTGCCGTTTTTTCTTCCACCCCCGTATAAGCCTGAGCTTTGGCGATCAAGTCGTCATCAAGCGAAATCGTCGTACGCATGGGAGTCTCCGTAAGTGTGAGCACTCAATATAGCATCGTTTGATGCTTATTGCGGTGCGTTTCGTGGTCTCGTGGTGAACGCATTTGCCGCGACATTGCGCCGAGTCTTGAAAGGAGTAAACGGCGCGGGCAAACGGATCGAGCGCATCGTGCATGCCTTCCGCCGCTTGTCAGGTCGCCGACACCCGGCGTGCTCGAACACCTTGCCAATGTGCCTGCGGATCGCCTGATCGGCGTTGGGAAAGGTCCGTAGTGACGTGAAGAAATGTCACTTAGTACGGGAGCGAGTCGAGAACTTGAGAGGCGGGTTCTCATCTGGACGCTGCGCAAAGCGACGGCAGTGTTAGCTCGGCTTCCCGACTACGCCGCCATGCAACCTGCGTGACGTTGACGGCTGAGCGGATGCCGCCCAGCCATCGGCTCTCAGAACAACTCGTCGATACGATTCACGCTGGCGTCAAGCTGCTGCCGCAACGGCGCCAGCAGGCTATGCAGGCCAATGCAATCGATTGCCGCGTCGGCTTGCAGATCGAGCAGCGTCAGGATGGCGCCCAGGCCCGCGCTGACGCGCAGGAGTTCGTCGAAGCTCTGCATGATGGCTTCGCGCCTGGGGTCATCCGGCGGGGGTGTCGTTTCCTCCGGCAAGAGCGCTTGGGCAATCATGCTGATTGTGGATGCATCGGCGGTGGGAGCGAGTGTTTTCATGCGTGCGGCCATGGGATCACCTCTTTGGCGAATGACAGGGTGTGTTGATTGGTCGTCGCGCCCGTGCCGGCTTGCTGGGTTAGGCCGGCCGGGCGAGGGGGCAGCGATTGCCTCGCTCCCCAGATGCTCAACAACCCAGCTCCCCGCCAAGGTACTGGCGGGGGCTGGGTACTGCGGTTACCCCGGTCATGTCCTGCAGGTCCCCTCTTGTGAGGGACTGCTGCAGGGATCCCGTTCTCGATTCAGTGGTAGCGATGTTGGCCAAGTGGGCAAACGGCATGATTTACGTGGCTACGCCGTATGGCCGAAGACCCTGCCTACGTCGGGGTAGAGGCGGGCCGCGACGCAGGCGCGGATCGCGAACGAACCCCGCAGGCCCGAGTACAGCGCCGGCACCGGTTCACTGCCTGGTCCAGCTGCTGCTTCAGTGGCATCAGCAAGGCATGCAGGCGGCTATCGCCCGCGTGCAGGTTCAGCAGCGTGATGACGGATTCCAGATGCGCGCTGATGCGCAGCAGTTCGTGGCAGCCTTGGTGGGTAGCCTCGTGGCTCGGATCCGCTTCGTTGTCCAGCAGCACGGGCTCGGCGATCAGCCTGGCTTCCACGGCGGCCTCCCGTGCTGCGGCAGCGGTGCGCGGGCGACGTTGGCGGGCGGTCATGGGTACCTCCTGTTTTGTGATCGGGGTGCGGTCAGGGTGCAATCGCGGACATCGGTATGGCGATGGGCGGCGTTGGCAACCATCGTCCCGGCACGCGGCGGCGGCGGGGGCTTGCCTCGATCGGCGTGTGACTCCCCACCGCCTGCGGCCTTGCGGGCCGCGGTGCAGGTGTGTGGAACGGGTGTGGCTCAGTACAGCGCTTGCACGCGGTTCACTGCCTGGTCCAGCTGCTGCTTTAGCGGCGCCAGCAGGGCATGCAGGCCGTTGTTGGCGGCTTGCTCGTCGGCCTGGAGCTGCAGCAGGAGCAGGAGGGATTCCAGGCCTGCGCTGACGCGCAGGAGGTCGTGGCAGGATTGGTGGATGGTTTCGTGGGTTGGGGTGGTTTCGCCTTCCGGCGCGAGGGGCTTAGGGATCAGCTTGGCTTCTGTGGCGGCCTCTCTTGCTTCGGCGGCGGTGCGGGGGTGACGTTGGCGGGCGGTCAAAGGCTTCTCCTCGTTTGAGATGTCAGTCGAGATGCTCTGCGAAGGAGCCTCACGACGCTGCGCAGATCCGTAGGGCGCAGAAGCCCCTCCGCATGGTCCATAATGCGGCTGATAGTTCTCGGCGCGAGCGCATACGCCACCCTCACAAGAGAGGTGGCAAGGTGCATTCGTTGTCGTGCGGCACGAATAGGTTGGCCCACGCCGGGGTGTCGCGAGTAGTAAGCCAACACCAGCGCGCGCGGCAAAGGGCCACTACTGCTAGCAAGTTGCCAGTCCACTCCTCCGTTCGAGTCGCTGAACGAGGCTAAATTTACCTAGCAAAGCTTAAATAGCCCAATTGAAATGCGCGATCGGGTAGAAGAATTGATAGATTTCGTTGCAGGCGGGCACCGGCGCTTCAAGCGCATGGAGGAGCTGACTGGGGTGAAATCCGATAGCTGGAAGAACACCTGCCGCAATCAGCAGCGTGTGACACAGGAGATGGTGGAGGCTATTGGGGCGGTTTGGCCTCAGTATGCGTACTGGCTCGTCACTGGGAAGACGGACGAGGAGCATGGGCATACCTCACCGATTCGGGATCGAATAGCGCAGGATTTGGAGAAGATTAAGAGGGCGGAAGAGTAGTCAGAGACACGGAGTCCCGCGCCCAGCGCTGCATAGCAGAGAACCAGTTGCACACTCTTTCGATAGCTGTCGACGTCTATGGAATCCCTGTCGTCAATCTTTCAAGGCCCACTTGTCACGGCCTTGATCAGCCCGCTTCTGGCGGGCGTTGGTCCGGCCTTCTTTTGGTTCCGCGTGGGTTCTCTCCATAGCCTGCTTGAGCGTCTCTGGCGATTGGTGGCTGGCAAGGCCGAAGTACAAAATCCTCAGCTCAAGAAGCTCATTCAGGAGAATCGAGATCTCGAACGATTTCGCTTCATCTATGGATTGAAGATCGAAACACAGCCTGAATTTCTGAGGCTTATGTCATGGCTACATAGGCACAAGGTTGGAATAGCCAGGCTAGAGAGGGTGCGCAAGTGGGTCGACATTCGCTCGCCTCACCTCGTCCTCAAGCCGCCAAGGAGGTACTCGATAACCCAGTCCGCGATAGTCGGGGTCGGATACGTCGTCGTTAGCCTTTCGATAGCCTCGTTGCTCATAGATGACGCGTTCCTATGGACCAGAGGGTCCGAGGTCTTGTTCAAGACCGATGGAACGGTCATCGGTGGTTTCTGGGGCAGTCCTTCTGTAAAGCTTGAGGACTGCCTTGCAGATCCTGGCGCGCTTGCAAAAGGAGATCAAGTTCAGCGTCGCTGAGGCTACGAGTCTGTGCAAAGCGTTCGAGGACAAATCGATACAGAAACTTACTGCTCAGGCGGTGCATGAGCAGCGAGTGGCGGCTGGCATACTCGGCGGCTTAGCCGCGCTACTGGCTCTGGTTAGCGCGCTGAAGCTGAGGGCTGCGGCTGAAGCTCGGGAGCTCTGGGATGAGCTGCAACCCGAGGCGCGGGCATCCGCGTGACGGTATATGGGCGCAACCGTCCTGGCCTTGAGGGCTCCGCCACCTTGAACTGCAACAGCGCCGACCCATCGCACGTCCGTTAGGCTCCTTGCTCAAAAGCCAAGCCGAAGGGCATAATGTCATCAATTTGATGATATAAACCGCCTAAAAATGAGCAAAAAAACACTTCATTTCGGTCTTTTAGTCGCCTTTCTTGGTTGAGGATCATCCGATCATGCATCCCCAACGCGTCGAGAGCTTGAGCCATGCACAGCGGGAGCGGCTGGCTTACATCGACTTCCGTCTCTACTTCATGGGTGAAATCGGGCGCCCAGACTTGGCAAACCGCTTTGGGGTGGCCCCTGCCGGTGCGACACGCGATCTGGCCTTGTACCGGGAAATCGCGCCACAGAACATCGAGTTCGACGGCAGCAACAAGATCTACCGCATCGGCAAGGCGTTCTCCCCGATCTTCGAGCAAGCGCCACAGCGTGTCTTGTCTGCGCTCGCTCTTGGGTTTGGTGATGGAGAGTGCGTCGACTCCCAGCCACTGCTGCCCTGCGAGTCCCCTGCAGCTTTGAGTAGCCCTCGGATGGACGTACTGGCACCGATTTGCCGCGCCATCCACGCCAAGCGCCCGGTGGCGATTCGCTACCACTCAATGAGCAACGGAGAGTCCGAGCGGGTCATTGTTCCCTTTGCGCTGGTTGACACCGGCCTGCGCTGGCACGTTCGGGCGTTTGACCGCAAGTCCGGCGAGTTCCGCGACTTCGTTATCACCCGCATCGAAATGCCGACCTTGGTCGATGAAGAACCCAAGGCCAACGAGCGCCCGGACAACGATATTCAGTGGACGCGGATCGTGGAGTTGGATTTGGTGCCGCACCCGCGCCTCGCCCGGCCCGAGATCATCAAGATGGATTACGGGATTACCGACGGCTCGATACGCATGCGTGTGCGCGCAGCGGTCGCGGGCTACATGCTTCTGCGCTGGAGCGTCGATGCGTCGCCCGATCACGGTCTTAAAGAAGAACAGTACCGCCTCTGGCTCAGCGACCCGCTGGCTTTGTATGGCGTCGAAAACGCAAAGCTCGCGCCGGGGTATCGACCACCGGTCAGCGCTTTGAAGAAATAACAAACTACGAATTGAAACAGGAACAACACTATGACCAGCATTCAACAACGCGCCGCATTACAACGCCAGATATGGCAGATCGCAAACGATGTCCGAGGTGCCGTTGACGGCTGGGATTTCAAGCAGTATGTCTTGGGCACCTTGTTCTATCGCTTTATCAGTGAGAACTTCGCCAGCTATATCGAGGCCGATGACAACAGCGTCAACTATGCAGAGCTGCCCGATAGCGTGATCACCCCGGACATCAAAGACGACGCCATTAAAACCAAGGGCTATTTCATCTACCCCAGCCAGTTGTTCGCCACTGTAGCCGCCAACGCCAACACCAACGAGAGCCTGAACACCGATCTGGCCGCCATCTTTGCCGCCATTGAAGGCTCCGCCAACGGCTACCCCTCCGAGCGCGACATCAAAGGCCTGTTTGCCGATTTTGATACCACCAGCAACCGCCTCGGCAACACCGTGGTCGACAAAAACACCCGCTTGGCCGCCGTGCTCAAAGGGGTCGCCGGGCTAGACTTTGGTGATTTTGACCGCAGCCACATCGATTTGTTTGGCGATGCCTACGAATTCCTCATCTCCAACTACGCCGCCAGTGCCGGTAAATCCGGTGGCGAGTTTTTCACCCCGCAGCATGTGTCCAAGCTGATCGCACAGCTCGCCATGCATAAGCAAACCAGCGTCAACAAGATATACGACCCAGCCTGTGGCTCTGGCTCATTGTTGCTGCAAGCCAAAAAGCATTTTGACGCTCATATCATTGAAGACGGGTTTTGGGGTCAGGAGATCAACCACACCACCTACAACCTGGCGCGGATGAACATGTTCTTGCACAACATTAACTACGACAAGTTCAACATCCAGCTCGGCAACACCCTGATCGACCCGCATTTTGGCGATGACAAACCGTTTGATGCCATCGTCTCCAACCCGCCATATTCAGTGAAGTGGATAGGCGCAGACGACCCCACCCTGATCAACGATGACCGCTTCGCCCCGGCGGGTGTGCTCGCGCCCAAGTCCAAAGCCGACTTTGCCTTTGTGCTGCATGCGCTCAGTTACCTCTCCAGCAAAGGCCGCGCGGCGATTGTCTGCTTCCCCGGTATTTTTTACCGTGGCGGTGCCGAGCAGAAAATCCGCCAATATCTGGTGGATAACAATTACGTCGAAACCGTGATTTCGCTGGCACCCAATCTGTTTTTCGGCACCACCATTGCGGTGAACATTCTGGTGCTCTCCAAACACAAAACAGACACCCACACCCAGTTTATTGATGCCAGTGGTCTGTTCAAAAAAGAAACCAATAACAACGTGCTGCTGGATGCGCACATCGAACACATCATGCAAGTGTTCGATAGCAAAGCGGATATCGAACACTTTGCCAAATCGGTGAGCTTTGATGCCATTGCGGCCAACGATTACAACCTGTCGGTGAGCAGCCACGTCGAAGCCAAAGACAACCGCGAAGTGGTGGATATTGGCGAGCTCAATGCCGAACTGAAAATTACGGTTGCCAAAATCGACCAACTGCGTTCGGATATTGACGCCATCGTGGCCGAGATTGAAGGCGAGGAGTTGGAGGCATGAGCAGCGTGAACTTCTTGGAAATGCTACTGGATGGGGCTTCAGTGGAGTGGAAGGCGCTGGGGGAAGTTACATTGGCCACTAGCAATATCAGGTGGCGTGATACGGATCGCACCTATCGCTATATTGATCTCACATCTGTAAGCATTGAAACAAAAACAATAACCGATACACCCGAGGTTACGTCCAGCAATGCACCAAGTCGGGCGCAAAAACTTGTTGAAAAAGATGACGTAATTTTCGCAACAACTCGCCCAGCCCAACAGCGCTATTGCTTAATTGATGATGAGTACTCTGGCGAGGTTGCGAGTACTGGCTACTGTGTTTTGCGCGCCAAGAAAAATGAGGTTCTGCCTAAATGGATTTTGCATTGGATTGCATCTGCCAGCTTTAAAACACATGTTGAAGAAAATCAAAGTGGATCAGCATACCCCGCAATTTCAGACGCAAAGGTAAAAGAGTTCAAACTCCCCATCCCATGTCCAGAAAATCCCAAAAAATCGCTTGAAATCCAGGCGGAAATCGTTCGCATTCTGGACGCCTTCACCGAGCTGACCACCGAGCTGACCACCGAGCTGACCACACGCAAAAAACAATACAACCACTATCGTAACCAGTTGTTGAGTTTTGACGATGGGGAAGTAGATCACTTACCTATGGGGCAGGAAGGCGTTGGCGAATTTATCCGTGGCGGAGGGCTGCAAAAAAAAGATTTTACGGAGTCAGGTGTTGGCTGCATTCACTATGGCCAAATCTATACGCACTATGGCACATACACCGACAAAACTAAAACATACGTTTCAATAGAATTTGCCAAGAAAGCACGCAAGGCAAAGTCTGGCGATTTAGTTATAGCAACAACCAGTGAGAACGATGAGGATGTCTGTAAGGCTGTTGCTTGGCTAGGCAAGGAAGATATTGCAGTGAGCGGTGATGCCTGCATTTACCGACATAATCTGAACCCGAAATACGTTTCTTATTTCTTTCAAACAGAGCAATTTCAAAAGCAAAAAAAACAATA
Organism: Cupriavidus sp. GW822-FHT02D05; assembly: GCF_058802485.1. NCBI lineage: Bacteria > Pseudomonadati > Pseudomonadota > Betaproteobacteria > Burkholderiales > Burkholderiaceae > Cupriavidus > Cupriavidus sp. GW822-FHT02D05. The sequence continues at coordinate 157,972 of NZ_JBXAOE010000008.1, read as the reverse complement.
CATTACTGGCACAAAAGTGCGGCGTGTAAATGCCGATAATTTGGCCAAGATATTGATCCCTGTTCCTTCGCAAGAAGAGCAAGCCCGCATCGTCGCCATCCTCGACAAATTCGACACTCTAACAACTTCCATCACCGAAGGCTTGCCCCGCGAAATCGAGCTGCGCCAAAAGCAGTACGAGCATTACCGCGAGCTGCTGCTAAGTTTTCCGAAACCGGGAGAGGTAGCAGCCTGATATGAGCAAGACGCTAACGGAAATCGCCCAGCAGCTGAAAGACGCCAACAAAAAGGTGCAGCTGATCTATGCCTTTAACGGCACGGGCAAAACGCGCCTATCTCGCGAATTCAAAGATTTGATTGCACCAAAAACTGATGCTGACGATTTGCAGCAGTCAGAGTTGGCGCAAAAGAAAATCCTCTATTACAGTGCGTTCACGGAAGATTTGTTCTATTGGGATAACGATCTAGAGCAGGATGCAGAGCCAAAGTTAAAAATCCAACCCAACTCGTTCACCAAATGGGTGCTTGAAGAGCAAGGCCAAGATCAGAATATCACGGCCACCTTTCAGCACTACGCCAATGAAAAATTAACACCGCAATTTAGCCCGGACTTCTCAGAAGTCAGCTTTTCATTCGAACGAGGCAATAATCAGCAAGAGCCAAATATAAAAATCTCCAAAGGCGAGGAAAGCAACTTTATTTGGAGTGTGTTTCATTCATTGATTGAGCAGATGACTTCCGAGTTAAACACCGCAGAGACTGCTAATCGGTCTACTGATGTTTTCAATAATTTGGAATACGTTTTCATTGATGATCCGGTAAGTTCATTGGATGAAAATCATTTAATCGATTTAGCAGTCAATTTGGCTAGCTTGATCAAATCCAGCCAATCCGATCTTAAATTTATCATCACGACGCACAGCCCGCTTTTTTATAACGTACTCTTCAATGAATTGAACGGCAAAGTTTGCTACATGCTGGAGCGTTTTGAAGACGGCACCTTTGCTCTTGCCGAAAAACACGGCGACTCCAACAAGAGCTTTTCCTATCACTTGCATTTAAAGCAAACCATCGACCAGGCGATCGCTGAAAACAAGGTTGAAAGGTATCACTTCACGTTGCTACGAAATCTTTACGAGAAAACGGCCAGCTTTCTGGGCTATCCAAAGTGGTCGGATCTTCTGCCTGATGATAAACAGCTCTATCTAAGCAGAATTATCAATTTTACGAGCCATAGCACGCTATCCAATGAAACCGTTGCCGAGCCAACGCAAGCGGAGAAGGCGACGGTCAAATTATTGCTCGATCACTTGAAAAAAAACTATGGCTTTTGGCATCAGGAAGAACAAAATGGTTGATTACACAAGACCCATCGCTGAATCCAATAGCTTTATCGTTCTGGATAAATACGCTAAGGAATGGCAGGGCAATCAGAGCTACCAGAGCGAAGGCGATCTGGAGCGGGAGTTCATTCAGGACTTGCAGAATCAGGGCTACGAGTATGCCCCCGGTTTAAACACGCCTGAGAAGCTGCTGGCCAATGTGCGTGAGCAATTGCAGGCCTTGAACGCTATGCGGTTTCTTGATGGCGAGTGGCAGCGCTTTGTTGAAACCTATCTGGACAGGCCCAGCGACAGCATCGTCGACAAAACGCGCAAGATTCATGATGACTATATCCATGATTTTGTGTTTGACGATGGCCATATTCAGAACATCTACCTGCTGGACAAAAAGAACATTGCCCACAATAAGGTGCAGGTGATCAAGCAGTTTGAGCAAACGGGCAGCCACGCCAACCGCTATGATGTGACGATCATGGTCAATGGCTTGCCACTGGTGCAGGTGGAGCTGAAAAAACGCGGCGTAGCTATTCGTGAAGCCTTTAATCAGGTGCACCGCTACAGCAAAGAGAGCTTCAACAGCGAGCATTCCTTGTTCAAGTATTTGCAGCTGTTTGTTATCTCCAACGGCACCGATAGCCGTTATTTTGCCAACACCACGACGCGCAACAAAAACAGCTTCGACTTCACTATGAACTGGGCGAAGGCGGATAACAGTCTGATCAAAGACCTGAAAGACTTTACCGCTACGTTCTTTCAGAAAAGCACCCTGCTCAATGTGTTGCTGCATTATTCGGTGTTTGACGTCAGCAATACGCTGTTGGTGATGCGCCCCTACCAGATCGCCGCTACTGAGCGAATCTTGTGGAAAATCAACAGCGCCTATCAGGCCAAGAGCTGGAGCCATCTTGAGGGCGGTGGCTTTATCTGGCACACCACCGGCTCGGGCAAGACGCTGACCAGTTTTAAAGCTGCACGTTTGGCCACTGAGCTGGAGTTCATCGACAAGGTGTTCTTCGTGGTGGATCGCAAGGATCTGGATTACCAGACCATGAAGGAATACCAGCGCTTTTCGCCGGATAGCGTGAATGGCTCTGACTCTACCTCCGGCCTGAAGCGCAACCTGGATAAGGACGACAACAAGATCGTCGTCACCACTATCCAGAAGCTCAATAACCTGATGAAAAGCGAAGGCGACCTGCCCATTTATAACAAGCAGGTGGTGTTTATTTTTGATGAATGCCACCGCAGCCAGTTTGGTGAAGCCCAGAAAAACCTGAAGAAGAAATTCAAAAAATTCTATCAGTTTGGCTTTACCGGCACGCCGATTTTCCCGCAGAACGCCCTGGGCGCGGACACCACTGCCAGCGTGTTTGGTCGGGAGTTGCATTCGTATGTGATCACCGACGCCATTCGTGATGAGAAGGTGCTCAAGTTCAAGGTGGACTACAACGACGTGCGCCCGCACTTCAAAGCCATTGAAAGCGAACAGGACGAGAAAAAACTCAGCGCGGCGGAAAACAAGCAAGCCTTGTTGCACCCCGACCGTATTCGCGAGATTTCGCAGTACATCCTGAATAACTTCCGGCAGAAAACCCACCGCCTGCAGGCAGCGGCAAAAGGCTTCAACGCCATGTTTGCCGTCAGCAGCGTGGATGCCGCCAAGCTGTATTACGAGTCTTTCAAGGATTTGCAAAAGGGCAGTGATAAGCCACTGAAGATCGCCACCATCTTCTCGTTTGCGGCCAATGAAGAACAGGATGCCGTTGGCGATATTCTGGATGAAAGCTTTGACGTATCAGCCATGAATAGCAGCGCCAAAGAGTTTTTAAGCGCGGCCATCGCTGACTATAACGCGCTGTTCAAAACCAACTTCAGCGTGGATAGCAACGGTTTCCAGAACTATTACCGCGATTTGGCCAAGCAAGTTAAGACTAAGGAAATCGACCTGTTGATTGTGGTGGGCATGTTCCTGACCGGCTTTGATGCCCCCACGCTGAACACCTTGTTTGTGGATAAAAATTTGCGCTACCACGGGTTGATGCAGGCCTATTCGCGCACCAACCGTATTTACGACGCCACCAAGACCTTTGGCAATATCGTCACCTTCCGCGATTTGGAGCGGGCGACCATCGACGCCATTACCTTGTTTGGCGATAAAAATACCAAGAACGTGGTGCTGGAAAAGAGCTACAAGGAATACATGGAAGGTTTTACCGATGTGGCCACCGGTGAAGCGCGGCGCGGTTTTGTGGAAGTGGTGAAGGAGTTGGAACAGCGCTTTCCTGACCCTTCAGCCATTGAAAAAGAGGCCGACAAGAAGGCTTTCGCGAAGCTGTTTGGTGAGTATTTGCGCGTTGAAAACGTGCTGCAAAACTATGATGAATTCGCCAGCCTGAAGGCATTGCAAAGCATCGACGTGAACGATCCTGCGGTCGTTGAGGAGTTCAAGGCCAAGCATTATCTAAGCGATGAAGATCTGGCTGCGCTGCAAGCCATCAAGATACCGGCAGAGCGAAAAATTCAGGACTACCGTTCAACCTACAACGATGTTCGCGATTGGTTGCGCCGTGAAAAATCGTCCAATGAAAAAGAGAAGTCCACCATCGATTGGGACGATGTGGTCTTTGAGGTAGACCTGCTCAAATCTCAAGAGATCAACCTGGACTACATTCTGGAATTGATTTTTGAGAATAGTAAAAAGGTCAAAGACAAAGCCTCACTGGTTGAAGACGTACGCCGGGTGATTCGCGCCAGCCTGGGCAACCGCGCCAAGGAAAGCCTGCTGGTCGATTTCATTAACCAAACCGACCTGGAAAAGATTGGCGATAAGGCCAGTGTGATAGACGCCTTCTTCGCCTTTGCTCAAGCGGAACAACAGCGTGAGGCACAAGAGCTGATTACCGCCGAGAATCTGAATGCAGAGGCGGCCCGGCGCTATTTCACTACCTCACTAAAACGCGAATTCGCCAGTGACAATGGCACTGAGCTCAATGCCGTTCTGCCCAAGATGAGCCCACTGAATCCGAAATACCTGAGCAAAAAGCAAAGCGTGTTCCAGAAAATCGCTGCTTTCGTTGAAAAATTCAAAGGTGTGGGTGGGAAGGTCTGATGCCCGTTGCTGCGGCTGACTAGCGTGAAAAAGACAAATGTTTTCGTGGAATTTTGATGGCACTGAATCTAGCAAAAGCCGTACTGGATTGTTTGAAAGCCCGGCCCGAAGAAAAGCTGACTGCGCGGCAAATCGCTGAGTGGATTTTTGGCGCCTATCCTGCGGAGTGCCAGGAGAAGAAATCCAACAGCCAAGGCGGGTACATCAAAACCGACGGCGACTTGGTACAGCAGTTGGTCGCGGAAATTGGCTCACGTCGCCCAAGCTTGCAGAAGCGGCACCCTGAGCTGAAGACGACCGAAGGTAGGCCACGCAAGTACTACTACACAGAAAAATCAGACGTCGCTGAAGTTGCGGCGGCCGAGGGTGCGGCCACTACTACCACCGTAAGCACCAATGGCAAGACACTGGGTGAACACGCGATGTACCCACTGCTCTCGCTGTATCTGTGGGAAGAGTTCGGGGTCTATTCGAAGCGCATTGACGAGAAACGCTCATCGAACAAACGAGGGCCAAACGGGAACCGTTGGCTGTACCCGGACGTGGTCGGGATGGAGGACTTGGGCGCTGAGTGGCACCAGGAGGTGCGGGACTGTGTGAATCAGTATTCCGACAAGCGCACCAAGCTGTGGTCGTTCGAAGCAAAGTTGTTGATCAACCGTTCGAACGTGCGTGAGTGCTTCTTCCAGGCGGTGTCCAACTCGTCGTGGGCCAATTTTGGCTATCTAGCGGCAGCTGAAATCGAGGGCCAGGACACACTCAAGGAACTACGGATGCTGTTTGCGGCGCACGGCATCGGCCTGATAAAACTGGATTCCGACAACCCGGCTGAAAGTCAGGTCTTGATCCCAGCCCGCGAAAGGGATGAGATCGATTGGGATATGGCCAACCGGCTGGCAACCGAGAACCGGGATTTTCTGGAGTACGTGAAGCTGGTGAAGCAGTTCTACCAAACAGGCGAAGCAAGGCTGGCCGATTGGGACGTGCCCGAGACGACGGACTGAGGAACGCTACTCGAGGTGGCCCATGACGTCAAGCGGACGTGCATTTTACCCATTCTGAATTCGCTTGGTATATGGGCTGTGATTGACGTAACCGAGTTACCCCAAAATTGCAAAATCAGAAGAAGCTGTTAAGAAGGTAAGCAGCCCCTGAAGGATCATCGTCAAGAAGCAGGCGCTGCAGGTACGCAACGTGCTCTTTAGCGCAAGCGAACGGGCAACCAAGGCAGGGCGGCATCCCTGATTGCCCTTCTGTCTCGACGTCAGCCCCGTGATATCCGCCCCAACTCTTCCAGGACAATACCCTTGAAGGTCTCGAACACCAGCCAGTTCTTGCGTTCGCTCCGCCAGTAGCCCCTCCCCCTGCAGATTGGCTCCACCAGTTCTCGTACCGGCTCGCAGATAGGGTGATAGACCGTGATGTTGTTTCTCGGCAATTCACGGACGAACAGCAGTACGCCGTGAATGGAAAACGTCCATACTCCGTCTCGCTGAAACATATGACCTCCTGGTTGAAAGTGAAGTCAGCCTAGTCAGCGCATCACCGGAGAAACAGTCACCAACAGCGGAACAAACTGTGTCGAACGGGAAAAATCCTTTAAAAATCAAAGCCTTTCAAGAAGGCGAGTCCCGCCCTGTGGGTGACCCCGGCATGAACGAGAAGGCAGCCCTAGGCGCGTTCTTGAGCTTCTTCAAACGGCAGGAACGGGAGACACGGGGACTAAAGGTAGCCAAGGCGCTAACCCAGGATTCGCTTCAGCGACTGGAAGATGGCAAAGAGCTGACCGTCTACACCTCTCAACAGGTCGCCGAAATGGCGGGCCACCAAATCGTCCCCGAGAGAGCGACGGGGTGGCTCTCCAAGGTCTGGGACGAATTGGAGAAGCGCCTGGAAGCTTGGAAAATTGGGGTGCAAGACACAGCTCGACAAGCTGGCCTGACTATCTATGCGTGGCCCAAGAAGACCCAGGGTGCCGGCGGCGCGGGAAACAATTCCTCTTTCGGAATCGTCTTTCTACCGGTGCCAGCGACCGACGACGCGCTGGCGGGCTCCGCTCCGGGCAATATCACCTATGCTCGCGATTTGACCCTAAAGCCAGCATTTTGGGTCAAGCCCCTAGTACATGCCGGCTTCGCCCTGAAGGGGTGGCGCAGAACCCTGTTTCTTGCATACGGCCTCGGTGGGCTGGCGATTTTCGGGCCCGTACTTGCCTGGCTGTGGGTGACATTGACGACTGGGTGGGAATCCCTGCCCATCACGGGGATCACCTCCCTGCTCTTGCTTGGAGCACTGGTCGGTTGGGTGGCACTATCCCTACTCAGGCCGTTCTGGCGACTGATTGACTTGCGAATCATCATGGCTCCGGACATCCTGGTGTCGATTCGGGAGCGAGGTGTTCAGTTGGAAGCTGCAAAGGAGCAAGACGGCGACGGCAATAGCCTGAGGGTCATACGCCTCGTTCGCTACTCTGGGGACTGCCCAATCTGTGGAGAGCTCGTCCATCTGGAAGAAGGTCGTCGCGAGTTCGCTGGACGACTAATCGGCCGGTGCGACGAACACCCCACCGAGCACATCTTCTCGTTCGACAGGCATTCCCGGACAGGGAGCCCGCTGCGATAGTAAATAAGCTTTGATGGGAGTTATTCCCTTCACTCCCGATAGCTATGGCAGCGACAACATTCGTCTCATGGTGGGGTTCCAGGCCACGACGTCCCTTCGTTGTTGTTTGCGTCTTTCACGACGATATGGGGATACGTGCTTTCCCCCTCAAGAGACGCAGATGCCTTCCTGCATAGCTCCCCCTGCCTTAGAAGAGTGACACTCGGGCGACGAGGCTGACGCGCTCCCTGTTGCCAGGCCATGCTCTCCAAGTACACGCGCAACGACGATTTATAGCCACACGCAACCAACTCTGCTCTCAATAGCACACTCACTAAGTCAAGGCACGCCTTGTGGCACGTCTGGGGTGCAGTCAATTACTATTGCAATCCAAATACCTCAGACACGGCATCCATCAAGCCCACCCATGGCCATCATGATCCCAGCGCTGCAGCCCAAAGATACCGGGAGCAGAGCCGAAACCAGCATCTACCACCTTCTCAAGCGCGACCTTTCCGACGAGTACACGGTAATCCACAGTTTGCCTTGGCTCTGCAAAGCGGTGAAAGAGCTCGGCGCCCAATTTGCCCCTTCTGGCGAGATTGATTTCCTCGTTATCCATCCAGACCATGGGGTTCTCGCTCTTGAGGTGAAAGGCGGCCGCTACAAAGTGAAGGACGGAGCTTTCGTCAGCCAGACCGGAACAGATACCCGCGACCCAGTGTTGCAGTTGCGGCGCAACGTCCATGGCGTAACTGCCTGGCTCGGCGCGGACCCGACGCTGCGAATCAGATTCGGATATGGATTCATTTTCCCTGACAGTCGATTCGGCGACGCAATAGTCAGCCTTGCGCTGACCGACATCAGCGTCGACCCTCCACAGCGCATTGTGGTGGACTGCAACGAGATGCCGGCCTTGGCAAAGAGAGTTGGCGAGATGCTGAACTATTGGCGGAGCGCTGGCGGTACGCACGCCCTCGGCCGGGGTAAGGCAGGGCGTCTTGTGCAGGCCTTGTGTCCCAACTTCGATGGCACCCCCGATTGGGGGTACAGGGTTCAATACGACAACCAGATTTGGCTTCGCCTCACTGACGAACAACGCGATTTCCTTGAGCTTGCTCGCCGGCGCTCCCGAATGGTAGTAACGGGTTGGCCGGGCACGGGCAAAACCGTACTTGGTGTCGAGCTCGCGCGAGAAGCCGCTGCGGAGGGGCGCAAGACGCTTGTGGTTGTATTCAACTCCCTCCTGCGCGACCTATTGGACAACCGAACGTGGTCGCCAGGCGGCGGCACGAGAGCCTACACTTGGCACGGCCTTTGTTCCGAGGGGCGGCGGAGGCTCGGGAGGCGGGTCGACAATTCGGACACCTGGAGCGAGGAAGCGGGCTTGGCGGACTTGCGTGCTGCCATCGAATCGGGAGTCATGGGCAGCTATGACCGGTTGGTCCTGGACGAGGCGCAAGCGCTAAAACCCGAGTGGGTGGAACTGCTAATCCACTGGTTTTCCGGCAAAGAGGTCTACGCCTTCTGTGATGAAACTCAAGTCTTTGACTTCGAACGCGAGACGACCTCACTGAGTCGGCTGAGTGAACTCGTTGGGGTAAAAAACCCCTATCACTTGACGGTCGTCATGCGGACGCCACGCGTCGTCACCGATCGCCTGAAAGGCGTTCGCGACGACATTGGCTATGAGCTCACGTCACCGCGGCCTCATGACCCTGACGCACTTCAGGAGCTTGTGTCGCAAGACTTGACCGCGACACTCGAAGCCACGCTGAAGGCGCTCTTCTCCAAAGGAGTGACGGCCTCTGACGTGGTCATACTCACCAATACGCCTATCGGTGGAGGCAACCCTTGGCTTCCAAATATCGTGCGTGAAGCCGGCATCAAGCATCAGGCGGTACTGCGGTTTCGAGGACTAGAATCGCCGATTGTTATTACTGTTGGCTGCGCCAACATGGATGATAAGCAGCTCATGTGTGCGTACTCGCGCGCCACAACTGCCTGTATCGCCATCTATGACCCGAATTCGCTGGAGCGGCCGAGCGGAGAATTTCACAGAACGCTTCTGTTGAATGACCAGGTCAGATCCATCGTGGAGAAGACTCAATGCGACAAGTTGACGTCCACGATGATGGAGAACGTAGGTGTTCCGATATGCTCCAAGACAGTTCAGCTCGCTTGGTCAAAGGAGTGGAAGGCTTGGCTCATCGGCTTGAATAGCCTGGGTGATCCCGCGCACACGTGGATTGACTACTTAGTGCTTGAGCATAGTTGGCCCGTCTATTTTTGGTACCCCAATTCGCGCCAGGGCTTCTACCGAGCGCTTCCTCTTGCCGACCTGGACATGGATAGCGAAATGTCGACTGGATGGTGCGACTTAGCCATCTGTGCCGCTTGCGGCGAGGTCGGCCCAATCGAATGCGGCCGAAACCATTGCTGCACACGCTGCGACAACAGTTCGGAGGATGTCGGAAATCCAAGCGACGTTGTCTTCGAACTGGTCGCTGACTTTGACTCGACTGTGATCGAAATGGCTAAGAAGCGCGTAAGAGATGGCTACGCGAATCTAACGCCAATTCCGCTAGCGGCCGTTGCGGCGCGCCTATATGGTGAGGCAAATAGGATTCGCGGTACGCCGGACCATGCCGACCTGCCAGCCGGCAGAAGTATTCTCTATCGTGCAGCCCTAGCGTTCACCTTGGCCCACATCGCACACGCACCGGCGGACATTGACCGAGAGGGACTTGCCAGCAGGATATTCGACTACTACAAGACCTGGGGAGCTGTTACAGAGCGGATGTGGCGAGCCCGAGTATCGCAGGCATTCTCGACTTGCATGTCCGCCAGGAAACTCCTCACAACTGTTTCCCGTGGCGTGTTCCGGCCAACTAGCGACACGTCCGACGACGAACTCTCGCGAACATCGACAAGCTAGATGGCTCGTTTTCCGCCCTCCATTGCCCCTGTCGACGATGTGTCCGTAAAGGCGACGCCCACAGGGCACTGGTAAGCCCGGCAATTCCCGCAACGGTGGACGGCATTCGCGCTACTGTCATCGAGGCTCGGACCTTCTCAAGAGTCGAGCAAACCTACCCAAGCGCCGCAAATCTGCCTTTGAGGTGCGTCTCCTGGCCTGCACCTGGGAGTTAGAGAACAGGTCTGAACAGTGCTTGCGTTACGTGGGCCTGAAAATGCCTGCCAGCGTGTCAGCCCGAAACGTGTTCGGCTTGGCGTACGACTGACTTCGTCGCCCACTTGCGGGCGGTCTCGTAACTAACCCTGCCCGTCAACGCCCGGGCAATGCGGTTCGCCGAAATGCTGCCGAAGAAGTCTTCGATGTCTAGGTGCGAAAACAGCTCCCCGGCGATATGCTCCTTCAGCGCTGCGACATGCCCATCAGGTCTGAGATGAAAGTAGTAGTCAGGGGCGGACCAGACTTGCTCGATAGCAGCTTTAAGCTCACGACCTTCTTTGATGACTTCGTTTGTAGGGACGAAACCCGCCTGCCAGGCTAGATTTCAAGCTGAATAGACCATCGGGCAGGCATAAGGGCGTCGGTAGTTAGAGGCCATGCTCATCAGAAGCACAATCAAGCGGACCACTTCCTTCGCCAGCTTGAGGCCCTAATAAACCAGGCGATATTTACGAGCGATCATAAACACTCCCGCCTCTACCCCACCAAAGAAGGGTGTATTTCATCATTGCGCTGACGATATTTATTTACACCATTTAAAATGGTTACCTGCCACACGCCCTTGGGACCAACAATCATCGAGCCAGAATGAAAACAGTGATGGTAGAAGAGATTTCTGATGCAATTTCAAAAATCACAACTGGAGCATCTAAGATTGGCATTCTTATTGGCGGATTCTGCGTCATTGGATATTCGCTCCGCATAGCGCACTTCCCTCAAGATCTCTCGCTTGGGGACGGCCTACTATTCTTGCTAGCTGCCTTGTGCTTTGGTGTCGTTTATCTTTTCTTTGTTGCCAGTCTGGTTTCACTTGGCATTCTCCTCTCTCCACTCACAAGGCGACTCTTCGCCGTCGCTGTCTGGATAAAGAGGAGATATTCTCAAGAAAATTTCACGCCAGAACACCCGCCAGCGCCATTTGAATGGCAATCTGTAATATTTTCTCTGTTCGCGATAATTATAATTATAATATTTGGAAAGAAAGACTCAACAGCATACTGGAGCCTCCCACTTATTTCGGTTGCACTTTATTTCTTTTACTCCGCCTATCAGTCGACTGCAGAGAAAATCGGAAAAATCACCGCCCAGCAGAATGCAGTAATTCAAATGGAGGAGCAACGGAACATCTATCAGACGGACGATCTGAATCGAAACAAACGCACGCAGATGATTAGCCTCACGGCGATCGCAGTTTTCCCGCTATTGACGGGAGGAGTGTCCGGGCAACTTCTCGACGCAGCAATGCGAGCGGCACGAGTACGTGTCGAGCAACCGATCATTTATGTGAAAGAACCATACTCAGCACTGATTCCAAAAACGCTTCGCTCTAAAGAAGCAGTCACTCCTAAGGACTATGAAGCCTTCGAAGGCGCTATCGTCTTGCTCAAGGGTTTTGGAAAATCAACTGTAATCTCATTCCCTGATGGCACGCGGCGGCGCCAGCTCGAAATCCCCAATGAGCAAATTATTATAGAAGCGCACTAACACTAAACCTGTTCCGGAAGGAATCTGGGCGGAGTATTAGAAAAAAAGCCAATCCCAGACGGGATTGGCTTTCACATGCTCCTGATAATACTCGGAACAAATCAATCAAACATCAATATTCCGAGCCACCAAAGCATTACTCTCAATAAAATTCCTACGCGGCTCAACCTCATCCCCCATCAGCGTAGTAAAAATCTGATCCGCCGCAATAGCATCCTCAATCTGCACCTTCAACAACCGGCGCTGAGTCACATCAAGCGTAGTCTCAAACAACTGCTCAGGATTCATCTCCCCCAGCCCCTTGTACCGCTGACGAGACACCCCACGCTCCGCCTCAGACAACAACCACTGCATGGCAGCATGGAAGTCATTCACCGTCTGGTCGCGCATCTTTTCGCCCTCGCCACGGCGCACCTTGGTGCCTTCCGCAATCAGGCCCTGGAAGGTCTTGGCGGCCAGCGACAGCGCAGCGTAATCCGCGCCGTGCACAAAGTCTGCGTCCAGGTGAGACAGGCGCACATTGCCATGATGCCGGCGGGCGATCATCAGGCGGTGCTTGTCCGTCTTCTCGTCAAACTGTGCATAGACATCTGCCGTGCCGTCGTCGTTCACGGCGGCGCCTAGCAGGGTCTTGGCGTGCATTTCCGACAGCTTGGCCTTGAGCGCGGTGGCTGAGGCTTCGGCGGCGGCGGCGCTGTCCAGGTCCAGCTCGATGCCGTCGGCAATGGCGCGCAGGGCGTCGCTGTCCACGATGCGGGCCAGGCGGCCGATCACGGCTTCGGCCAGCTGGTACTGGCGGGCCAGCTCAGTCAGGGCGTCGCCGGCGACTTCGCTGCCGTCGGGGTTGACCAGGGCGGCCTTTTCCATGGCCAGGCGCAGCAGGTAGGCGTTGAGCTCGTTGTCGTCCTTGATATAGCGCTCTTCCTTGCCGTGCTTGATCTTGTACAGCGGCGGTTGGGCGATATACACGTGGCCGCGCTCGATGATGTCGGGCATCTGGCGGTAGAAGAACGTGAGCAGCAGCGTGCGGATGTGGGAGCCGTCCACGTCCGCGTCGGTCATGATGATGATGCGGTGGTAGCGCAGCTTGTCGAGGTTGTAGTCGTCCTTGCCGATGCCGGTGCCCAGCGCGGTGATCAGCGTGAGCACTTCCTGGCTGGAGAGCATTTTGTCGAAGCGGGCGCGTTCCACGTTCAGGATCTTGCCCTTGAGGGGCAGGATGGCCTGGAACTTACGGTCGCGGCCTTGCTTGGCGGAGCCGCCTGCGGAGTCACCCTCCACCAGGAAGAGTTCGGACTGGGCGGGGTCTTTCTCCTGGCAGTCGGCGAGCTTGCCGGGCAGGCCCATGCCGTCGAGCACGCCTTTGCGGCGGGTCATTTCGCGGGCCTTGCGGGCGGCTTCGCGGGCGCGGGCGGCGTCGACGATCTTGCCGCAGATGATCTTGGCGTCTACCGGGGTTTCCAGCAGGAAGTCACCCAAGGCCTTGGCGACGAGTTCTTCCACCGGCAGGCGCACTTCGGAGGAGACGAGCTTGTCCTTGGTCTGCGAGCTGAACTTGGGCTCGGGCACCTTGACGGAGAGCACGCAGGCCAGGCCTTCGCGCATGTCGTCGCCGGTGGTTTCTACCTTGGCTTTTTTGGCGATCTCGTTTTCTTCGATGTACTTGTTCATCACGCGCGTCATGGCGGCGCGCAACCCGGTGAGGTGGGTGCCGCCGTCACGCTGCGGGATGTTGTTGGTGAAGCAGAGTACTTGTTCGTTGTAGCCGTCGTTCCACTGCATGGACACTTCTACGGCGATACCGTCTTTTTCGGTGTTGGCGTAGAAGATGTTGGGGTGCAGGGTGCTCTTGCCGCGGTTGATGTACTCAACGAAGCCTTTGACGCCGCCGGAGAAGGCGAAATCTTCTTCCTTGCCGGTGCGTTGGTCGGCCAGACGGATGTGCACGCCGTTGTTCAGGAACGAGAGCTCGCGGATGCGCTTGGCGAGTATCTCGTAGTGGAACTCGACGTTGGTGAAGATTTCTTCGTCGGCGAGGAAGTGGACTTCGGTGCCGCGCTTGTCGGTGGGGCCGATCACCTTCATCGGCGAGACTTCCACGGGCACGCCGTCGGGGCCGGGCACGGTTTCCACCACGCGGTTCTGCACGGCGCCTTGGGCGAACTCGAGCAGGTGGGCCTGGCCGTCGCGGCGCACGGTCAGGCGCAGCCACTTGGAGAGGGCGTTGACGCAGGACACGCCCACGCCGTGCAGGCCGCCGGAGACCTTGTAGCTGTTCTGGTTGAACTTGCCGCCGGCGTGCAGCTCGGTCATGGCGATTTCTGCCGCGCTGCGCTTGGGTTCGTGCTTGTCGTCGAACTTGACGAGCGGGGGAATGCCGCGGCCGTTGTCGGTGATGGAGATCGAGTTGTCGCTGTGGATGGTGACGGTGATTTCCGTGCACCAGCCGGCCAGGGCTTCGTCGATGGAGTTGTCCAGCACTTCAAATACGAGGTGGTGCAGGCCGGTGCCGTCGGACGTGTCGCCGATGTACATGCCCGGACGCTTGCGCACCGCCTCCAGGCCTTCCAGGATCTGGATCGAGCCTGCGCCGTAGCTGTCTTGCTGTTGCGGTTGCGATTGCGGTTGTTGCTCTTCGGTCATGTTCTCTTACTCACGGCGAATGCGGCGATCTCTCGTCACGCCCGGATGGGCGCGCCCGGATCGGGCCGCATAGCGGGTTACATAAAAACGGCAAAAGGGGCGGATCTCGACGATCCGGCCCCTGGTGCGGCGGGTCTTGCGCGGGGCCCCTGGGGCTGCTGCGCAAGCCGTGGTGTGCCGTTAGATGCTCCGGTTTTGCGTATCTTGTGGTCCTTGTTACCGGCTCATCAAATGCGCATCGGCATGACGACGTACTTGAAGTTGTCGTCTTCCGGCACGGTGATCAGCGCGCTCGAATTGGAGTCGCCGAGGCTGACCTGGACTTGCTCGCTCTTGAGGTTGGCGAGCACGTCCAGCAAATAGGTGACGTTGAACCCGATATCGAGGGCATCGCCCGAATAATCAAGTTCGAGCTCTTCCTGCGCTTCTTCCTGATCCGCATTGGTGGAGCTGATCTTGAGTACGTGCGTATCCAGGATGCAGCGCACGCCCTTGAACTTGTCGGTGGTCAGGATGGCGGTGCGTTGCAGGGCTTGCTGCAGCTTGACGCGGTCGATGGCGAAGGCGTTCTTGTAGCCCTTGGGGATCACGCGCTGGAAGTCCGGGAACTTGCCTTCGACCAGCTTGGAGATCAGCTCGATATTGGCGAAGGTGAACTTGACCTGGTTGGCGGCCAGTTGCACTTGCACGGGATCGTCGTTGTCTTCCAGCAGGCGCTGCAGCTCAAGAATGGTCTTGCGCGGGATGATCACTTCCTGGCGCGACGGGGCGCCTTCGCCACTGGTGGCTTCGGTGTCCAGTTCCACGCCGCAGTAGGCCAGGCGGTGGCCGTCGGTGGCGACTGCCATGACCTTCTTGCCGTCTACCACCAGCAGCATGCCGTTGAGGTAGTAGCGGATGTCTTGCTGGGCCATGGCGAAGTGAACCATGGCGAGCAGGTGCTTGAAGGTCTTTTGCGGCAGGCTGACGGATGCGCCGAACTCGCTGGCTTCGGCTACCGTGGGGAATTCCTCGGCGGCCAGGGTCTGCAGCGCGAAGCGGCTCTTGCCGGACTGCACGGTCATGCGCTTGTCGTTGAGCGACAGGGCGACTTCGCCGTCGGGCATGGCGCGCAGGATGTCGAGCAGCTTGCGGGCGGCCACGGTGGTGGCCACGGTGTCGCTGCCTACGCCGCATTCGGCGTGCGTGGTGATCTGGATCTCGATGTCGGTCGAGAGGAAGGATACGTTGGACCCGGACTTGCGAATCAGCAGGTTGGCCAGGATCGGGAGTGTGTGGCGGCGCTCCACGATGCCGCTCACGATTTGCAGCGGACGCAGCAGATTGTCTCGCGAGGTTTTGACCAATTGCATTGAATTTATCCTTCGTCGTTTGTAGTAAGCGACCGCGGGTGCGCACTGACTGGCACTAACTTGCTGCGCAGTTTCCAGAACTGCTTCCAAAACGCTTTGGAATCAACAAGTTAATTCGCCATTGTACCAAGGATAAGCCGCTGCGGTGAAGCGGGAGAAGCGCGATCGGAGGATGAAATTGTGCGCAAAGCGACACAAATTCAGACTTCTTCGGTGGCTGGCGACTGTTGTCGCTGGCCGCCCCCTCCGCCCGCTCGTCCCGACTCACCGCAAAGCCTTAGCCCAGGCCGTTTTCATGGCAATGTTCCGCAATGCCCCGGTGTTGCTTTCCGATTGATTCATGCGCCGGATCCTGCCCGGCGCGTACCCTACAGTATGCCAGCCCCGCGTGACGGGGCTGGCAAATGCTGCTTCATTGCTGCTTCACTACTGTTTCACTACGATTTGACGCTCGGGGTCAGCCCTTGAGCGTCTGTTCCAGCACGTGCAGCTCGTGGTTGAGCTGCGCGTCCTTGCTGCGCTCATCGGCGATCTTGCGTACCGCGTGCAGCACGGTGGTGTGATCGCGCCCGCCGAACAGCTCGCCGATTTCCGGCAGGCTTTTCTGCGTGAGTTCCTTGGCCAGGTACATGGCAATCTGGCGGGGCCGCGCGATATTGGCGGGCCGCTTCTTGCTGTACATGTCCGCGACCTTGATGTTGTAGAAATCCGCGCAGGTCTTCTGGATGTTCTCAACCGAGATCTGGCGGTTCTGCACCGTCAGCAGGTCCTTCAGCGCTTCACGGGTGACATCGATGGTGATGTCCTTGCCGTGGAAGTTGGAGAAGGCGAGGATCTTGCGCAGCGCGCCTTCCAGCTCGCGCACGTTGGATCGCAAATGCTTGGCGACGAAGAAGGCGACTTCCTCGGGCACGCTGACGTTCTCGGCGGCGGCTTTCTTCATCAGGATGGCGACGCGCATCTCCAGCTCGGGCGGCTCGATGGCAACCGTGAGGCCGGAGTCGAAGCGCGAGATCAGGCGATCGTCGATGCCGCTGATTTCCTTGGGGTAGGTATCGCTGGTGATGATCACCTGCGCCCGGTTGGCGATCAGGGCTTCGAAGGCGTAGAAGAACTCTTCCTGCGTGCGGTTCTTGCCGGAGAAGAATTGAATATCGTCGATCAGCAGCAGGTCGAGCGAGTGGTAGTAGCGCTTGAACTCGTCGAACGCCTTGCGCTGGTAGGCCTTGACCACGTCGGAGACATATTGCTCGGCGTGGATGTAGCGGATGCGGGCGCGCGGGTTCTCCAGCAACATGAAGTTGCCGATAGCGTGGATCAAGTGGGTCTTGCCCAGGCCTACGCCGCCATATAGATAAAGCGGGTTGTAAGATTTACCTGGGTTGTTGGCCACCTGGATGGCGGCGGCGCGCGCGAGCTGGTTGGCCTTACCGGTGACGAAGTTGTCGAAGGTAAGGATGTGGTTCAGGCGCGAGCGCTCGTGCACCGAGTCGTTCTGCTGCTGGCCGCCATGCTGGTTGCCGGGGTGGCCTTGTTGGCCCGGATGACCTTGATTGCCCTGATGCCCTTGATGGCCGCCCTGGTTACCGGGGTGGCCGCCCTGCATGGGCTGCTGCGACGGCTGCACGCGGTAGGAGCGGGCGCTGGCCTCGGCCGGGTCCAGCTGCGGCACGTCGATATCGACGATCTCGCCACCCATGCCGCCCATGTTGCTTTGGTTGGCGTTGCCGGGATAGTTGCCGCCATTGCTGCCGTTGCCGCCATTGCCCGGGTTGCCAGGGTAGGGCGCTTGCCCGCCGCGCTGGCCGCCTTGGTTCATGGGGCCGTAGCCCTGGCCGCCCTGGCCCGGCTGCATGCCGGGCTGGCCGAAGTTTTGCGACAGCGGCTGGCCGGACGGATAGCCGGGGCCGGCGTGCTGGGGCGCCATGCCGGGCTGGCCCGGCTGGCCGGCCTGCTGCGGGTAGCCAGCGGCAGCCCGGCCCGAGGCGGCGGGGTCCAGGACAAAGTGAACGCTGACGTTGGCTTCCCAGTATTCGCAGGCGAGCGCGGTGATGCGGCCGGAAAACTGGCTTTTTACCCAATCGAGCTTGAAGCGGTTGGGCGCGGCGATGCGCAGCGCGTGCGCGTCCTCGTCGAAGGCAACAGGCGCCAACGGCTTGATCCAGGTCTTGAACTGTTGCGGCGTCAGTTCGCGCTCGAGTTGCGCGGCTGCTGCCTGCCAGAAATCTTGCATTGTTTTGTTGTTCGGTGTTCGCCACGGTGCATGGACAGCCCGGCCGAATGGACGACAGGCAAGGATCGGTGAGGCATCCCTGCCGTGAGTTCATGCAACCAGAACGCGATCGCTAAGCGATCCGCAAATGACCCCGCAGCCCGGGCCCCATGGTGATCGACGCGACAAGCGGGAGCCGCTGACGAGCGAGGCGACGAAATCGTCGCTTGCCCGTTGCGCGTCCGTTGTCCGGCATGCCAGGGTGTTGCCCGGGTTGCGCTTGCGCCACGCAGCCCGTGTGGTGTTTGGACCCGGATTGTACCCCCCGCCCCAAGTTATCCACAAAGGATAAGTCTGTGGATAAGTTGTGAAAAAGCAGTGGATTGTTGTGCACAACCCTAGTTCTGGCGCGGGTTTCCGGGTAGCCAAAACACGGGAAAACCCAGTCGAAACAGTGACTTCGCTCACCTTGGCCAACCCCGGGTGGCACCCCCGAAGAAAAAAAACTTACCCACTGGCGATTGTGGACAATGAAATACAACGGCCTGTTGCGTGTTTTTGAGGCAGGGGTGCCTCACAAGGCTCTAATCCATCTGTAGTCTTGACACGTCGCGCGAAACTCAGTTAAATGGCGGGTTCTGCGATGCCGCAGGGGATCACGTATGCGCATCGCCGGGTCTGACCTGTTCCGTGCAAGACTGGTGCGAATCCTTGGTGTTTGACTAAGCTGAGACGCGCCGGAAACAGCTGGATTGGCCGGAACAGGCAGCGGGCCGGGCAGGCTGATGGGGTTGGAACGGATGGGTTGGTTTTACGCTTCCGCTCCGGCAAGATTCCCTCCCACAACTGCTTCGCGCGGCGTCGATGTCCGATTCGTCGGTGCCATCGATTCGCGAGATACACGGCCGGCAGCAAGATCACCATAGCAGTCGGCAACACCGCAAACCGCGGCAGCCCCATGCGAACCATACGCGGCGGCGCCCGGCTTAACGCCGGAAGCCGGGCGAGCCCAGATCAACCAGAGAGTGCAACATGAAACGTACATACCAACCTTCCGTTACCCGCCGCAAGCGTACCCATGGTTTCCGCGTGCGCATGAAGACCCGCGGCGGCCGTGCCGTCATCAACGCGCGTCGCGCCAAGGGCCGCAAGCGCCTGGCAGTCTAAGGGCCTGGCGACCGGCCACGGCGGTGCAGCAGCTTGCGCCGCCTTGGCCACTCGCCTCGCCTTTTGGACGGCCGGTAGCCAGCAGCCAAGCACAGCTTTTCCGCTCGCTTTGCCTAGCGTGACTACCTTTGCCTACCCTAAAGCCGCGAGGCTCACAAAAACGGATGAGTTTTCATCCGTTTTTGCATTGCGTCCGCGCCGACGCAGCCAGCATTTCGTGCTGTACGTGGGCGAGAACGGCCTGCCGCAAGCCCGCCTGGGTGTCGTGGTTGGCAAGAAGTTCGCAGCGCGTGCCGCCGAGCGCAACCTGGTCAAGCGCATGGTGCGGGAACTGTTCCGCCAGCGGCAGGACAAACTCGCGGGCCGCGATGTGTTGCTGCGCCTGCAGGCCAAGTTTCCGCGCGCGGAGTTTGCCAGCCGCACCGCGATACGCCGGGTGTGCCTGGCCGAGCTGACCGGCTTGTTCGAGGTAGCGGTGAAGCCGCTTGCCCCGCGCCCTGCTGCCCCTTCCGGGGTGTCGCCGCCAACGTCCGCCGAGGCTGCGCCCACGGAAGTCCCGCCCTCGGGCGCTCCTGCCTGACACCGGCCCGCTGCCATGAAGCGAATCCTGCTTGCCCTGCTGCGTATCTACAAGATCGCCCTGAGCCCGTTTTTTGGCTCGCAGTGCCGCTTCCTGCCCACCTGTTCCGATTACGCCCGCGAAGCGATCCTGTGCCATGGCGCAGGGCGCGGCAGCTGGCTGGCCGCTTGCCGGCTATGCCGTTGCCATCCGTTCACGGATGGCGGGTATGATCCGGTGCCACCGGCATCGGCAACAAAGCAAGACCGGGCTCGCCCCGCGACTGGCCATCCAGTCACGATCCGGCTACCCCGCCCCTGATTTCCCCCGACCACAGCGAGACATGGATATCAAACGCACCATACTCTGGGTCATCTTCTCGATGGCCCTCGTGCTGCTCTACGACAACTGGCAGCGCGCCAACGGTCACCAGTCGATGTTCTTCCCGAGCGCGACGCAGCAGGCTCCGGCAACCGCAGGCGGCGCTTCGGCCCCGCAAGGCGATGTGCCCAAGGCCAATGCAACGGCCGGCACCGCCGCAGGTGCTCCGGCGTCCGTGCCGGTCGCCGCGGCCCAGCCGAGCGGCGAGAAGATCGTGGTCAGCACCGACGTGATGCGTGCCCAGATCGATACCGCCGGCGGTATCCTGACGCGCCTGGAACTGCTGAACCACAAGGAGCATGACGGCAAGCCGGTCGTGCTGTTCGAGCGTGACCAGACCCGCACCTACATGGCCCGTTCCGGCCTGATCGGTGGCGACCTGCCCAACCACACCACGGTGTTTACCGCTTCGGCGGGCCCGCGCGACCTGGCTGGCTCGGACAAGGTGTCGTTGACGCTGACGGCGGAGAAGGACGGGGTCAAGCTGGACAAGACCTATACCTTCCACAAGGGCAGCTACGTTGTCGACACGAAATTTGCCGTGACCAACGACAGCGGCAAGCCGATCTCGCCGACGCTGTACATGGAACTGACGCGCGACGGCAGCAAGGTCGAGCAGTCGCAGTTCTATAGCACCTTCACCGGCCCGGCCATCTACACCGACGCCGACAAGTACCACAAGATCACCTTCGACGACATCGGCAAGGGCAAGGCTTCGGTCCCCGCGGCCGGTACCAGCGGCTGGGTGGCGATGGTGCAGCATTACTTTGCCTCGGCGTGGATTCCGCAATCGGGCAAGGAGCACAGCTTCTACGTCGAGAAGATCGACAACAACCTGTTCCGCGTGGGCGTGCAGCAGCCGCTGGGCTCGATTGCCCCGGGCGCCACGGTGAGCACCGATGCGCGCCTGTTCGCCGGCCCGCAGGAAGAGCGCATGCTCGAGAAGATCACCCCGGGCCTGGAACTGGTGAAGGACTACGGATGGCTGACCATCCTGGCCAAGCCGCTGTTCTGGCTGCTGGAAAAGATCCACGGCTTCCTGGGCAACTGGGGCTGGTCGATCATCGGCCTGACCGTGCTGATCAAGCTGGTGTTCTTCCCGCTGTCCGCGGCTAGCTACAAGTCCATGGGCAAGATGAAGGACCTGCAGCCCCGCATGACCGCGATGCGCGAGCGCCACAAGGGCGATCCGCAGAAGATGAACCAGGAGATGATGGCGCTGTACCGCACCGAGAAGGTCAACCCGCTCGGCGGCTGCCTGCCCATCGTGATCCAGATCCCGGTGTTCATTGCGCTGTACTGGGTGCTGCTGTCGTCGGTGGAAATGCGCGGTGCGCCTTGGCTGGGCTGGATCCATGACCTGTCGGTGCCGGATCCGTTCTACATCCTGCCGGTGCTGATGGCCGTGTCGATGTTCGTGCAGACCAAGCTGAACCCGACCCCGCCGGACCCCGTGCAGGCCAAGGTCATGATGATCATGCCGCTGGTGTTCTCGTTCATGTTCTTCTTCTTCCCGGCTGGCCTGGTGATGTACTGGGTCACCAACAACGTCTTGTCGATCGCGCAGCAATGGCAGATCAACCGGATGCTGGGCAAGAACAAGGCGAAGACCGCCGTGGTGGCCAAGGGCTGAAGTTGAAGTTGGGCCAGCGGGTGGCAAACCCGCGCCGGCCCGGCACGTGCACCAAAGAGGTCGCTCAAAGCGTCAATGGCGGCCTCTCTGAAATCCCCCGCAAGTTTCGGCTTGCGGGGGATTTTGCTTTTCCGGAGCGTGCTTCGCCAGGTGACGTTGCCGTGGCAGCAAGACGCCATGCAGAAAGTTTGCCAAATTTTGCCAAACTCGCTAGCATGAAACCATGAGCACAATGAATATCTCTCTGCCTGACACGCTCAAGGCCTTTGTCGATGAGCAAGTCAACCAGCGCGGCTACGGCACCAGCAGCGAGTACGTGCGCGAGCTGATCCGCAAGGATCAGGATCGCCAGCACCTTCGCGGCCTGCTTTTGGCGGGTGCCGGTTCGGCGCCGACTACGCCGGTGGATAGCGACTACTTCGACGCCCTGCGAGCGCGGGTGCGCAACGCTCGGGGATGAGGGCCAAGCCTGTCATCCCGAGAGCGCTTGCCAGGCGTGATGTCGAGGAAACGGTCAGCTACTATCTGAACGAAGACGCTGAGCAGGCAGCACTTGGATTCATTGACGCGCTGGAGCAGGCCTACGTGCGCATTGGCAAGTATCCAGCCTCCGGCTCACCCCGCTACGCACACGAGCTTGATCTTCCGGGCCTACGCACCTGGCCTCTGGCGCGCTACCCGCACATCGTGTTCTACGTTGAGCGCGACGACCACATTGATGTCTGGCGCGTCCTGCATGGCATGCGAGACATCCCCGCCTGGCTGCGTGACAGCGACGAGGTTCCTCGTTAACGCTTGCACAGGCGCGGCTCGGCGCAAGCGACCATCGGACCGTCTCGCCAATCCAGCCGATTGCCCGCCGTCTCCCGCACCATCGCCAGTCCCGCCAGCGGCAGCCTTGGCACCGTTGCGGCGTAGCTGGCCATGAAGTGCAGCACGACGTGGCTGGCGCAGGCGCCCCCGTATCACTCAGGCGCGTGGCACACCGCTTCGATATTGTGGCCGTCCGGGTCCAGCACAAAGGCGCCGTAATAATTCGGGTGATAGTGCGGGCGCAAACCCGGCGCGCCGTTGTCGCGGCCGCCGGCCGCCAGCGCGGCCTTGTAGTAGGCATCCACCTGTGAGCGCGAGTCCGCACGAAAGGCGATATGCAGCGGTGGCTGATTGGGCGTGCCGTTGCTGATCCAGAACTCGGGCTTCTCGGGCGGGCCGAAGCCAGCCACGTCGGTGTGGCCGGTCACGCTGGCGGGAAACTCCATGTTCTTGATGAAGCCGAGCGCGGCCAGCGCCGCGGTGTAAAAGGCCCGGCTCTTCGCGAAATCGCTGACGACAACGCCTGTGTGGTCGATCATCTTGCAGTGTCTCCTTGGGTGTTTTTTGTAGTCCGGCGTTGGCTCAGTATTTGCTCAGTATTGGCTCAGGCCAGGTCGAGCACGCTCATGGTGGCGTTGAAGCGGCTGACCAGCACCGCCTCGCCGTGCACGCTGGCGAAGACATCGGCCTCCACCACAATGATGGTGCGGCCGGACTTCAATACGTCGGCGCGGCAGGTCAGGCGATCGCTGCGGGCGGCGCGCAGCAGGTTGATCTTGAATTCGGCGGTGACCACATGGCGCCCGGTGTCGAGCATGGTGCTGGCGGCCGCGCCGGCGGTGTGGTCGGCCATGGTGGCTTGCACGCCGGCATGCACGATGCCGCCATGCTGCAGGTGGCGGGGCGTGACCAGCAGTTCGCTCTCGCACCAGCCCGGCCCGCAATCCACCAGCCGGATGCCGACGTCCGCGACAAAGGCAGCCTGGCGAAAGCCGGCCTCGATGGTGTCGCGCAGCAAAAGCCGTTCTTGTTCGGTGGACATGGCGCTGCTCCTCGCACTGGTGGTGATCGGGTACGGCCTTGTGATGGCTGGCCGGCTGGCGTTGCCAGCACGCATTGCAACCCGAAGCGCGCAGGCTGTCAATGGAGTGCGGCGCAACCGGCACAATCGCCTACACTGATTAGACGTGCCCGGAAACATGCCCTGACGCTGGCCTCCGCAAGATCGGGCTGTTCCGGTAGCTATGCCCACGCCGATACGTTATGCGCGCCGCCAACCTTCCCATGCAGTTGCAACCCCGCATGCGCGCCATCGATGCCTTCATCGCGCTTGGCGATGCGGGCCTGGTGGCGGTTGCCGATCAGCTGGATGCCTTGCACCGCCGCGACCATCCCGATGATGTGCATGCGTTGCGCGTTGCGGTGCGGCATCTGCGCGCGGTGTGCTGGGCATTTGCCCCAGCCCTGCCCAAGGCCATCCGCGCACGCTGGGATGATTGCCTGCGCAAGCTGGCGCAGGCCGCCGGCGATGTGCGCGACTGGGACGTGTTCATCAGCGAGACCTTGCGCCCGGCGCTGGACTTGCAGCCTGAGGATCCGGTGCTGCTGGCGGTGCATGACACCGCGATCACGCGCCGCCACTACGCACGCGCCACCATGCTGGCGCAGCTCGCCGAACACCAGCACTGGCCGCTGCCCGTGCTGCACCGCGACCTCACGCATCTGGGTAATGGCGGCACGCAGCGGGCGGGCCCCGCCGCGCAGGAGCGGCTGGCGGCGTTCGCGCGCCGGCGGGTGCGCCGCGCGCGCAAGCGCGTGAAGTCGCTGGCGCGCGCAGCGCGCTCGGAAGACCTGGCGCGCGTGCATCGCTTTCGCATTGGCAGCAAGCGGCTGCGCTATGTGATCGAAGCCCTGAAGCCGGTGCTAGCCAAGCGCTATGCCAAACGCCTGCACGGCAAGCTTGTGAAGCGGCAGGGCAGCCTGGGCGGCCTGATCGACGGCGCGGTGGCTCGCCGCCTGATGATGGCGTGCCTGGACATGCCCGCGGCGGATGCGCAGGATGCGCAGGATGTGCCGGATGCGCCGGGTGCCACGGTTGCGCCGGATCGATCTGCGACAATATCGCCATGACTGCCACGACTGCCATGACCGCAACCCACTCCCTCCAGCCTCGCTCCGCTCGCGCCACGCCCATCGCCGCCATTGCTACCGCGCCCGGGCGCGGCGGCATCGGCGTGGTGCGCGTGTCCGGCCCCGACGTGAGCGCGATTGCGCAGGCCGTGTGTGGCCACGCGCTGAAAGCCCGCCACGCCACCTACCTGCCGTTCCTGGATGCGCACGGCAAGGCGATCGACCATGGCCTGGCGCTGTACTTCCCCGCGCCGCACTCGTACACCGGCGAAGAAGTGCTGGAGCTGCAGGGCCACGGCGGCCCGGTGGTGATGCAGATGCTGCTGGCGCGCTGCCTGGATGCCGGCCGCGAGATGGGCCTGCGCGTGGCCGAGCCCGGCGAGTTCACGCGCCGCGCCTTCCTGAATGACAAGCTCGACCTGGCCCAGGCGGAAGCCGTGGCCGACCTGATCGAGGCCAGCACCGAAGCCGCCGCGCGCTCGGCCGCGCGCTCCATGGAGGGCGTGTTCTCCGACGCCATCCGCGCGCTGGTAGAACAGGTGATCCACCTGCGCATGCTGGTGGAAGCCACGCTGGATTTCCCCGAGGAAGAGATCGACTTTCTGGAAGCGTCCAACGCGCGCGGCCAGCTGGCCAATATCCGTGATGCGCTGGGCGGCGTGCTGGCGCAGGCCAAGCAGGGCTCGCTGCTGCGCGAGGGCTTGTCGGTGGTGCTGGCGGGCCAGCCCAATGTGGGCAAGTCGTCGCTGCTCAACGCGCTGGCCGGCGCGGAACTCGCCATCGTCACGCCGATTCCCGGCACCACGCGCGACCGCGTGCGCGAGACCATCCAGATCGAAGGCATCCCGCTGCATATCATCGACACCGCCGGCCTGCGCGAAGACGCCACCGACGAAGTCGAGCGCATTGGCATCGAGCGCACCTGGGAAGCCGTGGGCCGCGCCGACCTGGTGCTGCACCTGGTGGACGCGGCCGACTACGTCGAACACGGCTTGTCGGAAATCGACGACGCCATCGACGACCGCCTCTCCGGCCACCTGCCCCCGGGCTCGCCAATCCTGCGCGTGGTCAACAAGATCGACCTGGCGCCCAAGGTAGGCGAGCGCCACTTCGGCGCGGATCGCCCGCACGTGGTGGCCGCCATCGGCCCGAACCCGGCCGAGGTATGGATATCAGCACGCACCGGCGCCGGCATCGACCTGCTGCGCGGCCAGTTGCTGCGGCTGGTGGGCTGGCAATCCGGCAACGAAGGCACCTTCCTCGCGCGCGAGCGGCACCTCACCGCGCTGCGCAACGCGCAATCGCACCTGGACCTGGCCGAAGAGCGCGCGGCGCAAGAGGCGCAGGCGCTGGACCTGTTCGCCGAAGAACTGCGCCTGGCGCAGGACCATCTCAACAGCATCACCGGCGAGTTCAGCAGCGATGATCTGCTGGGGACGATTTTTACGCGGTTTTGCATTGGCAAGTAATCGAATAGCAAGGGTTGCCAAGCGACGCCAATGATGGGCCGCCAAACCCTTGTGCGGCAAGGTGCCCGGCTCATGGCCCGGGCAGATCTTTGCGCACACAATGCCGAACGCTATGAGGTTTCCCCGACAACCTTCCGCGGTTTGAGGGGGCGCCATCAACACCTGCGTATCGGGATGTAGGCGCGAATAAACAACCGGCCCTGCCCGCGAGCCGTTGGCGGATCCTCGGCATCATGGATTCCCGGCGGGTACTTCCGCGCCCGCCGAGGCGGCACGAAGTCATCGGGAATGGATGCGATACCGTCGAACAGGGACGTCTGCAGCTTCACCATGTACTCTGCCCGCCGTAGTCGTCGGCGAAGGGTGCAGGCCGCAATCGCAAAGTGGTCTGCGATGGCTGCTCGGTCGTCCCCCATGTTCGCGAAGACCCGGAGGTAGGCAACGGCCTCGGCAAACCGGCTCAGTACTTGCTGCTCCTGCGAGCGCCACTCCTCTCGCGCGGCCAGAGCGAAGGACGGGTCCGAAGCTTCTGGCGCCGCCAGAGCGGTTGCAATAGGGTTCTCTCGCATCCCGCCGTCGTCGTCCTCGCGCTGCTCGTCCAGGCGCACCGCAAAGCGAAATCGCTTGTCGGCGAACTTCACGAAGCGGTTGTAGAGCCTCCCCAGGATCTGCTGATGAAATCCTGTGTCCCCCGCGTCTGGAGGTGGGTCGCGATCCCTGCTCAGTTCATTCGCCACCAGCCAGGCCTCGGCCTGCAAGTCCTCAACCGTCGTTTCGCCGCGGGAACGACTCGCTATTCTGCGCAGGTCGGCGATGATCGAGGGAATGAGTCTGGCGAAGAAGGTGCTGGCGGAGCGGACTGACATGGATGGCGGGCAGCAAGGACAGCCGGCAAGAAAGAAGAAGAGGCGATGGCAAAGCGAGGGGACTTAGGGACGTACCTGGATCGTTCACTGGTCGAGCGCTCCGGCAGTCTGCCGAGTGGGCGTAGCCCGGCCAGGCTATGCATCGTGAGAAACCGCGACTACGCTAGCGGATAGCCTGATCACCCCAAGGATGGATAACCATCAAACGCTTCAATCTATCTCTCCAAGACCGCCTGATCATGACCTCGAGAATATTCTCTCTATCCAATCCTTGGCTTCCATCCCCAGGAAATACAAAGCAAGGCCAATTATGATAGCGGGAAGATACCCGGCTATCATCCCCACACAAACCTCAAACAGGAAATAAATCAGGGATCCAATGACGGTCTTTAGTTTTTCCAAGGGAATCTCCCAAAGAGTCGGCGAGACTACAATGTGGGGATTAACCTTCCCCCAACATCATCCCACCCCATACAGCGGCGGGGAACACCGCACCATCGGCGTCCTTCATTTCCTTGGCAGATAAAGCTGGCATAGCTGATCTGCCTCAGATCGATCAATTCTTGATAAATCTGAGGAATATGGAGAAGAGGGTCGTAAGAATAAGTGCGCAGAACAACATGGAAATAGCCTGTGCCATCAAGACTCCGCAGAGTGAATAAATGCGAGTCACATTTTCCATGGTCGTACTTAGAGCCTCCACGGCAATCAAGATCGAGTACAACCAAACCACAAGCATGACGACAGGCGAATCAATAAACAAAAATAGTACGCCTGAAATAATGCCAGAAAACAAAGTGGCGGCTGCCAGAAGATTAAACAGGTCCCCTTTGCCATCCCAGCGAGCACCGCGCCGAACCCACCAATTGAGAATTGCGTAGATAAGAATAAAAGCGGCCCACGATGCAACGATGCCTGCGGCAATAGCTACTGGAAGAGGGAGGTTTACTGCGTCGGCCGTCCCGTTCTCTGCGAGCGACAATCCAGTTAACAATCCGACAAAGGTGACAGCAAGCACTGATTTCCACCGGGGGAAACTAAAACACTGGATTGGCAGTTTACGAAGCAGAACCAAGCCGAAAGAATGGCGGATCATTTTGAAACCTCCGATAGTTGAAAACCAAGGAACCGGCAGCAATGGCTTGAAATATGCACAAGCCATTGAACCTGGTTTCGCTTCCGTCCCGGCCCGAAGCGTTGCTCCTGAATGTGAGATTCGTAGCGTCTTCCTTCGCAAAGACCATATCCAACACCGAGCAATAGATCTGCGTGTTAGGCCTGCTGAGGTAAGCGCTTATCGTTGGATAACCTAACGCTCAGATAATAAATGCGAATCGCACTCATTGTCATTGCGAAATTTCCCATTTTTTGCATGGAACCTGCTGAACAACGGCGTCGCCACAGCAGCGGTGACGAACGTGACGATTTCCTGCGGCGCAGTGCACGCGCGGGTGTCCACCCTGGCGGGTTCCACAACGGCGGGCTCCGCCGACGGCTCCGGGACCGCCACTTCGTTCAAGAGCCCGTTTGGCGTGGCGCTCGATGCAAGCGGCTACCTGTACGTGGCCGATAGCGGAAACTCTGAAATCCGCATGATCACCCCGGCAGGCGTCGTTACCCCGGCGCGGGGGGAATGCCCGCGCGCGCAAGCGGGCGTGCCTGTGCGGTGCGCGTCAGCCCTGCTTCACCGGCATGCAGATCCGTGTCTGTAACTGCGCGGGCGGCGTGGTGCGAGGATCGTTCACGTACTGCTCGAACATGGGAAAGTCCGCCGGCACGGCCCCGCTGGTCGGCAGCCATTCCGAGAACATCCAGTTGTACGCCTTGCTCATCTCGTTGTAGGGGCCTGTGTAAGTCAGTATCGCGCAGCGGCCCGCCGGGATGTCGAATCGCTCCAGTTCCTCGCCCAGGTCGGCATCCGGCGCAACCGGCATGCCGGCCAGCGAGCGCAATTGCGCTACCGGCACCTGCTCGGGATCGCTGAAGTACACGCCAAAACCGATGGCGTCCGGGCTGGCAAGGCCCCGGCTGGCCGCCAGCATGAAGACGCGGGTGAACACCGGGCCGATTTCCTGATAGCTGCCACGATGGGGCAGCGTGGCCAGAACGGTGCCGGGAAAGGTTTCGATCGTGATGGGATACATGCCTAGCTCCTGAGGGTTGAAGGGACCGGAGCGGGCTGCGCGATAACGCCCCGGCGGTATGCCGAAGGCCGCGCCAAATGCCCGGTTGAACGCTGCGTCCGACTCGTAGCCGGCGCGCAGCGCCACATCACGCAATGAAGCTTCGGTACCCGCCAGCGCGATTGCCGCACGGTGCATGCGGATGCGTTGTACCGTGGCGTTCACCGTTTCTCCCATCATGGCGCGATAGACGCGATGGAAGTGATACGGCGACAGGCAGGCCAGGTCGGCCAGTTGGTACAGCTCCGGGTCGGCGTCGGGGTGGCTTGCCAGCCACCGCAGGACGGGTTCCATGCGTTGGGCGTACTGGATTCGGGTCTCGGGTTTCATGTGGTCTCCATGGCGTGCAATCTACCGGCAGCCGGTTTGCAGATTTTGCGGTTTTTTTGTGGCTTGGCTAGCGCAAAGTGCTGGCAAGGGCATGCGGATCGGTTGCGGGCCGGTTCCGGCAAGCTGCAGCGCACAAACCGGTCAGCGCTCCCCCCAACGAGTCCGCACACCCTCCTATACTGAAATCCCACCCCATCTCGCCCGCCGCTGGTCCACGCGGCTGCCAGCGCGCGAGCCAATAGTAGAAGTGCCGCGCGGCAAGCCAACCAGGCAAAGCAAGCACAGGAAGCAGGGGCCTGAATCCCGGACGGGCATCGACGCCAGGCGTGTAGCGTGCGGCGCGGATGTACGCGGGGGTTCACACGAGAATTCGCACGAGAATTCGCACGGGCTCCTGTCCATGCAAGACCGGCAAGGAGATCATCATGACCAACGCGCAAGGACAAATCGTCGGCACCCTGAACCACCTGATCGAGGTTGGCAAGGACGGCGAGCTCAGCTGCACGACCGGCGCCCGCGAGGTGCATAACCCCGAGATACGCGCGATCCTTACGGGCACGGCGGAATCGTGCCGCGCCTCGGTGATGGAGTTGCAGGCACTGGTGACATCGCTGGGCGCGGAGCCCCGGGATCGCGGCAGCATGGGCGGCACGCTGCATCGCGGCTGGATGGAAGTGTTGCACGTGATCGCACCGCACAACGACGATGCGGTGCTGCAACTCTGCGAGCGCGATGAGGAAACGGCAAAGCGCGAGTACCAGTCGGCGCTGATGAAGGACATGCCGCCCGAGATCCGCGCGGTGGTGCAGCGCCAGTACGAGGGCATACAGTGGCATCACGATCGCATCCACGCCATGCGCGGGATGCAGATTCATTGAGGCTGCGATGCGCTGATCGTCGGCAATCCGCTGCGATCAGTAGCAAAGACCGCAGCAAAGACCGGCTGCCTGCCTGACGCCTGACGCCTGATGAGCTACCAGACGAACGGGACCAGCCGGTATCGCACCCGGGCCGCATAGGCCGCGTAGCCCTTGAGGCCGCGCTGCAGCTCGCGGTCTTCCATTGCCGTGCGAAACACGATGGCGCCAATGAGCACCGGCGATGCGGCCATGCCGTACCAGGAGCCGAGCATCAGCGCATTGGCCGGCAAGAACACCAGCATGGTGGCGTAGAGCGGGTGGCGAACCACGGCGTAGGGGCCGCTCGACACCACCCGGTGCCCGCGCTCGGCCTGGATCCTGACCACGGCCGCGAGGAAGGTGTTTTCGTGAAACACGCGGTCGATCAGGAGAAATGACAGCACCAGCAGCACTGCGCCCAGGCACTGCAGCCACAGCGGCATCGCGGACCAGTGAAAGCGCACCGCATCCAGGCCCATCAGCACCATCCAGGCGATCCACGCCACGAGCACGAACGGCAGCAGGATCTTGTCCCAGAACGGCTGGCCGCGTTGCAGCGGCATCTTCATGCGCTCGGCGAGCAGTGCCGGATCGTGCCGCGCCAGGCGTTGCGTGAGCCAATAGCCGCCGCCAAAAAACAGGATGAGATAAGCCCAGGCGGCGGGCCAGGCCAGCGTACCCGCCGCGCCAAACAGCAGGGCCGCAAAGAGCAGGCCCTCCGCCGCCAGCGCCATTCCGACCTTGAATCCCATGGCGCCTGCCTCCTTGCCGCCGAACCGGTAGCCGCGCGTTTGTCATTCCTGCACGTTAGCACGCACTTGGTATGCCGGCGCACAGAGCGCGCCGGCGGGGCAAGCTAGATTCATTCCGCATGCTCACCGGTTGCGCGCGCCGCGCGCGGCCACCGCGACGCCGCAGAGCGTTGTGGCGCGGCGGCAAGCGAGGGGGGCATGGCAGAGTACCGCGCCCCCCGATACCTTGAGGGGTAGGAAAAATGAGCCGTCGCGTTCTAGAGCTGACCGGGCTTCGCAGCGTCGCGGTCATGCTGGTGGTCATCAGCCATGCGGAGCACATGGCCAAGGGGGGGTACACGGGATTGCTTGTGCCACTGCGGTATTTCGCGAATGGCGGCGTCGGCGTGTTCATCTCGTTCGTGTTGAGCGGTTTCCTGATTACGGAGCTGCTGCAGGCTGAGTGGCGCGCCTGCGGCTCCATCAAGCTGATGCGTTTCTATGGCCGCCGCGCGCTGCGCATCTGGCCGGCTTTCTATGTCTACCTGATCGCGCTTGGCCTGTTCGGCATCGTCGGGCTGATCGATGTGGATGCGCGGCAGCTCCTGTTTGCGGCCGCGCACCTCTGGAATTACTCCGAGTTGCTCGGGCTGGGCAACGTCAACATGGCGCATCCCACCGGCGCGTGGCTGCTCGGCCATTTCTGGACGCTGGCGCTGGACGAGCAGTTCTACTGGCTGTGGCCGCCGGTGCTGTTGCTGCTGCTGCGCGGCAAGGACCCGCGCTGGCTGGTGCTGGTGATCTTGCTGATGCCGCTGGTGCGGGTGCTCTGCTATTTCACAACGCCTTCGTTGCGCGGTCAACTGGGGTTGATGCTGCACACGGGCGTGGACCCGGTGCTGATGGGATGCTACATCGCCCTGGACCGCGAGCGGCTGAAGGCGCAGCTGAACGCACGCTTCGCCGGCGCATTCGTGCTGCCGGCGCTGATCCTGGTACTGCTGCTTGGCCTGCCGGTCATCGGCACCCTGGCCGGCGGCATCTGGACGGCGACCTATGGCCCGGTGGCGCTGGCGGCGGCGGTGGGCCTGCTGATCCTCGCTGTGGTGGAGCGGCCCGAGTTGTGGATATCGCGCCTGCTCAGGAGCAAGGCCTTTGTGTTCGTGGGCACGATCTCGTTCAGCTTGTACGTCTGGCAGCAGCTGTTTACCAGCACGGCGTCGCCGCTGGCGCTGCGCTTCCCCTATTGCATCCTGGAGGCACTAGCAGCCGCGGCGCTGAGCTACGTGCTGGTCGAAGCGCCGTTTCTGCGGCTCAGGAGCTGGCTTGGCAAACGAGCGCGGGCAACAGCCATGGAGGCGGGGAGCGAGGAGGGCGGCGCGCCCGCGCGCAGCGTCGAGGCCGAACCGCTCCAGGACTTGCCGCAGCAGGCCTTGTAAGCGGGCGTTGCACTGCTGGCCTGTGTGTTGGCCTGTGTGTTGGCCTGGGTTGGGCTGTGTTGGCTGCCACACCAACGCAGGCCAGGCCGCGCGGTACCTTTTGACATTGCACCACGGCAGCCCGGTGGGCCCGCCCGCGCCGGGCGTGGCCATCCCAGGCAGGGAGTGAACATGAACCGAGACGGTACGCACGTTTGCGCGCTCGACGGTGTGCGGGGCTTGGCGGTCCTGATTGTCATGCTCTATCACTTTGCCCATGTGGGCCTGGTGTCGGACCTGCCGCTCGACCGCCTGTTCTACCAGTTGTCGATGACGGGGTGGATTGGCGTGGATATCTTCTTTGCGCTGTCGGGATTCCTGATCACGGGCATCCTGCTGCGCACCAAGGGCGCGCCCAACTTCCTGCGCGCGTTCTACGGGCGCCGCGTGCTGCGCATCTTTCCGCTGTACTACTTCTACCTGGCCGTGCTGTTTCTGCTGCTGTTCCCGCTGATCTCGCACCGGATCGGCGCCTTTGAGCAGGCCAAGCTGGAGGCGGTGCAGGCCAGCTGGCCGTGGTTCGTGCTGTATCTGTCCAACCTCAAGCAGGCGCTGACCGGCACGTTCTTCGGCGCGGGCGCGGGGCATTTGTGGTCGCTTGCCATCGAGGAACAGTTCTACGCCGTGTGGCCCTTGCTGGTGCTGCTGCTGCCGTTGGCCGCCATGCGCCGGCTCTGCCTGGTGCTGCTGGCGGGAACGCTGGCGGTGCGTGTCGGCATGGTGTTGCAAGGCTATAGCGCGGACGCCATTTCGGTGTTCACGCCGGCCCGGCTGGATGGCCTGGTGGCGGGCGCGTTGCTGGCGATGGCGGTCCGGCGCGGATTGCACTTCAAGCCCTGGCTGGTGAAGGTGGCGCCATTGGCGCTGCTGGTGCTGGCGGGCGGGCTCGCGGCCATGGGTTCCCGGCTGGAATCCAGCCCGCTGATCTACACCGTGGGCTTCTCGGTGGTTGCCATGGTGGCGGTGGGCCTGATCTACGCGGCCTGCGCCACGGACCGGCACGTCGTGTTCAGCAACCGGTACCTGGTGTTCCTGGGCAAATACAGCTACGCGCTTTACGTGTTCCACCCGATCATCCGCGTGGTGGCGGTCAAGGCGTTCGGCGAGCCGCGCCTGTTGTTCGGCAGCCAGATCCCGTGGCAGCTGGGCTTTTCGGCGGCGTGCCTGTGTGCCTCCATCGCAGCGGCCTTGCTGAGCTGGCACCTGATCGAAAAACGCTTCCTGGGGCTCAAGGACATGTTGTTCCCCGACCGGACTCCCACGCCAGCGCCGCCCCCGCCATCCGCCGCCTTGCCGACGCGGGACGCATTTGGCGCCGACCCCGCCAGGCGCGAACGGCCCATCATCTAGGCGTGCTGATCCGCGGCGGGCGGCGGCCTGGCAATGCCGGGCCGCCGGCCCACCGATGAATCGCATGCGGGCACGGCCAACCGCTACAATGGGCCGTTTCAGCGAACGAGCCCCTGCCATGACCGATCATCCCCGCTTTACCCTCAATCGCTCGCTCGTCGTATTGGTGCCGCAGCAGCCTTTCTTCGAATGGATCATGGCCGTGGATATCGACCCGGTAGCCACGCTGACCCTTGAGCATGTACGCGAGGACCAGAGTGTGTTCCTGGTGCCGGACGATGTCTCGACCACGTCGGAAGCGCTGCAGTGGGTGGAACAGCGCTGGCGCGCCTTGTTCGAATTCATGCTGGGGGAGTGGTTCGACGAAAGCCTGTGGCCGCAAACGCTGACGCTGCAGCAGTTCCGTGACTGGTTCACCGTGCAGCACCACTCGATGGTGTTCGACATGGCGCCTGACACCCCGGTCGAACATGAAGACTGGGAAGACGAGGACGAAGACGATGACGAAACCGGGCTGCGGCACCTTCATTGATCGCGGCTTGCCGGTTGCGGCTTGATGCGGCGCAGCCAGGCAGCCCCGTAGCAAGCCAGCCTTACGTCACGCCATCGCCATGAAGTGCATGCGCATGCCCGCCCGGATCCCCACACGGCACCCCGCCCAGGCTGTGGACAAGTCTGTGGAGAAGACCGAACAACCCTGTGGGCAAAGCTGTGGGCAACTTTTTTGGCAAGCCCCGCCCGAACACCTGGCTTGGCACCGCCAGGCCTTGCCACAGGCGGGCTGGCAGCCGAGCCGAGCGTGCCGGCGCACAGTGCGCGCGATCGATGCGCGCAGCCGGTGCCTGACAGCGCAATGGCCCATTTCTATCGCAGGAAACCCCGGATGTTGAACCGTACCCAGCAAATCCTTATCGGCGTTGTCGCCCTTGCCGTCCTTGGCATGTTGTGGCTCACCGGCAACCATGAAGAGCAGCAGGAAGAGCCGGTCGCGGCAGCGTCCGCGGCGGTGCCAGAGCCCAACGCCGGCGCGCGCGGCGTGCCCAAGAACGGCACGCTGGACCCGATCAGCATCGACCCGAACCGCTCCACCGACATCCTGCCGCAGTACCAGGCGGACACCCTTGTCGACGATTACCAGGAGAACGCCGGCGCGGCCAACGACCGCTACCTGGGCAAGTATTTCATCGTGGAGGGCGTGGCCAGCGGCGTGCGGCGCGAGGGAAGCGACACGGTCTTCCTGGATATCCGCTCCAATAGCCCGACCCTGGTGGTGCGCGCCAAGCTCCTGCCGATCCAGATCTGCGGCCCCGCCGGGCGCACCTGCGAGGTGGAAGCGCGCGGCACCATGGTCCGGCGCGGACAGAAGGTGGCCGTGGAATGCACCGGCGCGGGCCAGGTGGAAGGCTCGCCTGTCCTTGAAGATTGCCTTGTGCGTGGCGGCGCCAACTGAGTGCGAGCACTGACTTAGCCAGATTTACCCAGATCGACATCCAGCATGCAAACCCTGCTTTCCGTACTCGCCCTGACCATCCTGATCGTCACCGTGGTGGGCCTGGTCTCGCCACCGTTCATCAGCAACGCCTTCCTGAAGGGCCGCCCGGTGGGGCGCCTGCAGATCCTGCTGGTGGGGGTGTTCCTTGCCGCGATCTGCCTGATGGTGGTGGGCACGATGGCCAGCGGGGGGGCGGCAAAGGCCTGAGGCCACCAACCGGGCCAAGACCGCGCGCCATGACGACGGCTGTCTCCCCCTCTCCCCTCGGTTAACCAGTACGCCAATCGCCACTCCGGCGGCATGTAGGACACATCCCACAGCAGGATCGGTGCGCTATCGATAATGGCGCGTTCCGGCGTTGTCTATCTTTCCATCACGATACGAACAAACGTCAACGACGGGACAAGGCAAAGCGGCCCGAAGCTCCCCCGGAGCGAGGGCCGCGCTGAATATCATGATGGAAGATCTCTCCCGGGGCACGCTGCCTGCCCCGCAAGTCCAGCAAGCCCAGGCGCTCGCCAACATTCTCGCCATCACGCGCCGCGAGTGGCGGGTGACCGGGCTCGGTCGCCTCGCCGTGGATCATGGCCGCCCGGGCGGCCGCCGCGACCAGCTCGCGCAGCGCGCGGCCCGCGCCTTCGAGGCGCAGGTGATGGCGCTACGCTGCCGGCAGGCCATTGTGCTCTGAGGCTAACCTCGGGCGAGCCACAGAACCGCAGCAGAACCGGCGCTGGACCGGCACAGGACCGGCACAGGACCGGTTTACCCGCTCTGTTCCAACGATTGCCGCCGCCGCAATGGCCTAAAGTTGCCTGGCGCGCATGCCGACAACACGGTTCGGCACCTTTGCACCAGCGTTTCCAGGAACATCATGAAAAAAGCACTGCTAGCCGCCAGCCTAGGCTTGCTGGTCACCGGCTGCGCCACGTACCAGGCCGTCGTCCCGGTCGACCGCGGCGACCGTATCGCCTCCATGCAGCCCGCCGACGGCACGCTGTTTTGCGTGATCGCCAACCCGGGCAGCGGCGGCAATGCCTATGCGGAATTCATCCGCGACGCGGTGCAGCAGCGCGGCTTTGAGTTCAAGATGCTGTCACCCGGCTCGTCGGTGGCGTCGTGCCCCTATACCGCCACGGTCTACATGCAACGCCAGACCTACTGGCGCGATTTCCTGAGTACGGCAGAGATCATCGTCTATATCAACGGCGAGCGTGCCGGCAAGGCGAACTACGACGCCCTGCGCAGCGCCGGCGGCATCAACCTGAGCAACCTGGTCCCGCCCGAGATGAAGATCGACGAGCTGTTCGAGCAATTGCTGCCCGGCATGCGGCCAAAGCCGTCCACGGCAGGCACGCCAGGTGCGCCGGCCGCCCCGCAATCGCCAGCTACGCCAGCCTGAACACCTCCGCCGCCTTGACGACGGCGTACCCATTACAGCGATAAGTGCGCGCCTGCGCACTTAAATCAGCCGGTCAGCCCACCACCTGCCCCAGCCGCACCACGGTCACGCCCGGGCGCAGTTGCCGCAGCGACGGCATCACCAGCACGCAATCCGGATACGGTGTGACCACCGGCTCGCCGTCGCGCCAGCCGATCACGGTGCCGGCTTCGGCGAAGGTTTCCAGCCCGGTGTATGGGCCGGCGAAGCGGAAATCCATGCTGCTGGCGACCACGGGCTCGGTCACGCGTACCACCCGCTGCGGCGCCACGGGCAGGAGCCAGCCGGCAGGCACGTCACCCGCATCGATCACGCCGGCATGGAGCAGGAAGCGCGCGGTGCTGTCCTGGGCCACGCCCACGGCCGCGGTTTCCCAGTGCTGGCCGCATTCGATCAACAGCGCGTTCCTGGCGCTGGCGGGGTCGCCAAAGCCTTCGTAGTCGCGCATGCGCCGTCCTTCCGGATGGCCCTCGTCCACGATCACATTGGCGGGCGCGCCCACGGCGCGCGACAGGGCAATGCCCTTGTCGAGCGGGCCGGACACGATCAGCGGCAAGCTCTTCTCGTGCATGGAGTGCAGGTCGAGCAGCAGGTCCACGGTATCGATGACCGGGCGCATGGCGCGTGCGCGGCGCAGCTCGGACGAGTCACGGGTGGTGTCGTCGAGCACGGCGGCCGTCCACACGCGGTTGAAATCCTGGTCGACATAGCGCGACGCATCCGGGCGGGCGGCATCGAAGCTGAGGTACGCGTCGACGTTGGCAAAGGCCAGCGTCAGGCGGCCGCGGCGTGGGCGCAGGCCCAGGTCCAGCAGCGCCTTGACGGTGATGGCGCCGCACACCTCGTTGCCGTGGGTCAGCGCATTGACCATCACGTGCGGGCCGGGCACGCCGCTGTCGAAGGTGTGGACATAGGGCACGCCGGCGTTGCCGGTGGCGTAGGCGGAGATATCGGGGAATTCGACTTCAACCGGGTATGCGTCGAAGCTGGGGGCAGTGGTCGTCATGTTTTTTGATCGGCAAGATTGCCAGTGATAGCGACTGAACAGCGAAAGAAGCGAAAGAAGCAGGGAAGGCGGGCGGGCGGCAACCGCCGACACCGCCACTTGCGACAAGCAAATGGTACGCCTGCCGCCGTCCCCTTATTCGTGAATGCCGGCAGTCTGCACGATGCTCTTGTACTTCACCGTCTCGCGCTTGATAAAGCTGGCGAACTGGCCCGGGCCGCCCGGCGCCACTTCCACGCCGGCCTCGGCCAGCTTCTTCTTCACGTCGGGCATGGCCAGCACGGCCTGCATCTCGGTGTTCAGGCGATCGACCACGGCGCGCGGCGTATTGGCCGGCGCCATCAGGCCAAACCACACGCCCATGTCCACGCCCTTGAGCGCGCTGCTTTCCGCCAGCGCGGGCACGTTGGGCGCCACCTGGGCGCGGTGCCCTTCGGTCACGCCGTAGGCCTTGACCCGGCCAGCCTGGATATGCGGCAGCGCCGACGACAGCACCATCACGGCGAGGTCGATCTGGCCGCCGAGCAGGTCGGTGGACATGGCGGACGCACCCTTATAGGGCACATGGGTGATGTTGACCTTGCCTTGCTGCTTGATCAGCTCGCCGGCCAGGTTCAGCGGCGTGCCCACGCCGGACGACGCATAGGCCAGCTTGCCCGGCTGCGCCTTGGCCAGCGCGATCAGCTCGTCGGCGTTCTTGGCCGGCAGCGCGGACTTGCCCACCAGCACCATCGGCTGGGTGCCGACAAAGGTGATCGGCGCCAGGTCGCGCTCGCCGTCGTAGCGCACGGCGGGGTTGGTCAGGCGCGCGATCGAGACCTCGCTGCCCGAGCCCATCAGCAGCGTGTAGCCGTCGGCGTCGGCCTTGACCACCTTGGACGCGCCGATGGTGCCGCCCGCGCCGCCCAGGTTCTCGATCACCACGCTCTGGCCCAGGCGCTTGCCCAGTTCCGGCGCGATGGTGCGGGCCACCAGGTCGACGCTGCCGCCCGCGGTGTAGCCCACCACCAGGGAAATCGGCTTGGTCGGCCAGCCCGAGGCGGCAGCGCCGCCGGCAAGCAGGCAGAAGGATGCGGCAGCAGCCGCACGCAGCAGTTTGTTCATGGCAGGTCTCTCCGTTTTTAGATTTGCGCCGTATGCAGACAGGCAAGGTATGCAGGCATGCGGCGATCTTAGAGAGCGTGCAGGCGCAGCAACGTGCGGCTTTGGCAATGGCGCTTGCCGTTTTGGCAAGGGTGGGGGATCGGGGGCTGGGATCAGGCGCCAGCCGCGCCAAGGCGGACCCAGCGCGTGGCGCTGGACAACTAGCCCGCCACCGCCGCATGCCAGAAGGCCTCGCCCAGCGCCCGCATGGGCGCGCGCGGGCGATACAGCAGGATCTGCATCACGAGATCCGTTTCGCCGCCCACCTCCAGCCCGGCGCGCACCAGGCGACCGGCGTGCAGGTCATCGGCGATCAGCCGCGCGGGCAGCCACGCCAGGCCCATGCGCTGGCGCACCATTTCATGCACGGATTCGGCGAAATCGCTGACCGCGATCACGTCGAGCCGGCTGGCCAGCCCGCGCCGCGCGATCTCGCCGTTGACCATGCGGCCCAGGGTCAGCGTCTGCGCGTAGGCGATCATCGGCACCGGGGCGCGCTGGCCGCGTGCGAGCAACTTGTACTGTGGCCCGCCACCATCCGCCGCCGCGCTCACGCAAACGAGGCGCTCCTCGCCCACAAGGTGGTATTGGTAGCGCGCGCCGTCCAGCGTCACCGGCTGCTCCGGCGAGTTGTAGCAAAGCAGGAAATCCGCGTCGCCTTCGGTGAAGATCGCCAGCGCGTCGTGCGTGGGAAAGGTGGAAAGCCGCGTGCGAAACCCCGCGGCCGCCTTGTCGTTGCGCAGCGCATGGCGCAGGCCGGCCAGCCACGCCGGCACCATCGAGCGCGCCAGCGTCTTGCCGGTGACGATCACCACGGTGCTGGCATCGGCCCGATGCGCCGCGCGCAGCGACATGCGCGTATCGTCCAGCGTGCGCAGCGCGCTCTGCGCGGCCTCCAGGAACTGCCGCCCCTCATCGGTGAGGCGCACCGGGAACACGCTGCGATCGATCAGCGGCGCACCCGCCCAGACTTCCAGCGCCTGCATGCGGCGCCCGAATGCCGGCGGCGTGACGTTACGCAGCTCCGCCGCGCGCGCCAGGCTGCCGGCCTGGGCCAGGCACACAAAATCCTCCAGCCAGCGGATATGCATAAGGACTCGCGCCAGGGCGCGCGCAGAAGTTGAATGGGGACGATCCGGGCAAATGCCGCCGCCGCGAAGAGCGGCGCTGCGAATATTGTAGCTGTAGCGGTGCGTGTCCCGAGGCGCAGCGCCCGGCATACGACACACGGCAGACGCACGACTCGGGTAGAATTTTTGCCATGGCCTTCTTCAAGCGCAGCACTGCGCCCACCTCCTCGTCGTCATCGGCGTCCGCCGCCCACGATGCCGCCGGCTCCGGCAATGGCAATGGCGCGCCGCCGGAATACACCATCGACGAACTGGCGCGGGCGGCCGGCACCACGGTGCGCAATGTGCGCTCCTACCAGGACCGCGGCCTGATCGATCCGCCCGAGCGGCGCGGCCGGGTGGGCATCTACACGCAGACGCACCTGGGCCGGCTACGGCTGATCAACCACCTGCTGGCGCGCGGCTACACGCTGAACAATATCCAGGAGCTGCTCAAGGCCATCGTGGAAGGGCATGACCTGCGCTCCATCCTCGGGCTGGAATCCGCCATCAGCAGCCCGTGGACCGATGAAGTGCCGCGCCACTACTCCTACCTGGCGCTGGCCAAGCTGTTCGGCCGCGCGATATCGCGCCCGGCGCTGGCCAAGGCCATCGCGCTCGGCCTGCTGGAGCCGGACGGCATGGGCTACCTCGCACGCAGCCCGCGCACGCTGACTGCCGGCGCGGAGATCGCGCGCGCGGGATTTCCGCTGGAAGATGTGCTGTCCATCGTCGAGCACGCACGCAGGCACTTCGAAGCCGTATCGGACCGGATCGTGGCCATGGTCGTGCGCGAGCTGGACCGCTTCGGTGAAGGCAAGCTGCCACCGCCGCAGGACGTGCCGCGGCTGGTGGATATCCTCTGGCGCATCCGCCCGCTGGCCATGGTGGCGGTAGAAGCGGAGATGATGCGGGCCATGGAACAGTCAGCCAATAAATACCTCGGCGACCGCGTGGCGGCCATCATCGAGCACTTGCACGACGCGCCGGAAGACGGCGGCGCGGGCAACGCGCCAAAGGCCGGGCCGCGCAAGGCCAGGCGCTGATACAGGTACGTGCCCGCTCTAGCCCGCTAGCTAAAGCGCCACCATCTGGAAATCCCCCTTGCGCATGCCGCAATCGGGGCAGCTCCAGTCTTCCGGCACGGCACTCCATGCCGTGCCAGGCGCGATGCCATGCTCCGGCATGCCAGCGGCTTCGTCGTAGACCAGCCCGCAGATCTCACACTGCCAGACCTTCATGCCGCGGCCCTCACCGAAGGCGCCCGGCTGGATACGCCGGCGCGCGCGGAGGTGGCCTCGATCTCCGCGATCAGCGGCTCGATGCGCGCCAGCTGCGCACGGTTGTCGTGATCCCACGGGTGGAAGCCCGGCCGGAAATAATCGAACCACTCCGGAATCATCTTGCGCAGCACGCCAGGCTTGCCCCACAGGAAACGCACCACGCCGCCAAAGCCGCCGAGCTTGTTGCGGCACTCGCGATCCGCCATCACCAGCCGGATGTGGAATACGAACACCATCGCCCAGAACGTCACCGTGGTGGTGAGCATGGTGAAGGTGCGCAGCAGATAGCGATATAGCCCCGGCTTCATCACGGCATTCCACACGTCGTAGGCCACGGCCTTGTGCTCGGTCTCTTCCAGCGCGTGCCAGATCCACACCTGGTGGTAGCCGGGCTCGGAGCCGCCCATCTGGTCCGGGTCCGCCAGCAGCCCGCCGGCAAGCATCGCGGTGTAGTGCTCGAGCGCGATGGTGTGCGCAAGCTGCCATGACTTGGGCAGTATCTTGCGCAGCACGTTGAGCAGTTTGCCGACGAACCGATCGAGCGGCTCGGCGGGCAGGCCCGCATCCGTCATCAGCCGGTTGTAGAGAATATGCTCGCGCGTGTGCATGGCCTCCTGGCCGATAAAACCCGCGATGGCGCGCTTGAGCTCGGGGTCGGTCACGTCGTCGCGATAGGCGCGCACGCTGTCCATGAAGAAGCGTTCGCCCGCCGGAAAGAAGATCGAGAGCGCGTTGACGAAGTGGGTGACATGGCGGCCCCGCACGTGCCAGTCGCCGATGCGGCTGGCGGGCAAGTGGGGATGCACATCGCGTCGGACTGGCATCATGATGAGTACTCCTGTCGATTCGTGGAATGCGTCGGGTGCGTCGGGTGCGGTGCGTATTTCAGCGGTGGCCTCAGCGCCCGTCGAGAAAAGGCAGCAGGTCCGCCGCCACGCGCTGCGGATCCTCTTCCATCGGGATATGGCCCAGGCCGGCGTAGCGCTGCAGCCGCGCGCCAGGAATGCGCCCGGCAAAGGCTTGCGCATGCGCCGGCGGGATCCAGCGGTCACGCTCGCCCCACAGCACCAGCGTGGGCGAGCGGATGCCATTGAGCGCCTGCGTGTCGAGCGCGTCGAAGTCCAGCTTGGGCACCATGCGGCCGACCGCTTCGCGGCTGCCCTCGGCGTAGAAGAAATCGACATAGCGGCGGAAGGTGCCTTCGTCCACCCGCGAGGCATCGCCGTAGACATCGCGCGTGGCGGCGCGGATCACGCACTCCGGCAGCAGCCACGGCGCCGACCAGCGCACCGGCGCGTGGTTGAACAAGGCGATATAGAGCGGCAGCTTCATCGGGAAACCCGCAGCATCGATCAGCACCATCTTGTCGACGCGCCCGGGATGGCGCGCGGCCATGTCCCATGCGATCAGGCCGCCCAGCGAGTTGCCGATGACGCTGGCGCGCTGCAGGTGGATGGCGTCGCAGAAGGCGTCGATGAAGCGGCGGTACGTGTCCACATCCATGGTGAGAATGCGCCCGCGCGCATCGCGCAACGGCCCGGTCAGGCCAAAGGGCGGCAGGTCCACGCGCAGCACGCGATAGCGTTGCGCGAGTGCCGGCAGCACACCTTGCCAGGTGTGCAGCGAAGCGCCGAAACCATGGATCAGCAGCAGCGGCTCGCCGCCGGGCACGCCTTCATCGGTGTAATGCACGAGCGTGCCCATGACCTGCACCCAGCGCGAGGCGGGCAGCGCGTAGCGTCTGGCGAGCATTTCACGCGACAGGCTGAACAGCCCTACGCGGCCCTGGCCGAACCAGCGCGTGAGCGCGCCGGGTGGCTGCGAGAGGCGGCTGTCCGCCGGCATGGCGACGCGGTTCATTGCGCATCTCCGCCATTGCCGCTGGCCTTGGCCGGCACCGTGTTGGACACGTCCGCGGTAGGCTTGCCGAGCGGGCCTTTGCGGCGCGCGTCGAACACCACCAGCTTCTGGTAGGCCGCGGGCAGCAGCCGCGCCATCATGTCGGCGGCAACCGCATCCGGGCCGATCAGCACGCGGCGGCGGTTGTGGCGCACGCCGTTGAGAATCACGCGCGCGGCCTTGTCCGCCGTGGTGATGAAGTACTTCTCGAACTCATCGCGGCCCTGCTGCTCATCGTGCACCAGGAAGCCGGTGACGTTCGCGGAGATACGGCTGGCCTGCGCAATATTGGTCTTGATGCCGCCCGGGTGCACGCAGGTCGCGGACACGCCGCACGCCTGCATGTCGAGCTCCTGGCGCAGCGATTCCGTAAAGCCACGCACCGCATACTTGCTCGCGTTGTAGCCGCTCATGCCGGGCTGCGCGAAGATGCCGAAGATGCTCGACGTATTGATCACGTGGCCGTCGCCGCTGGCCTTCAGGTAAGGCAGGAACGCCTTGGTGCCATGCACCACGCCCCAGAAGTTGATGCCCATGATCCATTCGAGGTCATCGTAGCTCATGCCCTCGATGGTGCTCGACAGCGCCACGCCGGCATTGTTGAAAATCAGGTTGATGCGCCCGTGCGCGCGCGC
This sequence comes from Cupriavidus sp. GW822-FHT02D05, assembly GCF_058802485.1. NCBI lineage: Bacteria > Pseudomonadati > Pseudomonadota > Betaproteobacteria > Burkholderiales > Burkholderiaceae > Cupriavidus > Cupriavidus sp. GW822-FHT02D05. The sequence goes on along the minus strand of NZ_JBXAOE010000008.1, from coordinate 114,037 downwards.
GGCCTGCTCGGCCCAGGCGTACATCGCGGCGCGGTCCGATACATCCACGCAGTGCTGCGTGAACACCAGGCCCGGCGCTGCGCGCATGACCTCGGCCACCGTCTGCGCGAGGCCTTTTTCATTGCGGTCCGACAGCGCCAGCTGGCAGCCTTCGCGCGCCAGCGTGAGCGCCAGTGAGCGGCCCATGCCGGAGCCTGCGCCGGTAATGGCGGCCACCTTGTTCTTGAAATCCTTCATGCGGTGTCTCCTCGGTGTTCTTCTGGTGTGCTTCTGGTCAGCTTCGCGGCCGGGCACGCAACGCGCTCACGCCTCGATGGCCCGGTTGGCTGCGCTGGCTGCATTGGGTGCGTTGGGTGCGAGCGCGTGGTGCATCAGCGGACGGATCTCGTAGTCGGCCATGCGAAAGCGTGCGGTGGCGCGGCGGAACTGCCAGGTGAACCCGGGCCACAGCGTGGTGTTCTTGCCGGTCTTGGGGTCGAGGTACCAGCTCACGCAGCCGCCCTCCGACCACACCGCGCCCGCCAGCTTGCGCTGCAGCCCCGCGTTGTAGTCGCGCTGCGCGGGCGGGCGCACGTCGATGGCCTGCACGCGCTGCTGGCCCATGGCCTTGAGCGCGCCGAGGATGTAGTTCACCTGCGACTCGATCATGAACACCATCGAGCTATGCCCCAGGCCGGTGTTCGGCCCCACCACCAAGAACAGGTTGGGGAAGCCGGCCACGGTGGTGCCCAGGTACGCCTCGGCGCCATCGCGCCAGGCGTCGAGCAGGTCGGCGCCGCGCTGGCCGAGGATGGCGTCGCGCGGAATCGGATCGGTGGCGTGAAAGCCGGTGCCAAAGATGATGCAGTCCGCCTTGCGGCGGGTGCCGTCGCGCATCACGATGGCGTCTTCCTCCACGTGGTCGATGCCGTGCGTCACCACATCCACGTTGGCGCGCGCCAGCGCGGGGTAATAGTCGTTGGAGATCAGCACGCGCTTGCAGCCGATGGTGTAGTCCGGCGTGACGATGGCACGCAGCGCGGGATCGGCGATCTGCCGCTTGATATGGCGGCGCGCGATGCGCGCCACCACCGTCATCAGCTTGGGATGCACCACGAAGCCAAGCACGCGCGACTCCAGCGCCCAGTAGATGCCGGTGCGCATGAGCTTTTGCGTGAGCGGCAGGCGACGGAACAACCAGCGCTCGGCGGCCGACACCTTGCGATCGGGCTTGGGCATGATCCACGGCGGCGTGCGCTGGAACAGGTCCAGGTGCGCCACCTGCGCAGCGATCTGCGGCACGAACTGGATGGCGCTGGCGCCAGTGCCGATCACCGCCACGCGCTTGCCCGCCAGCGCGTAGTCATGGTTCCAGTGCTGCGAGTGAAACGCCTCGCCGCGAAAGCGCGCCAGGCCCGGGATATTGGGATACGCCGGCCGGCTCAGGCCGCCCATGCCCGACACCAGCACGCGAGCCTGCACGCGCTTGCCATCGGCCATGTCGAGCTGCCACGTGCCGCTGGCGTCGTCCCACGCGGCGCGGCGCAGTTCGTGGTTCAGGCGCAGGTGGGGGCGCAGGCGGAACTGGTCGGTGCAGCGCTCCAGGTAAGCGCGGATCTCCGGCTGCGGCGAAAACATGCGCGACCAGTTGGGGTTGGGCGCGAAGGAGAACGAGTACAGGTGCGACTGCACATCGCAGGCGCAGCCCGGATAGTGGTTGTCGCGCCATGTGCCCCCCACCGAGGCGGCCTTCTCGAACAGCGCGAAGTCATGCAGGCCTGCCTGCTTGAGGCGGATCGCCATGCCCAGCCCGGCGAAACCGGTGCCGATGATGGCGATATCGATGTGCTCGGTGGGGCCGGGCCCCTCCGGTGACGGCTGGGCTGTGGATAACTCCGGGGGCAGGTCTGCTGGCGCGTTCATAAGCTGTCTCTCGTGTCGCTGGCGTGCACGGCGGCATGCCGTATTGCGTCGCAACATTATTGATTGTGACATTGATGAATGTCATCGTAGGCACGCCAGCGCCACGGGTCAACACGGAGATTTGAATCGTTCTTCTAATTTTTAACGGATTTTAGTGGTGTTTTGAGCGCATAAAACAGCAGAAAAGCGCGCTTTTCCGCACCGGAGGGCGTACCCACCGCTGCGTTTGAAACCGCCTCCTATCTGCCAAATATTGCCGAAAGGCGACGGTGGCTATCCCGGCGCGCGGCCCAGCAACCGCTTGCGCCAGGCGTTCGGGGTTTCCTGCGTCCAGCGTTTGAACGCATGGCTGAACGCGCTCTGCTCCGAAAAGCCGAGCAGCATGGCCAGCTGGGCGAGGCTGATGGCGGGGTCGGCGAGGTAGTGCTCGGCCTGCGCGCGGCGCACCCCGTCGACCAGCGCGGAGTAGTTCAGCCCCTGCGCCTGCAGCCGCCGCTGCAGCGTGCGCACGGGCAAGCGCAGGTGCGCTGCCACCGCCGCGATCGGCACCTCGCCCCGATGCAGCGCTGCGCTGATAAAGGCACGCGCCTGTGCGATCTCGCCGGTGCCGTCCGCCTCCAGCGCGCGCAGCTGGACCTGGGCGATGCGCGTCATCTGTGCCTGCATTTGCGCATCGGCCTGCATCGAAGGGCGCGCCAGCAGCGCGGGATCGATGTGCATGGCGTGGCGGCCGGCGTTGAAAACCACCGGGCAGCCGAATACCCGGGTGTAATCGCCGGCGTGGCCACCGGGTGGCGGCGCGTGGGGGAACTCGATGCGCTCGGCAGAGAAGCCGTCGCCCAGCAGCCAGCGGGAAAAGCCGATCCACGTGGCCATGTGCAGCTCGTGCGCGTGGCGCGACAGCGGGCCGTGCTGCGCCTCCCACGTCATCCACGCGCCCTGCGCCGTTTCATGCAGGCGGGTGCGGCCGATATCGTTGGCCAGCACCTCGTAGCGGATGCCCTGCAGGATGGCCTCGCGCACCGTGGGCGTGGTCAGCACCACATAGCCCATCTCCGCATAGTGGCGCGGCCGGAACGCCGCGCCCGCGTGCAGGCCCGCCAGCGGATCGCCGGCGGCGCGCTCCAGCGCATCGAGCAGCGCCAGGTAGTGCGCAACGCCGATGCGCGTGGCGGGGCCAGCCGCGCTGTCGAGCAGGGCGGGATCGAGCCCTGCGAGCACGAGCTGGTCGGCCGGCGTGATGCCGGCGGCCTCGCCGTAGTCGAGCACGGTGCGCAGGTAGGGCAGCGACACGGTGCCGGGCGTCTGGGCGACGTAAGCAGCGCTGGCGATGTCGGTGATAGCAGCGGCGGGGAGCGCCGCGTTGGCGCGTGGCATCAAATCACCTGTCATGCGGGATCAAGACCGGGGCCCGATCTTTATCCAAACTGCGGCGAGCGTCAATGCGGGGTATCGGCAACGCGCATCGCATGGCCCGCGCAATGGACCCGCGATGCACCCGCAATGCACCCGCAAAAGACCCGCAAGCAGACGGATAAGCGCAAAACAGGAGACACACCATGCACACCCCAGCCACCGAGCCGCCCGCGTGCGCACTGTCGCGGCGCGGCTTTCTCAAGATTGGCTTTGGCTTGTCCGCCGCACTCGCGTGCGCCGGCCTGGTCCCGGCATTGTCCGGCTGCGCGCCCGCGCACAAGCAACCCGCCACCGGCATGCAGTTCCTGCGCGAAGGCGACGTGGCGTTGTTCACCGCCTTGCTGCCCGCCGTGGTGGCGGAGCTCGCCGAGCGCGAGCGCGGCTCGCGCGAACTGCAGCTCGGCCAGGCCGTGCGCAATGTCGACGCCACATGCGCCGCCATGGATGCCAACGCACGCGCGGAACTGCGCAAGCTGCTCGACCTGCTCGCCATCGGGCCGTTGCGCTGGGTGCTCGCCGGCGTGGGCCAGGACTGGAAGCAGACCGACACGCAGCAGGCGCGCCGCTTTCTCGCGCGCTGGCGCGCCAGCCGCTTTGCCACCTTGAATGCCGGCGCCGTGGTGCTGGTCAAGCTCAGCAGCGTGGGCTACTACCTGCTGCCGGCAGCGTGGGCGGGCAGCGGATATCCCGGCCCCAATCCTGCGGTCTTTCGTGCGCTGCACGCCTGAAATCCAATACACGAGTACCTCATGGCCATTCCCGATATCTATAGCGCCGGCATCGCCGCCGGCTGGAACGTGGTGGACGGCGCCGCGCTCACCGCGCCGCTTTCGCTCGACGCCGACGTGGTGATTGTCGGCAGCGGCGCCGGCGGCGGCGTGGCCGCCGAGATCCTCAGCGAGGCCGGTCTGCGCGTGGTGCTGGTGGAGGAGGGCGCGCTGCGCACCTCCGACAGCTTCAAGGACATGGACGAGGGCCGCGCCTATCGCGAGCTGTACCAGGAGGGCGCGGCGCGCGCCACGTCCGATGGCGCCATCGCCATCCTGCAAGGGCGCTCGGTGGGCGGCAGCACGACGGTGAACTGGTCGTCGAGCTTTCGCACGCCAAAGGAAACGCTGGCGCACTGGGCCGCGCACCATGCGGTGAGCGGCCACAGCGCCGCGGACATGGCACCGTGGTTCGAGCGCATGGAGGCACGGCTGTCCGTGGCGCCGTGGGGCATGCCGCCGAACAACAACAACGATGTGCTCAAGCGCGGCTGCGACAAGCTGGGCTGGGAGTCGCACGTGATCCCGCGCAATGTGAAAGGCTGCTGGAACTCCGGCTATTGCGGGCTGGGCTGCCCGGTCAACGCCAAGCAATCGATGCTGGTATCGACCATTCCCGCCGCGCTCGCCAAGGGCGCCACGCTGGTCCACCGCGTGCGGGTGCGCGCGCTGGAGCATGACGGCAAGACGGTCACCACGCTTGCCGGTGAAGCGCTGGGTGCCGATGGCCGCACGCCCACCGGCATTGCGGTAACGGTACGCGCGCGGCACTACGTGGCGGCCGGCGGCGCCATCAACACGCCGGCGCTGTTGCTGCGCTCGCGCGTGCCGGACCCGTATCAGCGGGTCGGCGTACGCACCTTCATCCATCCGGTCAACCTGAGCGTGGCGGTGATGCCCGAACAGGTCGACCCATACTACGGCGCGCCGCAATCGATCGCCTCCGATCACTTCCAGTGGAAGGATGGCGCCACCGGCCCGATGGGCTACAAGCTGGAAGTGCCGCCCTTGTTCCCCGGCATCAGCGCGGGCGTGTTCAACCAGGTGGGCGAGGCGCTGCGCACCGACATGGCCGCGCTGCCGCATACCAACGCGATGCTGGCGCTGCTGCGCGATGGCTTTGTGGCGCAGAGCGAAGGCGGGCGCGTGCGCATTGCCGACGACGGCAGCCCGGTGCTGGACTACGACCTGAGCGACTACGTCTGGGACGGCATGCGACGCGCCTGGCTGAGCATGGCCGAAGCCCAGTTCGCGGCCGGGGCGCTGCGCGTGCGCCCGGCCCACCTGGACGCGCCGTACTATGACAGCTGGGCGCAGGCCCGCCAGGGCATTGCCACGCTGCCGCTGGCCAAGTTCCGCGCGGCGCTGTTCACCGCGCACCTGATGGGCGGCTGCGCCATGAGCGACCAGCCGCAGGGCGGGGTGGTCGACAGCCATGGCCGCCATCACCAGCTGGCCAACCTGTCGGTGCTGGACGGTTCCGTGTTTCCGACCAGCATAGGAGCGAACCCGCAACTGTCTGTTTTTGCACTCAGCGCGCAGAACGCCCAGGCGCTGGCGGCGCGGCTGGCCGGATGAGCGCGGCCCGCCAATCCGCGCGGCTACGGGCGTTGGCTCGCAAGGACACGCCCCCCTTAAGCAGGGAAGTAAAATCCCGCATGGCGCGCGCGGCATGCGGGCACAATCAAATCGGATTAGAGGCATCGCTCCAAAATTACACTTGTGAAACGCCCGCAGCGCTCGCTAGGCTCCGTACAACTGTTTCAAGCATCCGTTTGCCGTCAGAGCAAGGAGCTGTTGCAGTGCGTGGAATTTTGCTGGGGTTGTGCGGCATGACCATGAGAGAGACGCCCCCTATGAAGACCGGAAGAGGCACGGCAGGAGACACCAAGGCCCGCATTCTCGACGCCACCGAGCGTTTGTTCATCGAGGTTGGTTACGAAGGCACCTCGCTAAGGCAAGTGACATCGCGCGCGATCGTCAACCTGGCCGCCGTCAATTACCATTTCCGCAGTAAAGAGATCATGATGCAGGCGGTCCTGGGCCGCCGGCTCGACCCGCTCAACACGCGCCGCCTGGCGCTGCTCGATGCCTGCGAGGCACGCTGGCCGGGGGCGCAGATACGCTGCGAACACGTGATGGGTGCGCTCTTCGTGCCCGCGCTGCAAATGGCGCGCGAGCCCGACGTGGGCGGCCCGTCGTTCCTGCGGCTGCTGGGGCGCGTGTATTCCGATACCTCGCCATTTATCCAGTCTTATCTGCTTGGCCATTACGCGCCGGTGTTCGGCCGCTTCTCCGATGCCTTCGCCCGCGCGCTGCCCGAGATCCCGCCACAAGAACTGGGCTGGCGCCTGAACTTCGCGCTCAAGGCGCTGGCCGGTGTGCTGGCCGGCGAGGAGCTTGGCAACCTGCTGCCGGCCTTTACGCAAGGCAAGGACCTGAGCGACGCGCACGTGCTCGCCCAGTTGAGCGCGATGGTGGTGGCTGCGCTCAAGGCACCCGTGCCCGCCAGCCAGCAGCTGTGCGCGCTGCAGGACGTGTTCCAGATCGGCGAGACCCAGCAAGCTGAAGAGCATGCCGGGCAAGCCGCGCTGACTGCCCTGGTGGCAGAACAGGCGCAACGCGCCGACACCCTATCCGTTGCCGCGCGCAAGACACGCCGCGCGGCACGCAACGAGGGCGCGACACGCGCTGCCGTCACCAGCATGGCGGTGCGCGGCGCGCGCGAGCACCCCTTCGTCTTCCCGAGCAATCCGCTCGACGACTGGATGCGTACCCGCTCCAGAACCTAGCGGCGCGCTGGCGCCGGCCAACCGCCGGCGCAGGCCTGGCCGCCTCCAGGAACCCGAGTTGCAAGTGCCCCGCTTGAGCCAGGCATCCGGCCGTCCTTAGCCCGGCATTTCCGCAGCGATCCGCACTCGGGCATTCCGTTCTCAACGACACCACGCGTGCGTCCCGCGCACGCGGTGGACCGCTGTCGCCCGCGTTTTCCGCGCGGGCCGACACCACAACAGGAGATCCGCATCGTGAAAGCCTTGTATTCCCACGCGCCGAGCGCAACCGTATCCGCATCGAGAAGGTCATTGCCCTTATTGCGCAATCTTGCGGCCACCGTCGCATTCGCACTCGCGATGGCCTTGCCCGCACCCGCACAGACGCAGCCGCAGGCGAGCGCCGGTTCGGGCACCGCCTTCGACGGGCTCGGCGCCCAGCAACAGGCCGCGCTGCTCTCGAAGCAGATCGCCAGCGGCGAACTGGCGAAGCTGCCCGACGAGCAACTGCTTGCGGCCATCAACGCATTGCAGCCCGAGGCCGCGCTGCTGTGGGCCAAGGCCGAGATGAACCGCTACCCCGAGTACGAGTACTGGATGACGCGCCAGGAGCGCCTCAACGGCCAGTGGCAAGACCAGCCCGCGCGCATGATGATCCGCTACCGCCACGCGCCGCGCCAGCTCTATGCGAAGTGGCTGCCGGGCGGCAGCCAGGCCGGCCAGGAAATCCTCTACGACGAGACGCAGCGCAAGGATGAGATGTACGGCCACCTCGGCGGCATGCTGGGCTTCACCTCGATGTGGATCGCGCTCGACGGCACCATCGCGCGCGCGCAGTCCAACCACACGGTGCGGGACCTGGGCTTCCAGTACGTGGTGTCGATGCTGGAGCGCGATGCCAGGTCGCTGCGCGCGGCCGGGCTCACGGAGAAGTTCACGCGCGCGGACATTGTGCAGGAGCAGGGCATGCGCATGGTCGCGCTCACCTGGGACCTGCCGGCCGGTGCGCCACGCTATTACGCCAAGCGGGTGCAGCTGATGCTGGACCTGAAGAACCCCTGGCCGCGTGTGGAAACCGCCTGGGATGCCGAGGGCAACATGGTCGAGAAGATTGTCTTCGAGAAGGCGGTGCGCAAGACCTTCGACGCGAGCGCCTTCGATGCGAAAAACAGCGACTACAAGTTCTGATGCTGCATCACCGTGTCCGCCATGCAGCGCCGCGCGCGTTTGAATCTGCTTGCGCGGGCACGCGTGCAGCAGTTTGAACAAACGGCGCGAGCGCTTGCGCAGCGGTGGCAAGGGCACGGCGCGCCATGTTTGGAACGCGCACTCTATTGACGCTCGCTTGCCCCGGCAGCGAGAGTCGCAGCACGGAAAAGGACGATGCGTTGCCAAGCATAGCGGCACGCAAGACAAAACAAAGCGGCACCACGCGCGACACAGCGCTTCAGGAGACAAGCATCATGCATCAGCATCCTTTGCAGCACGGACAGCATCGGCAGCGTACGCCGTGGAGAAAACATCATGGGCAGCGGATCCTGCGCTACGGCGTGGCGCTGCTGGGTGCCACGATGCTGGCCGCCTGCGGCGGCGGCGGCGATGGCGGCAGCGGCGGTGGCAGCGCCGCCGCGAGCACCAGCTCCGCCCCGGCCACACCAGTGCGCCTGTGTCCCGCGGCACTCGACTACACCACCACCTTCACCGGCGGCACCGGCTCGGGCGAACTGGTCAAGGTGCAGATCGACACCACCAGGAAGACCTGGCAAGTGACCTTCCTCGACTCCTCGGTGCCGCGCACCACGGGCACGGTCATGCCGACCCGCAGCGACACCACCGGCGGCCAGAACGTGATGACGGGCACGCTGTCGCAGGAAACAGGCCTGCCCACCGACAAGCTCAACCAGTGCGCGTTCCAGCTCAACGGCGCAAGCCTGGACCCGAATCGCCCCGCGCGGCTGTTCGTTGGCGAAGGCGTGGCGGGCGGCACCATTCCGGGTGCGCGCATCCAGTTCAATGGTGTCCTGGGTGCAGGCGCGGTGCCGGATACCACCTTCCCGTATTTCCAGTTCATCGGCTTCGCGCAGACCGAAACCGACCTCACCAAGATCGCCGGCCAGTACAACGGCTACGGCTTTCACGAGGTGCCGTCGAAGAACTTCCAGACGGTGGCGCAGGACTACCGCATGGCGCTGGCGGCCGACGGCTCGTTCCAGGTGTGCGACAACAAGACGGGCGGCACCTGCTCGCAAAAGGGCAAGAACTTCGTGCCCCAAGCCAACGGCAGCCTGATGTCGGCCAACTACAAGGGTGAGATCGATCCGCCCACGCTCGGCGCGACGCTGGGCCGCGCCTACCTGATCGTGGGCAAGCTACGCGGCCAGTTGGTCCCGGTGATGATCCGCGTGGGCTACGCCAACGGATCGCTCACCAACGGCATGCCGCTGGGCGCCGACGACGAGATCGGCATCGGCATGATGGCGCCAGCCATCGCCGTGACGCAGGGCACGGTCAACGGCGAGTACGTCGGCGTGGACAGCAACTTCGACTACCGCACCACCGCGCTGGTGGCAGCGGACGCGGCCATGCTCGACCCGTTCCACCCGTCGGACGCCTCGCTCGCCACGGCGCTCAAGCTGGACTTCTCCCAGCAGTTGCCCGGCGTGGTCACCACCACGCGCAAGGATGGCGCGGCGGGCAGCCCCACCGGCAAGTTCATCTTCACCGGCGGCGTGTTCGGTTTCCTCGAGTCGCGCAGCGGCAGCCCGTACTTCACCATCGGCGCCTTCGTGCAATGACGGCCATGCAATCCAACTTATTCCGGGAAGACAAGATGACGATGAATGCCTTTCGTTTGGCAGCGCCCTTGCTGATCGCCGCGCTCGCCTGGCTGGGCGGCATGCCCAGCGCCCATGCACAGAAAGCCGGTGACAACGTCGTCGCTGCCGGCTGGTTCCACATCAACACCAGCGGCAACAGCAGCCCGTTCACCACCAGCGTGATCGATGCGCCCATCAACGGCCCGCTGGGCTTGCCGTCGTCATTCACGGCGCCGGGCAGCAGCATCAGCACATCCAACGCGGACACGCTGGGGCTGACCTTCAGCCACTTCTTCACGGACCACATCGCGCTCACGGCGGTGGGCGGCATTCCGCCCAAGTTCAAGCTCTACGGCCACGGCAACCTGATCCCGCCGGGCCCGGCGGGCGCGCTGGGGCAGCAGCCGCTGGGCGACCCGGGCCTGAACCCGATCATCACCAGCGCACGCCAGTGGAGCCCGGCGTCGATGGTGCAATACCACTTCTTCGAGCCTACCGCGCGCGTGCGTCCTTTCCTGGGCATCGGTGTGTCGTACAACTTCTTCACCAACATCGAGCTCAACCCGGCGTTCGCCGCCTCGGTCAACAACAACCTGGGCGCCACGTTGGCCGCCGGCGCCGGCAAGCCGGGGCCGACCTCCGTCGAGGCCAAGGCGTCGAACTCGTTCGCGCCGGTGTTCAACATCGGCGGCTCCTTTGCGATCACGGACCAGTGGGGCCTGACCGCATCGGTCACCTACATTCCGCTCAAGACGACGTCGTCGATGATCATCAAGGCGTCCGACGGCACGGTGTTGTCCACCTCCAAGGCCACCATCAGCCCGAACCCGCTGATCATGTTTGTGGCGGCGACGTATAAGTTCTGAAGTGGGCAAAGCCGCTTGCGATGACGAGGGCTGTCACTCCCTCTCCCACAAGTGGGAGAGGGGAGCAAACCAGCGCTAGATCAAGCCGTTCGAACTCTCACGGCCGGTACCGTCACGGTCTTGCGCACAGGGCTTGAGAGCACCAGCGATGTGGTCACCGAGCCGTGGGCCGCGAGCGTGTCGACCACGTGCTCCAGGTCGGCCGGATCGGCGATGGCGCAACGCACGATAAAGCAATGCGCACCGGTCACGCGATCGGCGCTCAGCACTTCGGGCATGCTCTCGAACAGCTTCACATACTTCTGGATATAGGCGTGCGTGGTCTCGATATGGATGATCGCCTGCAGGCCGACGCCCAGCGCGCGCAGGTTCACCCGCGCGCCGTAGCCCTCGATCACGCCCGCGTCCTCCAGCTTGCGCACACGCTCGCTCATGGCGGGCTGCGACAAGCCAATGCGCTTGCCCAGCGCTGCCAGGCTCTGGCGGGCATCGGCCTGCAGCGCCTCCAGGATCAGTCGGTCTTTCTTGTCCAGCTCCATCCCATTCTCCTATGGCACCTGTTGCGCGCCACCGATGAATCATCGGTGCGCGGTGCCGATTTCCGATGCCTTGCCATTCGTGGCGACGGCTGCTGCGATTATGCTGGAACTCAGTGCGGCTCAATGCGCAGCCCGATATCCTTCCGGAGGCAATATGCAACTCATCGGCATGCTCGACTCACCCTATGTGCGCCGCGTGGCCATCTCACTGCGGCTGCTGGACCTGCCGTTCGAATATCGAGCCGTCTCGGTGTTCAGCACGTTCGAGCAGTTTCGCGCGATCAATCCCGTGGTGAAAGCGCCCACCCTGGTTTGCGACAACGGCGTGGTACTGATGGAGTCCGGCCTGATCCTCGACTATGCCGAGACGCTGGCCACGCGCAGCCTGATGCCCGCGCAGCACAAGCAGCGCCAGCACGCCTTGCGCGTGATCGGCCTGGCGCTGGCGGCGTGCGAGAAGACGGTGCAGATCGTCTATGAGCGCAACCTGCGCCCGGCGGAAAAGCAGCACGAGCCATGGATCGAGCGCGTGCAGGGGCAGTTGCATGCCGCCTACGCGGCGCTGGAAACCGAACTGGCGGGGGCCGCGCTTCCCGCGGATGAGCGCTTGCTCATGCAGGCCGACGTGACCGCCGCCGTGGCGTGGGGCTTCACGCAGCTGATGCTGCCGGCATGCGTCGAGGCGTCAGCGTATCCTGCGCTGGCGGCATTCAGCGCGGCCGCCGAACGCCTTGCCGTGTTCAAGGACACGCCGCAGACCTGATCCACTGCCGCGCACCGGCCGTGCTTAGTGAGCCAGGGCCTGGGCGAGCGCGCGCAGCAGGCCGGCGCCGTCGCCGCGCCAGGCGCTGCCATGCATGCAGGCCAGGGTGGTTGGCTGCAGCAGCGCCATGCGCTCCAGCATGGCGCCGGCGTTCGGCGTGTGGGAGAAGTAATCCATGCCGCGCCGGAACGCTTCGCTCGGCCCGAGGATGTCGGCCTCGGTCAGAGGCTGGAGCTCGGCACCGCCCTGGCTGAACAAGTCGCCGCAGAGCAGCGTGCCGGTGCGCTCCTCCATCATGAGCCCGCACTCCCAGGCATGCGGCAAGTGTGGCGTATCGAACCAGCGCACGGTATGGTGGCCAAGCGGCACGGCTTGCCCGTCCGCCAGGCCCTGCGCGGGCCGGTCGGCCAGGTCGTTGACGGACACCATGGCGGCGACGGTGCCGCACAGCGGCGATGCGTGGGGCGCCGCCGCCAGCCATTCATTGAGCGAGCCGCACTCGTCGGCTTCCACGTGCGAAAAGGCAATATGACGCAGCCGGCCCGGTGCGATCACGCTGGCCACGGCTTCATGCACCAGCGGGAACATCTTGCGCAGCCCCGTATGGAACAACAGCGGCTCGTCGTCGACGATCAGGTACTGGTTGAAGGAGAAGCCGCCCGGCCCACCGTCGATGTGGACCGGGGTATTGATCCGATAGATCCCGTCCGCGATTTCGTGGACGTTGGTGCCCGACCGGGCGTTGGTGACGGTCATCGTTGTCTCCTGGAAATCGTCTGGGCGCGGGGACCCGGCCGCCTGCGCCGGCCTGCTTCATTCTAGTCACTGCAACGCCACAAGCATGCCACCTTTTGCTTGGCCGGGCTGCACATGGGACGCTCGACGGCGCAAAATGGGGACGACGATCCGGCAAGCGGGCGGCCGCGCCAGCCGGGAAGAGGGAAGAGGGAAGAGGGAAGAGGGAAGAGGGAAATGCGCGATGGATGACGTGACTCGGGCAGCCCGCGACAGCGTGCGTCTGTTCCTGTGCGGCGATGTGATGACCGGCCGCGGCATCGACCAGATCCTGCCGCATCCGGGCAAGCCGCACCTGTTCGAGGGCTGGCTACGCTCGGCAGTCGACTATGTCGAGCTGGCCGAGCGTGCCACAGGCGCAATACAGCGGCCGGTTGATCCTGCCTATCCGTGGGGCGACGCGCTCGCGCAGCTGGATCGCTTCCGGCCGGATGTGCGCATCGTCAACCTGGAAACGGCCGTCACCGTGAGCGAGGACGCACAGCCGGGCAAGGGCATCCACTACCGGATGCACCCCGCCAATGTGGCGTGCCTGCGCAGCGCGCAGCTCGATTGCTGCGTGCTGGCGAACAACCACGTGCTGGACTGGGGGTGCGCCGGGCTCGACGAAACCCTGGCAACCTTGCACGGGGCAGGCATGCGGACCGCGGGCGCCGGACGCGACGAGGCGCAGGCCAGCGCGCCTGCCGCGATCGCGCTCGCGCAAGGGGGAAGGGTGCTCGTCTTTGCCTATGCCACCGCGGCAAGCGGCGTGCCGGCGGACTGGGCCGCGGCCCCCGGGCGCGCCGGCATCCATTTCCTGCCCGACATTTCGGTGCGCGCCGCCGATGGGGTTGCCCGCCTTACGGCAGCAGCGAAGGGCGCGGGCGATATCGTGGTGGTGTCGCTGCATTGGGGCGGCAACTGGGGCTTCGACATTTCGCGCCAGGAGCAGGCCTTCGCGCACCGGCTGATCGATGCGGGCGGCGCCGATATCGTGTACGGGCACTCGTCCCATCACATCAGGGGTGCCGAGGTGTATCGCGACCGCCTGATTCTCTATGGCTGCGGTGACTTCCTCAACGACTACGAAGGCATCGGCGGATACGAGCGATACCGGCCCGACCTGGCCTTGATGTACTTCCCGCTCGTCGACGGCGCAACCGGCGCATTGCGCCAGCTGTCCGCCGTGCCGATGCAGATCCGCCATTTCAGCCTGCGCCGCGCACCGGAGCAAGGCGTGTCGTGGCTCTGCGCCACGCTGGACCGGGAAAGCGGCAAGCAGGGCACGCACGCGACCCGTGTGGCGGACGATACCCTGGCGTTGCGCTGGGACGGCTAGCGCGCTACGCGCGCATGGCTTTCGCCATCTCGCTCGTGGCGTGCCAGCCCAGCGCGACATACAGCGACCGGCCCATCTCGGTGGCGTGCAGGATCGCGTACTGGAGGTCGCGCCTGGTGAATTCGTCCTCCGCCAGCTGCATGAGGCGGCGCCCCAGCCCCTGCTTGCGATGCGTAGCCTCCACATACACGTTCAGCACGTAGCCACGCTTGTCCTGCAGGGGATGGGCCGGATGCGGCGGCCAGTCGATCGCCATCAGGCCAATGCCGCCCACCGGCTGGCCCTGGTCCATCAGCACGAAGCCGAAGTAGCTGCCATCGCGCAGGCGCGGCACAAGCCATGGCCGGAACTGCTGCGTCATGGCCTGCAGGACCTCCTCGCCGCGCCCGGCCTCGCGGAACATGGATTCGCGATGGCGGCAGACCAGCTCGACATCATCGGTATCAAGCGGGCGGACTTCCATGGCAGGCTTCCTTGGGGATTTGCGTGGGTGGTGGGAGAGAGAATTTGCGCGGCGCGCACCGACATCCTAACGCAGTGCATTGCGATTCGGAGAACTTCCCACCGGCGCCATGGCCCGAAGCCGGGAATAAAAAAAGCGAAGCGCTGTTGGCGCTTCGCTTCGAGGCCATCCGGGCTGAATGCACCGGATGGCAGGACGAACCCTTCTGCCTTACTGCGTGGTCACGGCCGGCTTGACGTTCACCGAGGCCACCGGTCCGGTCTCGCTCAGGCCGCCGCCAAGCGACCGGTAGAGGTCGATGGCATTGTTCAGGCGCAGTTGCCGCGCCTGGATCAGGGCCTGGTCGGCAGCGAACAGCTGACGCTGCGAGTCGAGCTGGTCCAGCTGGCTGGCCACGCCATTCCTGAAGCGCATCGTCGACAACTCGTAGCGCGCTGCCTCGGCGTTGCGCACCTGCTCCTGGCTGGTCACCTGCTCTTCCAGCGTGCCGCGCGCCACCAGTGCATCCGCCACTTCCGCGAAGGCCGTCTGGATGGTCTTCTCGTAGTTGGCGATCTGGATATTCTTGCGCACGTTGGTCAGGTCCAGGTTGGACAGGTTCCGGCCGTAGTCGAAGATCGGCAGCACCAGCTGCGGTGCGAACGACCACGCGCCGGTGCCGGAATCGAACAGGCTCGAGAAGGTCGGGCTGATCGCGCCGGCATTGGCGGTGAGCGTAATGCGCGGGAAGAACGCCGCGCGCGCCGCGCCGATATTGGCGTTGGCGGAGAGCAGCAACTGCTCGGCCTGGCGGATGTCGGGACGCTGCTCGAGCAGGTCCGACGGCAGCCCTGCCGGGATGTCGCTGATGATCCGCTCGTCCGACAGGCGCATCGGTGCAGGCAGGTTCTCGATGGTGCCAAGCGGCTTGCCCACCAGCACCTCAAGCGCGTTCTGCGCCTGCGCGCGCTGGCGTGCCAGCTGCGCGGCGGAAACGCGGGCCTGCGCCACCAGCGATTCGTTGTCGCGCAGGTCCAGCGCCGACGTGGCGCCCGCATCGAAGCGTTGCTTGGCCAGGCTCAGCGTGTACTCGCGCGTCTTCAGCGTGTTCTGCGCGAGCTCGTATTGCTCGGCGAAAGAGCGCTCGGACAGGTAGGCCTGGGCGACTTCGGAGACCAGCGAGATCTGCGCGGAACGGCGTGCTTCCTCGGTGGCGAAGTACTGCGACAGCGCCGCGTTGGACAGACTGCGCACGCGGCCGAAGAAGTCCAGCTCGAACGAAGTCACGCCGGCGCCCGCCTGGAAGTACTCGGAGACAAACGGCTTGCCGGTGGCCGACTGCAAGGCGGGGGTGCGCGAACGGTTGAAACCGCCGGTGGCGTTCACCGTGGGCAGCAGGTCGGCGCGCTGCACCTGGTACAGCGCGCGCGCTTCCTCGATGCGCAGCGCAGCGGTGCGCAGGTCGCGGTTGTTCTCCAGCGAGGTGGCAATCAGCACTTGCAGGCGCGGGTCGCGGAAAAACTCGCGCCAGCCGATCTCGCTCGCCCGGCGGGTTTCGCCGGTCTTCACTTCGGCGGCCGCGTAGCCTTCCGGCGCGGCCGGGAAGCTAGTGGCCACCGGCGGGGCAGGGCGTTCATAAACGGGTGCCAGTGTGCAACCCGAGAGGACGCCCGCCACCAGCAACAGCGTGGTCAGTGTCTTTGTCATGTCAGATTCCTTCCTTGGGTTCGAGCCCTTGCTCGTTCAGCATCTGCTCGCGCTTGCTGCCCTTGAAGCGGCTACGGATCACCATGAAGAACACCGGCACCAGGAAAATCGCCAGCACCGTGGCGGTGATCATGCCGCCGATCACGCTGGTACCGATGGCGCGCTGGCCGCCCGAGCCCGCGCCGCTGGCGATCGCCAGCGGCAGCACGCCCAGGATAAAGGCCATCGAGGTCATCAGGATCGGGCGGAACCGCAGGTGCACGGCTTCGAGCGTAGCGTCGATGACGCTGCGGCCCTGGGCCTGCAGATCCTTGGCGAATTCCACGATCAGGATGGCGTTCTTCGCCGACAAGCCAATCGTCGCGATCAGGCCCACCTTGAAGTACACGTCGTTGGGCATGCCGCGCAGGGTCACACCGAGCAGCGCGCCGAGCACGCCGAGCGGCACCACCAGCAGCACTGCGACCGGGATCGACCAGCTCTCATAGAGCGCGGCCAGGCACAGGAACACGATGATCAGCGACAGCGTGTACAGCATCGGCTCTTGCGAACCGGCCAGGCGCTCTTCATAAGACTGTCCCGACCACTCGAAGCCGAAGCCCGGCGGCAGCTTGGCGAAGTTGTCTTCCATGATCTTCATGGCTTCGCCGGTACTGCGCCCCGGAGCGGCCTGGCCAGCGATCTTCACCGCCGGCAAGCCGTTGTAACGCTCAAGGCGCGGCGAGCCCATGATCCACTTGGAAGTGGCAAAGGCGGCGAACGCAACCATGTCGCCGTTGCTGTTCTTCACGCGCAGCTTGGTCAGGTCATCGGGCAGCTTGCGGTCGTTGCCTTCGGCCTGGGCGATCACCTTGCGCACACGGCCTTCGTAGATGAAGTCGTTGACGTAGGAAGAGCCGAACGCGATGGCCAGCGTCGCGTTGATATTGGCCACCGACACACCCAGCGCGCGTGCCTTCTCGCGGTCGATGTCGATCTGCAGCTGCGGCGCGTCTTCCTGGCCTTCGGGGCGAACGCCCACCAGCGCGGGATTCTTCGCGGCCATGCCGAGCATCATGTTGCGCGCTTCCATCAGCTTGGCGTGACCCTGGCCGGTGCGGTCCTGCAGGCGGAAGTCGAAGCCCGAGGAGTTGCCCAGTTCGGAGATCGCCGGCGGGTTAAGCGGGAAGATGATGGCGTCCTTGATGAAGGACAGCGCACCAAACGCCCGGCCAACCAGTGCCTGCGCGGTCTCGTCCTTGCCGGTGCGGTCCTTCCAGTCCTTCAGGCGCACGAACGCGATACCGCCGTTCTGGCCGCGGCCGAAGAAGGAGAAGCCCGCCACGGTGATCATCTGGTCCACTACCTTGGATTCCTTCTGCAGGTAGTAGTCCTCGATCTGCTTGAGCACGCCGATGGTACGCTCCTGCGTGGCGCCGTTGGGCAGCTGCACCACCGTGATCATGTAGCCCTGGTCTTCCTCGGGGAGGAAGGAGGAGGGCAGGCGCTTGAACAGCACCACCATGCCCACGACGATGAGCGCGTAGATGATCAGGTAGCGCCCGGCGCGCGCCAGGATGCGGCCCACCATGCTCTGGTAGCCGGTGGCGGCGCGTGCGAAGGTGCGGTTGAACCAGCCGAAGAAACCCTTCTTCTCGTGGTGGTGGCCAGCCTCGACCGGCTTGAGCAACGTGGCGCACAGCGCCGGCGTGAGCGTCAAGGCCAGCAGCGCCGAGAACGCGATCGACGCGATCAGCGACAGCGAGAACTGGCGGTAGATGTTACCCACCGAACCCGAGAAGAACGCCATCGGGATGAACACCGCGGTCAGCACCAGCGTGATGCCGACGATGGCGCCGGTGATCTGGCCCATGGCCTTGCGCGTGGCGTCGCGTGGCGAGAGTCCTTCCTCGCTCATGATCCGCTCGACGTTTTCCACCACCACGATCGCATCGTCCACCAGGATACCGATCGCCAGCACCATGCCGAACATCGTCAGCACGTTGATGGAGAAGCCGAAGGCCAGCAGCATGCCCGTGGTGCCCAGCAGGGCCACCGGCACCACCACCGTCGGGATGATGGTCGCGCGGATGTTCTGCAGGAACAGGTACATCACCAGGAACACCAGCACCACGGCTTCGACCAGGGTCTTGATCACTTCCTCGATCGAGATCTTGACGAAGGCCGAGGTGTCGTAAGGCACGGAGTACTGGTAATCGGCCGGGAAGAACTTGGAGAGCTCTTCCATCTTGGCGCGCACCGCGGTGGCGGTGGCCAGGGCGTTGCCGCTCGGGGCCAGCTTGATGGCGATGGCCGCCGAGGCCTTGCCGTTGGTACGGGCCAGCGTGGAGTAGTCGGCACCGCCGAGTTCGACGCGGCCGATGTCCTTGATGCGCACCGAGGAGCCGTCCGGGTTCGTGCGCAGCAGGATATTGGCGAACTGCTCCGGCGTGGTGAGGCGGCTCTCGGTGGTGACGGTGGCGTTGAGCTCGGTGCCCTTGGGCGACGGCGTGCCGCCCAGCTCACCCACGGCGACCTGGACGTTCTGCTCCGAGATGGCGGCGGTGACGTCCTGCGGCGTCAGGTTGAAACCGGTCAACTTGGCCGGGTCCACCCAGATGCGCATGGCGTACTCGGTGCCGAACAGGTCGGCCTGGCCCACGCCCGGCACGCGGCGGATCGAATCGATCACGCTGGACGAGATGTAGTTGCCCAGCTGGATGGCGTCGGCCTGCCCGGACTTGGACGCGACCGTCAGGAACATCATGTAGTTGTTCCCGGCCTTGTCCACGCGCACGCCCTGCTGGCGCACTTCCGCCGGCAGGCGCGCTTCCACGCGCTTGAGGCGGTTCTGCACCTCGACCGAGTTCAGGTCGATGTTGGAGCCCGGCTGGAAGGCGATCGTGATCGTCGACAGGCCGGTGGCTTCGCTGGTGGAGTTGTAGTAAAGCAGCCCGGGAATGCCGTTGAGCTCTTGCTCGATCACCGTGGTGACCGAGTCTTCAAGCGTCTTGGCGGATGCGCCCGGATAGGTCGCCGTGACCGAGATCGTCGGCGGGGCGATGTTGGGGTACTGGGCGATCGGCAGTTGCACCACCGACAGCAAGCCCCCCAGCACGATGATCAGCGCAAGCACCCACGCGAACACCGGCCGGTCAATAAAAAACTTGGCCATAACACTGGCTCCCTTCGAATTGCGCTGTGATTAGCCCTGCTTGGCGTCGGCCTTGTCAGCGGTCACCGCGGCAGGAGCCGAGGCTCCGCTGGCGGCCGGCTGCGTGGCGGGAGCCGAGGCGGCGGCGGTCTTCGAGACAAACGGCACGGCCTTGGCGGGCGCGCCGACCTTGACCTTCTGCAAGCCCTCGACGATCACCTTCTCGCCACCCTTCAGGCCCTCGGTGACGATCCAGCTCTCGCCGATGGCCTGGGGCGCCTTGACCGGCACCGCCGCGACGTTGCCGTCGCCGCCCACCACCATCACCGATGCGCCTTGCGCATTGCGGATCAGCGCGCGCTGCGGCACGGTCAGCGCGTTTTCGTCCACGCCCTGCTCGATCTTGACGCGCACGAAGGTGCCCGACAGCAGCTCGCGCTTGGCGTTGGGGAACTGCGCGCGCAGCGTGATGGCGCCGGTGGTCGGGTCAACCGTCATGTCCGAGAACAGCAGCTTGCCGGTTTGCTCGTACTCGCGGCCGTCCTCGATGAACAGATGGACGCGGGCGCCACCGTCGACGCCCTTGACCTTGCCGCTCTCGATGGCGCGGCGCAGCTTCATCACTTCGCTCGCGGGCTGGGTGAAGGTCACCCAGATCGGGTCGACCTGCTCGACCATGGTCAGCTTGGTGGCTTCGCCGCTGCCGACCAGCGCGCCTTCGGTCACCAGCGCGCGGCCCACGCGGCCGCTGATGGGCGCGGTGACGGCGGTGTAGCCGAGGTTGATCTGGGCGGTGGAAACGGCAGCCTTGGCCGAGGCAATGTCGGCGGTGGCCTGGCCCGCGGCCGCCACGGCTTCGTCGTATTCCTGCTTGCTCACCGCGTTGACGGCGACCAGCGGCTTGTAGCGCTCGGCCTTCTGGCGGGCCGCCACGGCGTTGGCTTCGGCACGGGCAAGGCTGGCCTTGGCCGACTCGAGCTGTGCCTGGTAGGGCGCAGGGTCGATCTTGAACAGCAACTGGCCTGCCTTGACCTCGCCGCCTTCCGTGTAGTTACGGGACAGCACGATGCCGGCAACCCGTGCCCGCACTTCGGCGGTGCGCACGCCTTCGAGGCGGCCCGGCAGTTCATTGATAACAGAAACGGTCGTAGGCGTGACGGTGACGACACCCACTTCCGGCGGCGGCATGGCGCCGCCCTGCGGCTTCTTTTCGCCGCAGGCGGACAGCGCAAGCGCCGACAACACGGCAGCGGCAACGCAAGTGATACGTTGGGACTTCCTCATCGATAACCCCATGATGGCAATTTGAGATCGGCCGCATGCGCTCCCGGTGTCGTATCCGGATACGGCGCGGCCCACCGCTGGCAGATGGCACAGAGGCGGGCAAAAAGAGTAATGCTAGCCACAATTTGCAACGCTGACGTGGCACATGCGACGAAAGGTTGCAAATTAGTAACGACATGCCGACATGGCAGCGTGAACCGTGGAGAGGTGCGCGCCGCCGTCTGCCAGCCCATCACGCCGATGGGCTGGCCGAAAGTCAGGCGAACGCGTATTATATATACATTCAAGCATGTATGTAAGAACTTGTTGCAACGCGGCGATAGCCGCCCTATATATCCACGTCCTAACGCGCCGGCGCGGCGCGCACAGTGCAAGGCGGGCTTCACCGCCAGCACTCAGGGAGACAGAACCAGACCGGTCCCTCGTGGCCGGCACCAGAGAACATCATGGTCAGACGCACCAAGGAAGAGGCGCTTGAAACACGCCATCGCATTCTCGACGCGGCCGAGGCGGTATTTCACGCCCGCGGCGTTGCCCGCCCTTCGCTAGCCGATATTGCGGAGGCGGCCGGCGTGACGCGCGGCGCCATCTACTGGCATTTCAAGAACAAGAGCGATGTCTTCGCCGCGATGTCCGACCGCGTCCACCTGCCGCTCGAGGCCCTGTGCGAGCCGGGACGCATCGCGAGCCAGGAAGACCCGCTTGGCAGCATTCGCGACATCTGCGCCTTTGTGATGCGCCAGACCGTGGAAAACCCGCAGTGGCGGCGCGTGTTCGAGATCGTTTTCCACAAGTGCGAGATGGTGGCGGACAACGGCGCCATCTTCGAGCGGCAGCGCCAGTCGCACCAGGAGGGCACGGTGAAGATGCGCGAGCACCTGCGCATGGCGGTGGACCGCGGGCAGTTGCCGGCCGACCTCGACCTGGACCTTGCCGTCAATGTGTTCCACGCCTCGATTGGCGGCATGCTGTCGCACTGGCTGTTCGCCCCCGAGGAATTCGATCTCGAGAGCAATGCCGAGCGGGTGGCCGACGCCTTCATCGACACCCTCAAGCTGTCGCCGGCTCTGCGCCAGGGTTATGTGGCGCGTCCCGTGCCGAAGCTCGAGGAAGAAGTTGCCTCGATGTGCCAGGAGGCCAAGAAGAAGGCCGAGGCCGAGACCAAGCAGGCTGCGCAGACACTCACCGCCAAAGCGCTACCCGGCTGATCGCCGCAGCGGCGCGAGAGCCGCTCAGCCCCACTCAGCCCCGCACGGCCTCGCGCCAGCGTGCCAGGAAATTGCGCTTGCGCAGCGTGTCCTGCGCCGCCAGCAGGCCGGGGCCGACGCTGATCGGCTTGAGCGCGTAGCCCAGCCGCTCCGACAGCGCCGCCGCGGTGTGCTCGCTGTCGGTGTCGGTGCGGATCGTGTAGAGCTGCGAGGCGCTCTGCCCCAGCAGCGTCTGGCCCGCACGCGAGAGCAGGAAATCCAGCCATAGCCGGGCCGCATTGGGATGCGGCGCGCGGCGCGCGATGAAGGCCACGCGCGACATCACCAGCGTGTAGTCGCGCGGCGCGATGACATCGATCTCCGCCCCGCGCTCCATCAGCGACAGCGCGTACGAACCCAGCAAGTTGTAGCCCATCACGAATTCGCCGGAGGCGATACGCTCGATCATGTTCGCGGTGGACGCCGACAACTGCACGCCGCAGCGCCCCAGCGCCTGGGCCAGATACCAGAACTCATCACCCATGCGCGCGTCCTGCTGCGCCAGCAGGTAGCCCACCCCGGATTTTTCCACATCGTAGGTCACCACCCGCTGGCGCCAGCGCGGCGTGTTTTCCTGCAGCAGGCGCGCCAGGCCGGTGCGGCTGCGCGGCGTGCGCATGCCGGCAAAATGGCGGCGGTTGTAGACGATCACGGCGGGCTCGAAGGTGGTGCCCCAGGCTTCATCGCGCCAGGCAGCCCACGCCGGCAGGCCGGCCCGCTCGGGCGAGGGGTAGCGCAGGGCATGGCCATCGTTGACGAGCTTGATCTGCAGGTCCATTGCCGTGCTCCACAGCACATCGGCGTAGTCGGGGCCGCCCACCTGGCCCGCGCCCAGCGCGGCGCTATCGGCCAGGAAACGGCCGTTCAACTCCAGCGTGTTGAGGTCCTGATAGCGCACCTTGATGCCGGGGTAGCGTGCCTCGAACGCGGCCAGCAGCGGCCGCGCGATTTCCATGTCGGTGGAGGCATGCACGTTGACCGAGCCTTCCTGCACACCCCGCGCGATGATCTCGGCGTAGCTTGCCGGATAGCCCGCCGGCACCGGCGCAACGGCCTGGGCATGCACGCCATGGCTCAGCCCCGCCAGCGTGGCCGCAGCGGCGCCGGCCAGGACGCGCCGCCGGTGCCAGCTTTCTGGCAGTTCGGCAACCATGGCGGGAGGCGTGAAGGGGAAGGGCAAGGGGGACGGGGAGGGGGGCAGCTTGCGCAAGGCGGGAACCATCGGTGGTGACATCGGTGGCCAAAAAAGGGGCCATGGCGCACTCGCCGCGCGCAGCCCGGGGCGGAGGTATTATAAGCGCCCGCGGCGTGTCCTCGCGGGGGCGGCGGCCTTGCCAGCCATGGCGGCGCAGCCATCGCATGATTTCAAACGGACGCTTACCTGGCAGCGGAGGACCGCCGTGCGCTTATTGCTGGTGGAAGACGAGATTGAACTGGCGCGCTGGGTTGCGCGTGCCCTGGAGCAGGGCGGCTTTGTCATCGAGCATGTGGCCGACGGCCTGCAGGCCGAGGCGCGGCTGATAGCCGAGGAATACGACGTGGTGGTGCTGGACCTGCGCCTGCCCGGCAAGGACGGGCTGGCCGTGCTCAAATCCATGCGCGGGCGCGACGACCGCACCCCGGTACTGATCCTGACCGCGCAAGACACGCTCGACGAACGCGTGCGCGGCCTCAACCTCGGCGCCGACGATTACCTGCCCAAGCCCTTCGCCATTGCCGAGCTCGAAGCCCGCATCCTGGCGCTGATCCGGCGTAGCCGCGGCCGCGCGCATCCGCGCCTGCAGTGCGGCACGCTGGTGTTCGACGGCGAAACGCGCAGCTTTACGCTCGAAGGTGCGCCGCTCGCGCTGACCCCGCGCGAATCGACCCTGCTGGGCGCGCTGCTGGCCAAGAGCGGCCAGCCGCTGACCAAGGCACAACTGCTCGACAAGGTGTTCTCGCTCGATGCCGACGTCAGCCCCGATGCCATCGAAGTGCTGGTCTACCGGCTGCGCAAGAAGCTCTCGGGCCACGGCGTGACCATCGTCACGCTGCGTGGCTTCGGCTACCTGCTGGAACCGGAAGGACAGCCCTGATGCTGCGCCGCCTGCCACGGCACTGGTTGCGGCGCTGGCTGCAAGGCAGCCTGCGCCGCCAGTTGCTGCTGCTGCTCGTGCCCGCGCTGGCGGCCATGATGGCGCTCGACACGTGGCTGACCTACGGCACGCTGCGCGATGCCGCCAACGCGGCGTACGACCGCTCGCTGTACGGCTCGGTGCGCGCCATCGACAACGCCATCGGCATGGCCGGCGAAAGCGTGCAGATCGCGCTGCCGGACGCCGCCATGGAGATGTTCGAGACCGCGGCGCAGACCCATGTCTTCTACCGCGTCTCGCTGGAACGCAACGGCAAGATCGAAACCGTCACCGGCTACGACGACCTGCCGCTGCCCAAGGCAGAGATCGCCAGCAACCAGCCGCGCTTCTACGACGCCGACTATCGCGGCGACCCGGTGCGCATCGCCGTGCTGGCGCACCCGGTGTATCGCCCCAACGCCCACATGCGCGTGATCGTGCAGGTGGCAGAAACCGCCGAGCCGCGCTTTGCGCTGATCGCCACCGTGTGGCGCGGCGCGCTGGCGCGCGACGTGCTGCTGATCCTGATCAGCGCGGGCATCCTGGTGGCCGGCATCACCTATGTGCTGCGCCCGCTGGCGCGCGTGCGCGACGACGTGCAGGCGCGCTCCGCCGACGACCTCACGCCGCTGGCCTTCGACCATGTGCCCATGGAAGTCCGCCCGCTGGTCGATGCGGTCAACCTGCACGTGTCGCGCTCGGCCGCCATGACGCAGGCCCAGGCGCAATTCATCGCCGACGCCGCGCACCAGCTGCGCACGCCGCTGGCCATCCTCAAGACGCAAGCCGAATTCGCCCAGCGCCAGCTTTGCGCCAGCGCAGATCCCGCGCGGGCGCGGGACGCCGCCGGTGAGGCGGTAGGCGGCATCGTCACGCAGCTGGAGCAGGCCGCGCGCCTGACCAACCAGCTGCTGGCGCTGGCGCGGGTACGGCAGCACCCGGGCAGCGACGCGCCTGGCGAAGCCGAGCCGCTGGAGCTGATCGACGCCGTGGCCGTGGCCGAGCAGGTGGCGCTGGACTACTTGCCGCTGGCGCGCGGCAAGCAGCAGGATTTTGGCTGGGAGCGCCCGCAGGGGCTGGCGCTGCCCGTACGGGCCGATGCCGCGCTGTTGCGCGAGGCCTTTGCCAATCTTGTCCACAACGCGATCCAGTATTCGCCGCGCGGCAGCCGTATCACGCTTTCCGCCGCGCGCGTCGGGGACGCCGCCTGCCTGGTGGTGGAGGATGATGGGCCGGGCATTCCTGCCGAGGAACGCGAAAAAGTATTTGCGCGGTTTTACCGCCGGGTTGGGAACGTGGAGCCGGGCTCCGGCCTGGGACTGGCGATCTCCCGCGAAATGGCGGCGCGCTTCGGGGGAACGGTAGCGCTGGGGATTGCGCTGCAGGGCAAAGGGGTTCGGGCGGTCCTGTCGCTGCCGATCGGGGACTGAGAGGGCGCTAAAAAGACCAAAAAATCTAAAAAAGCAAATGTCCATACATCCATCCCCACGTAAACCCCACCCCATTGCCTGACAAATTGACAGCCTTTTGACAGTTTCTACCCCCTAGAATCGCGCCATGGCCGCTGTACCGGCCAGACCAAGTCAGAAAGCCAAAGAACAAGTCCGGCATGCAAGCGCTGCCAGGGACAGGAGACAACGCCTAGCCACCCGGTCAACGCACGCAGCGCCGGCGCACCGCACGACTCTCTCGCCCCCGACAGCCAGCTTCACTGCCAGCCGGACACCTCCGGGGTCGGTCCTCGCCAGCAACGCCGGCAACCGTTCACCGGCAATCCTCTGAAAAAGAACAGGAGACCGTAATGCGTCGTTCGATTCATCGCTTTGCCCACGTCGTCATGGCTTCGGCCGCGATCACCGCCACCGTGGCTGCCGCGCCCGCGTTCGCGCTCGACAGCGTGAAGTTCATGATCGGCGCCAACCCGGGCGGCGGCTTCGACCAGACCGGCCGCTCGCTGGGTGCGGCGCTGGTTTCCGCCGGCGTGGCCAAGACGGCCTCTTACGACAACAAGGGCGGCGCGGGCGGCACCATCGGCCTGACGCAGTTCGTCAATACCGACAAGGGCAACCCCAACGCGATGATCGTCACCGGCGCGGTGATGGTTGGCGCGATCGAAACCAACCATCCCCCGGTCACGCTGAAGAACGCCACCCCGATCGCTCGCCTGTTCGCCGACACCATGGTGATCACCGTGCCGGCCAACTCGCCGCTGAAGTCCATGAAAGACCTGACCGCACAGCTCAAGGCCAACCCGGGCAGCGTGAGCTGGGGCGGTGGCTCCAAGGGTTCGATCGACCACATCCTGGCAGGTCTGGTAGCCAAGGAAAGCGGCGTGGATCCGAAGAAGATCAACTACGTGCCTTTCCAGGGCGGTGGTGAAGCCTCGGCATCGATCCTGGGCGGCCACGTGACCGTCGGCCTGGCCGGCGTGTCCGAGTTCCTGCCCTTCATCAAGAGCGGCAAGATGCGCGCGCTGGCCGTGACCTCCAAGGACCGCACCGCCGATATCCCGACGCTCAAGGAGCAGGGCATCAACGTGGAGATCTACAACTGGCGCGGCGTGTACGGCGCGCCGGGCATCACCGCCGAGCAACGCAAGGCGCTGGTGGATGCGGTGGTCAAGGCAACCGAAACCCCGCTGTGGAAGGAAACGCTGGCCAAGAATGACTGGACCCCGTTCCTGCTGACCGGCGACGAGTTCGGCAAGTTCGTGGACAGCGAGTCGGCCCGCCTGGGCGGTTCGCTGCGCGAGCTGGGCGTAGCGAAGTAAGCCACGCTGCCTGAGCGTTTCACCGCATTATCGTTTCAGCGTTTTACCTGTCGGCCCTGCCTGCGGCGCACCGTAACGCTCGGTGCGCATGCGGCAGGCGGGGGTCCGGTGTCCACCTGCGATACCTAAAAACCAAACTACACATCGCCGGGCCCCCGCCTTAAGCGGGGACGACAAACCGCGGGACGCCAAGGGCCGGACAACACGGCCGCAGGCACCGCTTGAAGGAGCCACTTCCAATCATGAAACCCTCACACCTGGCGATCGGCATTGCCGTATTGCTGCTCTCCGCCTTCTACTTCGTCGGCCTGTCGGGCATCTCCGGCGACGAGGGCTATGCCGGCCTGTCGCCACGCTTCATGCCCACGCTGGTTGCCATCGGCCTGGCCGCATGCGGCGCGGCGCTGACCTGGCAAGGCGTTCGCGGCGGCTTTCGCAATATGCCGGAAGAAGACGCCGAACTGCCCGACGCCCCGCACAATTTCCGCGGCTTCCTGTGGGTGGCTGCCGGCCTGGTGGCCAACATGGCGCTGATCGGCACGCTGGGCTTTGTGCTGGCGTCGACCCTGCTGATGGTCTGCGTGGCACGTGGCTACGGCAGCAAGCGCTTTGTGCGCGATGCCCTGATTGGCCTGTGCATTACGTTGCCGATGTGGGCACTGTTTGAATTCCTGCTCGGCATCAATTTGCCGTTGCTGCCCGTCGCCGGGTTCTGAACGGAGCTGATGATCCATGGATACGCTTAACCTGCTGATGCATGGCTTTGCCATCGCCATCACGCCAATCAACCTGATGTGGGCCCTGGTGGGCTGCTTCCTGGGCACCGCCATCGGCGTGCTGCCGGGCATCGGCCCCGCGCTCACGGTAGCGATGCTGCTGCCGCTGACCGCCAAGGTGGAACCCACCGCCGCGCTGATCATGTTCGCCGGCATCTACTACGGCGCCATGTACGGCGGCTCCACCACCTCCATCCTGATGAACACGCCGGGCGAGTCGTCGACCATGGTCACGGCGATGGAAGGCAACCTGATGGCCAAGAGCGGCCGCGCCGGCCCGGCGCTGGCCACGGCGGCCATCGGCTCGTTCGCCGCGGGCACCATCGCCACCGTGCTGCTGTCGATGTTCGCGCCGGTCGCGGCCGACGTGGCGCTGCAGTTCGGGCCCGGCGAATACTTCATGATCATGCTGCTGGCCTTCACCACGGTGTCGGCGGTGCTGGGCTCATCCCTGCTGCGCGGCATGACCAGCTTGTTCCTGGGCCTGGGCATCGGCCTGATCGGCATGGACTCGCTCTCGGGCCAGACGCGCTACTCGATGAATGTGCAGGAGCTGTACGACGGCATCGACATCGTGGTGGTCGCGGTCGGCCTGTTCGCGGTGGGCGAGGCGTTGTTCAACGCCTTCTTCCCGCAGCCCGCGGGCGGCTTCAACAAGCTCAGCTCGGTCATGATGACCAAGTCGGACTGGAAGCGCTCGGTGCCGGCGTGGATCCGCGGCACCATCATCGGCTTTCCCTTCGGCCTGATCCCGGCCGGCGGCGCGGAAATCCCGACCTTCCTGTCGTACGCCACCGAGAAGAAGCTGTCCAAGCACAAGGATGAGTTCGGCACGGTGGGCGCGATCGAAGGCGTGGCTGGCCCCGAGGCCGCCAACAACGCCGCCGTGACGGCCACGCTGGCTCCGCTGCTGACGCTGGGCATCCCCACCTCGAACACCACCGCGATCCTGCTGGCGGCGTTCCAGAACTACAACCTGCAGCCGGGCCCGATGCTGTTCCAGACTTCGGGCGACCTGGTGTGGGGCCTGCTGGCTTCGCTGTACATCGGCAACGTGATGCTGCTGGTGCTGAACCTGCCGGCGATCGGCCTGTGGGTGCGCATGCTGCGCATCCCCACGCCGCTGCTGTATGGCGGCATCCTGATCTTCGCGGGCCTGGGCGCCTACGGCATCCGCCAGTCGTGGTTCGACCTGCTGCTGCTGTTCATCATCGGCGTGCTGGGCATGGCCATGCGCCGCTTTGACTTCCCGACCGCACCGGTGATCGTGGGCATGATCCTGGGGCCGATCGCGGAGAAGCAGCTGCGCAACGCGCTGTCGATCAGCCAGGGCGACTGGTCGATCTTCGTGACCCAGCCGATCTCGGCCACCATCCTGGCCATGACGGTGGCGGTGGTGCTGATCCCGCGCATCCTGGGCTGGCTGGCCCGGCGCTCAGCGCGTGGCAAAGTGGCTGACGCCACAGGTTGATTAGCGCAAAATGCGGGCAAGGCCCGGCACTCCAGGGTGCCGGGCTTTTTGCCTTTTGCTTGTTGACTGTTGACCCGGCTGGCACTGCGCATGTGGTCTCCCCTCTCCCACTTGTGGGAGAGGGGCCGGGGGAGAGGGCGGGCGCTGCCTACGCCGCCATGCCGGAAAAAACCATGGGCTTCGTTTCTCGTGGCTCCTAGCTAAGCCACCCCTCTCCCCAACCCTCTCCCCCTGAGGGGAGAGGGAGTAAACACCGTCGTCATCTCAGATGGCTTTGGCGCAATAGCCAGGCCGCTGCAACATGCCCTCTCTCCTTCACCGCTGGCGTCCGGTCCTCTCGACGCTGCTGCTCGGCCTGGCCGCCGCGCTCGTTTGCACGCTGCTGCACACACCGCTGCCATGGATGATCGGCCCGCTGCTGGCGGTAGCCATCGCGCGCATGCGCGGCGCGGACCTGCGCGCGCCCACGCAGGCGCGCAACGCCGGGCAGTGGGCCATTGGCACCTCGCTCGGGCTTTACTTCACATCTGACGTGGTGGCGCGGCTGATCGAGTTCCTGCCGTATATCGTCGCGGGCTCGCTGTTTGCGCTGCTGCTCGGCTGTGGCGGCGCCTGGCTGCTGCGCAAGACCACCGGCGTGGCGTTCAAGACGGCGTACTTCTCCACCGCCATCGGCGGCGCGTCGGAGATGGCCAACCTGGCCGAGCGCAACGGCGCGCGCATCGACCAGGTGGCGGCTGCGCATTCGCTGCGCGTGCTGATGGTGGTGGTGGCCGTGCCCGCGCTGTTCCAGTACGGCGGTATCCACGGGCTTGACCCATACGTGCCCGGGCCACGCACGGTGGACTACCTGTGGCTGCCCGTGCTGATCGCGATCACGGTCAGCGTGGCGCTGGTGCTCAAGCGCTTCAACCTGCCCAATCCCTTCGTGATCGGCACGCTGCTGGCAGCCGCCGTGCTGACCGCCTCGGGCTTCGAGCTGTCCGCCATCCCCACGTGGATGAGCCGCGCCGGCCAGCTGATGATCGGCGTGTCGCTGGGCGCGCGCTTCTCGCGCGACTTCCTCCATACCGCGCCACGCTTTCTCGGCGGCGTGGCGGTGTACACGCTGGCGGCGCTGGTGCTCTCCGCGCTGTTTGGCTGGGGCCTGTCGGCACTGTCCGGCGTGCATCCCGCCACCGCCATCCTCGGCACCACGCCCGGCGGCATCGCCGAGATGTGCATCACGGCCAAGGTGCTGGAGCTTGGCGTGCCCCTGGTCACCGCCTTCCACGTGATCCGGATGGCCTTCGTGGTGCTGTGCACCGGCCCCCTGTATCATTGGCTCAAACATCGTGCCGCGCCGCAGGAGACGGAATAGCAACCTGGCCCGGCCCCATCCCAGACAAACGGGCGTGCCATGCCAGAGCCAACGCTAGTACCAACGCCGGAATCCGGCTTCACGCTTGCCGATATCGACCACACCCTGCAGCGGGTACTGGCGCCATGGGTGCGCCAGCTCGGGCTGCGTGCCGAGCACGTTGATGCGCAGGGCGTAACGCTGCGCCTGCCTTTTGACGAATCATTTCGCCATGCGGGTGGCGTGGTGTGCGGCCAGGTGCTGATGTCCGCGGCCGATACTGCCATGATCGTGGCCATCGCCAATGCACTTGGCGCCTTCAGGCCGATGACCACTGTCACGCTCACCACCAACTTCATGCGCCCGGTGATCGAGGGCGACGTGCTGGTGCGCGCCAATGTGCTGCGCCTGGGCAAGACCGTGGTGTTCGGCGAAATCGAGCTGACCGGCACCGATGGCAAGCTGGCCGTGCAGGCCACTACCACTTACGCGCTGCTGTGAGCGGCGCATCACCCAATTGCACGCCAAATTGCACGCAATCTCCCAAGCCATCTCCATGCATGAGCCCCGCAGCCTGACGCCTGCCCCCATCCAGCCCGCCGCCGCCTCGCCGTTCGACCAGGTGGTGTTTGCCGGCGGCGGCAACCGCTGCTGGTGGCAGGCAGGCTGGTGGGATACGGTGGCGCCCGAGCTGGGGCTGCGCCCGCGCGTGATCACGGGGATCTCGGCCGGGGCCGCCACGGCGTGCATGATCTATACGCACGACTCCCGCCAGGTGATGGCGTACTACGGCCAGGTGCTTGCCGGCAACCGGCGCAATGCGTACTGGGGCAACCTGCTGAGCAAGCAACGCGTGTTTCCGCATTACGGCATCTACCGCACCGCATTGCTGAACATCTTCGGCGAGGGCCGCCTGGCAAACCTGCAGACGGCGCCGGAGATCCGCATCGGCGTGGCCCACATCCCGCGCTGGAGCGGCCCGCGGCTAGCGGTGATGGCCGGGCTGGTCGCCTACAACATCGAGAAGCACTGGCTCAAGACCTTGCACCCGCGCCTGGGCCGCAAGCTAGGGTTTCATCCCGAGTTCGTGCGCGCGCAGGACTGCGGCTCGCCCGAGCAGCTGGCGGACCTGCTGCTGCAATCGTCCTCGACCCCGCCCTTCACGCCGGTGCTGCGGCGCGACGGCCGGCCCGTGCTGGATGGCGGCATGGTCGACAATGTGCCGGTCGACGCGCTCGACGCAACGCCCGGCAACGTGCTGGTGCTGGTGACGCGGCTCTATCCGCGCCCGCGCCGCTTTGTCCTGCAACATGGCGTGCAGCGCCGGCTCTACCTGCAACCTTCGCAACGGGTACCGATCTCGAGCTGGGACTACACCCAGCCCGGCGCGATGATCGGTGCCTACGAACTCGGCCGGCGTGACGGGGAAACCTTTTTGCGTGACTGGCCGTCTGTCATGAAGACGGAGCTTGGCACCGCCGGGTAGCGCTCCCGCGCGCCGGCCGTGCTCGCGGCTCCGTCATCACGATGTGCAATGCGGCCTTCGCGCCGCTACTGGAGGCATTGATGACGAAACGCCAGGCAAGATCCACGACCGAGCGTCAGAGCGCCCGCAGGGCCAGCACCGAGCAGGCTGTCGAGCAAGTCCCCCGTCGTGGCAAGCGCAAGGCCGGCGCGCAGCGCGAAGCGGATTTCGTGGTGATCGGTGCCGGCTCGGGCGGCGTGGCGGCTGCGCGGCGCGCGGCCACGCTGGGCGCGCGCGTGGTGCTGGTGGAGCGCGACGAGATCGGCGGCACCTGCATCAACCGGGGCTGCGTGCCCAAGAAAATGCTCTCGTATGGTGCCAGCCTCGCGGCGGTACTGTCAGGCTGCCTTTCGCACACCGGCGGCAAGGAAGACTGGAGCGATGCCATTGTGCGCGTCAACGCCGAGATGGCGCGGCTGCACGTGGCCTACACGCACCGGCTGCAGCAAGCCGGCGTGGAACTGCTACGCGGCGACGCCACGGTGAGCGCCGCCGAGCAGGTACAGGTGGGCGCCGAGACCATCCGCGCCAAACGCATCCTGATTGCCACCGGCGCACGGCCGCGCGCGTTGCCGGTGCCGGGTGGCGAGCTGGCCTGCACCTCCGACGACATCTTCACCTGGCAAAGCCTGCCAGCCTCGCTGGTGGTGATCGGTGGCGGCTATGTGGCGGTGGAGCAAGCCTCGATCCTGTCGCGCTATGGCGTCAAGGTGGAGATGCTGGTGCGCGAGGCGCGCCTGCTGGCGCGCTTTGACCACGAAGTGGCCGAGGCGCTGGCCGAGGCGCTCACCGCCAAGGGCGTGCGCCTGCATTTCAATGCCGAGGTGACGCTGCTGAACCAGGCCAACGGCGCCATTGACGTGTGCTACCGGCAGCATGGCAATGGCGCGGATCGCGCGGACGGCGGCAACAATGGCAACGGCAAGGACCGCATCCAGACCGTGCGCGCGCAGGCCGCGCTGGCGGCTATCGGGCGCGACCCGCATTGGGATGGGCTAGGCCTGGAGGGGCTGGGCATCGCGAAAACGCAGAAGGGCGGCATCCAGGTGGACCGCTCGTTCCGCACCAAGGTGCGCTCGATCCATGCCATTGGCGATGTCATCGACGGCCTGCACCTCACGCCGGTGGCCGGCGCTCAGGGCCGCTGGCTGGCCGACCGCCTGTTCGGCCGCCGCGGCGACCGCGCGGATTTCGACCTGGTGCCAACGGCGGTGTTCTGCGAGCCGGCCATCGGCAGCGTGGGACTGACGGAGCAGGCGGCCATCGAGGCAGCTGGCAAGCCCGAGCGCATCCACACCGTGGTGCGCCGCTTCGTCTCGCTGGAGAATCGCTTTGCCGGCAGCGAGCAGGCGTCCATGGTCAAGCTGGTGGTGAATGCGCGCAGCGGGCGCGTGCTGGGCGCGCACATGATGGACAATGCCGCCGCCGAGATCATGCAGGCGTTTGCCGTGGCGGTGCGGCTCGGGGTAAAGCTGTCACACCTGCAGACCACGGTGCAGCTGCATCCCACCGTGGCCGAGGAGCTGTTCGGCTAGGCGCGCCGCCGGATTCAGGCCGGCTCGGCCATCGCCGCCGGCTTGGCGCCCTCGCACGGATCGGGCCGCTTGTGCACCGGCACCAGCACCACGCGGTCATAGGCACCGATCTCGCGGCCGCTGGCCTGCTCCAGGTAACCCACGCTGTAGATCGCGCCCGGCTCGGCGGCGAGCCAGCGCGGCGCGCCCACATCGCGCCGCACGTGGCCGTTGCCGGCGATCAGCACGGCGCCGCGGTCGGCGTATTCACGCATGGAGGCAGCCATTACCGCATCGCGCGCGGCCTGCGCGTCCAGCATGCCGGGCAGCATGGCCTTGGGGAAATTGCCGCAGTGGCCACGGTCGAGCACCGCGGTCTGCTCGGTCACCACGTCCGCGGGCAACGGCGCGGCGAGGCCGAGGCGCTTGCGCTGCGTCGCATCGAACACGCCATCCAGCCCGCCGCGCATGATCTTGCCCGCATCCGCGCGCGACAGGTTGGCCGCCACCAGCGGCAGGTCGTAGCGCAAGGCCAGCGCCACTACCGGCGTGTAAAGCTCCCACTGCCAGCTCTTGCCACCCGCCTGCGCCACGACATACGCCGCGTCGCCGGGCCGCTCGCGGCGGGCGCGGTCGATATCGGCCTGGCGCTCGCGGTCGAACTGTTCCATCGCGATGGCCGGGCGCCAACCGGCCGCCAGTGCGTCCGACAACGCCAGCAGGCGCCGCTTTTGCCCATCGGCGTTGTCGTGGACCTCGCCCAGCAGCACGTAGGTCTTGCCGGTGAACTGATGCGCGACATCGCCAGCCACGGCGGCAGGCGGCGTGCCCGCGCAACCGGCGAGCGCGGCGAACATGGCGGCCGCGAGCGCCAGTCCGGCGGCGCGGGTAGGGACAAAGCTGGCTAGGCTGGCAACGCTGTGACGAATCTGCATGGCTAAGTAATCCTGGTTGCGATGGCTCGCTCGTGCTCATTATTGCGCAGTTTTACTGCGCGGCCGCGGCTTCCGGCACATACACCATCGAGCCGTCCTGCAACCGGTACGCCACGCCGGCCTTGGTGCCGTCGCCGCTGCCGACCTGGCCGCTGGCCTGGTAGCGCACGACCTTCTCGCCTTGCTTGGAGACGATCTCCATGTTGGGCTTGCCGGGATTGGTGATGATGGTGACGTCCGCGTGCGTAAACGGGTTCATCGGGTTCTGCGCGATGGCCACCAGCAACGCGGCGATCACCACCAGGAACACGTCGATCAGGTTGACCACCGACAGGATGGGATCGTCGGCCTCGCTCTCCTCCAGGAACTTCATGCGCCGACCTCCCATTGCGGTTGATGCTTGCCCAGCCACACCAGCTCCTCGGCGAGCCAGCGGCGGCGCACGTTGACCACCCAGAAGGTGATGCTGGCAGCGATCAGCGCGAGAATCACCGCGGAAAACGCGATGGTGAGGTTCTCGCCCACGTTGGCGAGGTTGCCGCCGGACAAGCCCTTGAGCGCGGGACCCATCGGGATCATGGTGGCCACCAGTCCCAGCATCGGCGCGACGCGCGTGGCAATGCGCGGCCACTCCAGCAGGCGGTGCGCGGTCACGTCAAGCGTGTCCGGGTCCTGGATGCGGTGGCGCAGCGCGAACGCTACCAGCACATAGCCGCGTCCCGTCTCGATGCCGTGGCGGCGGCGTTGCCAGCCTTGCGTGATGAACTCGCCGAGCGCCCAGAAGGCGTACAGGAACAGCAGCCCGATCAGGGCCAGCGTCGGAAACAGGAACAACTGGCCGACGTCGTACATCAGGGTTTCAAGCAGGGTAGGAGTCATGATGCCTCAGCGGGTTTCGGATTGTTTTTGGACGAAGGGCGCAGCGCCAGCGCGGCGGCGCGCGCTGAGGGCGCCGCCAAGCATGGCGCCGGCCAGTGCGATGCCGCCGGCAAGCCACGACAGCACGGGCACGAGAGCCGCCGCGGGCGGCGTTTTCTCTACCAGTTGCATGCCTTGCACCGGCACCGTTTGCGGCTGTGCCTTGGGCTCGGGTTGCGGCTCGGGTTGCGGCTCGGGTTGCAGCTCGGGCTGCGGCTTGGGTTTGGGCTGCGCTTGCTGCTGAGCAGGACGCGGTGCCGCCTGCGGGGCTGCTGCTGCCGGTGCGCCGGCGGGCGGTGCCGCCGGAGCCTGCGTGCCATAGCCCGCGGCGCCGGGCGCCGTGGCCTGCTGCTGCACGTAGCGATTGAAGCTGCGGTTGTCGCTGCGGATATCGTGCCGCTGCGACAGCGCCTGCCACCTGTCGGCCAGCGTCTTGAGCATCTCGGGATCGGCCCCCCAGTAGCCCTTGCGTGCGGCTTCCAGCATGCGCTCGATCACCTGTGCCTGGGCCTGCGGCGCGTTCTTCTCGAACCATGCGTCCAGGCCGAGCTTGTGCTTGTCCTTGACGTAGACCTCGGCGAACTCGGTCCACTGGTCGTCGCGCACAATCTCCGGCGCGACCGCGGTCCAGCCCCAGAAGTTGTTGACGGTATCGAGCACATTGAGCGCGCCGCTATAGCCCTCGGCCTTCATGCCTTCGATCCAGCCGGGATGGAAGTAGCGCGTGCGCAGCTCGGTGGCGAGGAACGATGCCGCCGTCTGCGTGCGCGCGTTGTTGGCGTCGCGCAGGTTGGAGATCAGCAGCTCCGGCGCCTTGCCCGTCAGGTGGCGCACGGCCAGGCCGATGCCGCCGAGATACTGGAAAGGATCGTCGGTGGTCAGCATGCCGTACAAGTTGGAGCTGCGCGCCAGCAGCGCGCCTTCCACGCCCTTGAGGTTCTCCGCGTAGAGATTCAGTTGTGGCAGTTTCTCGCCCCACGTCTTCTCGTCGGGCCCATAGCCGTATTGCATGCGCTCGAGATAAAGCTTGGCCAGCTTGGCGTCCGCTTCCTTGCCGCTGCCGAAGCTGTCGCTGGCCAGCGTAGCGTCGTTCAGTCCCGTGCCATAGTTGCCGGTTTCGCTGGCGAAGATGCGCGTGAGCGCCAGCGACTCGATGCGCTCCGGGGTCATGTCCGCGGCCTTGCGTTGCGCCAGCCGCGCGCTGAGCGCGCGCGTGCTGGCGGCAACGGCGTTGTCGGGCTCGGGCTGCGCGGCGGCGAGCTTGACCGCTTCGGCCAGCCACTTGATCAGGTTGGG
The DNA here is from genome assembly GCF_058802485.1 of Cupriavidus sp. GW822-FHT02D05. Taxonomy (NCBI): domain Bacteria; kingdom Pseudomonadati; phylum Pseudomonadota; class Betaproteobacteria; order Burkholderiales; family Burkholderiaceae; genus Cupriavidus; species Cupriavidus sp. GW822-FHT02D05. The sequence continues at coordinate 77,610 of NZ_JBXAOE010000008.1, read as the reverse complement.
GAAGTGATCGCGATAGAGGCCGGTCGCGGACAGCACCACGTCCACGCGCGGCCGCCTGAGCTCGGCGGCGGGAATCGCTTCCACGCCGACCACGCGGCCGCCGCCGTCCCACTTCGGGCGGACGCCCATGGCGGCCATCGCCTGCGCCTCCAGCATGCCCTGATGGCGCATGGTCTCCACGCTCCACAGCGAGAAAGCCAGCTTGGTGGGCCACTTTCCGTTGCGCTTGCGCCAGTCGGCAATCATGCTCTGGGCCGCGGCCTGGCCGGCCTGCCACGCTTCGCGACTCGGTACCTTCGAGGGATCGAACCCATACAGGTTGCGCCCGGTCGGCAGTGCGTCGGGATTGCGCACCGGGTCGCCGCCGGTGCCGGCCAGCACATAGCGGCCAGCCAGCGCGGTGAGGATGGATTCGCTCTCCGGCGCGGCGTCCAGGCTGGCGTACAGCGTGCGGGCACGCTGCATGTCTTCGCGCTGTTTGGCGTCGGCAAGGTTGGTCAACGACGCACCGTCGATCACGTACTTGCGCAGCATGGCGTACGGCGCCGATTGCGCGAGCTGTTTGTAGTCAAGCGCGAACAGTTCTTCCGGCTCGTCGGGAAACACGCGCTTGAGCCACGGTTGCCCGAGCATGGCCATCACCGTGTACAGCCGCAGCTCGGGATCCTGCGACTGGCCGAACGTATGCAGGCCGTAGGGCTGCAATGCGCCGGCGAGCTCGTGCAGATGCGTGTGCAGCGCGTCGAGGTATTCGGCAAACTGCGCGCTCGCGCGCGCTTGCGGCCAGCCCATGTCGTCGAGCAGGTGCATGCGCGCGCTGCGCTTGAGGACGTCCTCGCGCAGCGTGTCCTTCACTGCGCCGTCGTCCTGTTGCAGGTAGTTGTGCAACTGGTCGTGCAGCGCCGACAGATCGGTGTGCAGGCCCGCCGGCTTGAACGGCGGCGTCTGGTGGCTGACGATGGTGGCGCGGCCGCGGCGCTTGGCCTGCAGCGCCTCGCCCACGTCATCGACGATGTAGGGATAGATCACCGGGACGCTGCCGAGCACCAGGTAGGGCTGGTCGGTCACGGACAGGCCGCGCTCCTTGCCCGGCGTCCATTCCTGCGTGCCGTGGGTGCCGTAGTGCACCAGCGCCTCGCGCCCTTCGCGCGCCCACAGGTAGGCCGCCATGTAGAAATGGCTAAGCGGCGTCTTGGTGGAGTGATAGAGCGCTTTCTCGGCGGCTTCGTCGCGCTCGCCGCGTGGCGGTACCGGCATCAGCGCCACGTTGCCGAGCTGCAGGCGCGGGATGGCGAAGCCGGCCACGCCGTTGCGCCTGATCGCCATCGACGAGGCTTCGGGTTCGCCCCAGCGCGCGCTGACCTCGGCGCGAAACGCAGCGGGTTGCGCGTCGTACCAGCGGCGGTATTGCGCCATCGGCATCCACACCGCGCGATCCGCGTCGAGCAGCGCGGCAAGCTGTCCATCGCGGTAGAAGGGCGCGAGCAACGCGCCCAGGTCGCGCTGCAGCGTGAGCGCATCCGCAGCGTCGGTACGGTAGCCGGCCGCATGCAATGCGGCCAGCGTGGACGACAGGCTGCGCGGCAGGTTGAGGAACGATGCCGACAGATTCTTCTCGCTCGCCGGATAGTTGTAGAACAGGATCGCCACGCGCTTGTCGGCGTTCGGCGTGCGCTGCAGGCGCGTGAGCGCCAGCGCCTTGTCCGCCACGGCATCGAGCTGCGCCGGCAGGCTGACGATGCTGCCGTCCTTGTGCGAGGTGGCGGCGGCCAGCATGGGATCGCTCACCCCGGCCAGCTCGGGCTGCACGAGGTAGAAGGGCGTGTCGGTCAGGCTGATGCCGTGCGGGTCGCGCTCCCAGTCCTGCGCGTCGCCCTTGCGATAAGGCATGACCTGCAGCACCGGGATGCCGAGCGCCTCGAACTCCGCCTTGCGGCCTGCCGCGTTGAGCATGATCTGGCCGTTGATGAGCACGTCGATGATGCGCTTGCCGCCGGGCGCGGCCATGCGCAGCACGCCGTGCGCATCCATGACGCCGCTGTAGAACACCAGCGCACGCGCGCCGCGCGCTTCGATGCGCGTGATCAGGTCGTCGATGAAGGCGCTGTCCAGACCCGACACGTAGGCCTGGTGGATGGCGACGCCGATCACCGGCTCGCCCGCATGGCCGGACACCTTGAGCGCGTCGTCTGGCGATGCGGTGACCACGCTGGCGAGCCGCGGATGGTAGTAAGCGGCCTTGGGGAAAACGACCGGCGCGGGAATGGCGTTGTCCGCGTGCAGCTTGAACTGCTGCGCGGCCAGTGTGCGCATCATCGCGTCGAAGTTGGCGCGGCCGCCGTTGACGTAGTACGCCTGCAGCTTCGCGCCCAGCGCGCTATCCACGCCGTGCGCATCGAAGCGGTCAGTGGCAATCAGCAGGCGCGGCACGCGCGCATGGGTCCACAGCGGCCCGAGCTTGGCCAGCATCTCGGTGACGATGTGGTCGCGCGGCGCGTCCAGGATCAGCAGGCCGGCGCCGTCGATAAACGGCGCGATATCCTGCGCGCTCATGCGCTCCAGGTAGCGCGCGTCCAGCGTCATGCCGTGTGCGCGCGCCATGACCTGCAGCGGCTCGAACTTGCCAGCGGGCACCGGCGAGGTGGTCAGCACCGCGATGCGCGGCGCTGCCGACGCTGGCTGCATGCCGAGCACCAGCCAGGTTATCCACAGCAGGCACAACGCGCGGAGAAACCGCATCTTGGTCTTATCTTGTGGGGACATGTCGGGTCGATTCGCCTCCGGTCAGAACGACAGCTTCACGCTGGCGGCAAAGGTACGTCCTGGCTGCGTGTAGAAGTCCAGGCCCGGCTCGCTGGCGGCCACGCTGCCTTGGCGCACATCGCCCCACAGCCAGTACTTTTTGTCGAACACGTTATTCACCGACAGCACCAGGCTGGCGTAGCGGTTAAAGCGCCACCAGCCCTGGATGTCGGCCACGCCATAGCCGCCCGGCTTGAAGTAGGCGAACGAGGTGTCGTCGGTGCGCGTCACGGTGCGCGCGCCGCGCCAGCGCAGGCTGGCGCCCTGGCCCTGGCTGCTGCTGCCGCGCTCCCACGTCAGCGCGGCGCTGGCGCGCAGCGGCGAGACGCTGTTGAGGGGCTGGCCGGTCTGCTCGTTATTGCCGTGCGCGTAGGCCACCGCGCTGTCCACGCGCCATTGCGGCAGGAAGCGGTAGCTGCCGCGCCACTCGGCGCCGTAGATGCGCACGCTGCTCTGGTTGCGGTACTGGTACGTCGCACGCAGGCCGGCAAGACAAGCGGGGTCCGACGGGCAGCGCAGCGCGACTTGCTCGATGAAGTCCTTGTAGCGGTTGTCGAACACCGCGACGCTGGTCTGCACGCGCTCATCCGTATAGCGCGCGCCGATTTCGAACGAGCGGCTCTTCTCCGGGTTCAGGTCGCCATTGGGCGCGGCGCCGTAGCCCTGGATGGTGTTGCGGAAGCTGCCGTTGATCTCCTGGTAGTTGGGCGCGCGGTATCCGAATACGTACTGGGCCCACAGGTTGATGCGGTCGGTGGCTTGCCACAGCGCGGAGAGCTTGGGCGACAGTGCCGAATCACTCTTGCTGATGGCGGGCTTGGAGGCCACGCTGTTGTAGAGCTTGTCGTCATCCGGGCCGAGCGAGTAGTGGTCAAAGCGCATGCCCGGCGTGAGCGTGAAGCGGCCGCCGGCGAACTGCAGTTCATCCTGCACGAAGATGCCGGTCTGGCGCGTTTCGCCCTTGGGAAAATCGTGGATCGGGAAGTTGTCGCCGGCCAGCGATTTGGACACCACGCCGGTGGTGCGGTTGTAGGTGGTGCCGTCGCGCATCTCGCTGGTCTGGGTACGCAGGAAGTCCACGCCGGTGATCAGGCGGTGGCCAACAATGCCGGTGTTGAACGACTTGTCGGCCTGCACGTTGAAGCCGGTCTGCTGCTGGCGGAAGCCGAACAGCAGGTTCACGTCGCACAGGCTGCTGCCCGCCGTGGAGCCCGAGCAACCCGAACTGGTGCGGCTGCGCACCTGGTTGGTCACGGTGTTGGACTCGCTCTCCTGGTAGAACACCGCCGCGCTCAGGCGATCGATGACGCGGCTGGCCGGCTTCCATTCGTAGTCCAGGCTGACGCGGTTGCGCGACAGGTCTTCGGTGCCGCTGGCGGAGGTCACGCGCGGCAGCGCCGTGGACAGCCGGCGGATATCGGTGAAGGTGTCGTTGTCGCGATGCTCGTAAGTCAGCTTGAAGCGATGGCCCGCGGCGGGGTCGAGCACGATCTTGCCGAGCCACGCGTTGGTCTCGCTGTTCTGCGGATTGGCCTTGGTGCGGCCGGTCGACGTGGTGTCGTTGCCGCCCATGCTCTGCACTTCGTGCCCCTTGCGGTGCGCGTACATGAACAAGCCCTTGATGGTCTCGTTGCCGCCAGCCACGCCCGCGGTCTGGCCGAAGCTGCGGTCGATGCCGTTCCACGACAGGCCGGCTTCGCCACCCACCGCGCGCCCGCGCATGATGTCCTCGGGATCCTTGGTGACGTACGACACCACGCCGCCGATGGCGTCCGAGCCGTACAGGCTGGAAGCCGGCCCGCGCAGCACCTCGACCCGCTTGAGGAAGGAGAACTCGGGCGCGTCGCGCGTGGCGCTGGACAGGTTGGAGGGGCCGCCGCCGTTGTAGTAGTCGGGCAGGCGCACGCCGTCGACCATCAGCAGCACACGGTTGTCTTCGATGCCGCGGATATTGATGCTGCCGGCGCCAAAGCGGCGACGGTCGCGGGGCACGTCGATATCAGGCTCATCGGCGAACAGGGCGGTCTCGTCAACGGGCTGGGCGCGTTCGATCCGGCTGGCGTCGATGGCGGTGATGGTGGAGGCAACGGCGTCGGCACGCTCCTCGGTGCGCGTGGCGGTGACCACCACCTCGCTTAAGTGGCGGGCCGGGTCGGCGGCCGGCTCGGCAGCCAGGGCAGGGCCACCAAGGGCGGCGCAGACGGCGGCGATGGGCGCGACTCGGATAGAGGCAGAGGCGCGCAAGCGCGCCAGACAGCGGCGTTTCATGGATTTTCCCTAAAGAAAGCGAAACGCTGGCTGGCTAGTGCGAAAACTGTGGCTCGCTCGCGTGGTCAGGCGTGGCTCGGCGAACCCGGTCACGCATTATTGAGAATGCGAATTATTATCAATAAGTAACCATTTGTAAAGCATGGATCACCACAATCCATGCTCCTGCGCACGAAGCGCCGCGAGTCGTGGCACTGCTGCAACGAAGCCGAAACAAAAAGGGCGGTGCCGACCGATACGGCACCGCCCCCGAGGCGTCGCGATTGGCTACGGCAGCACGCTCAGTGCGCGGCCTCCCCGCCCACCAAGGCCGGCAGGCGATTGCCTTCGTCGTCGATCTGCAGCGGGCCGGTGCCCGAGAACCGATCGAGCGCCAGATAGATCACCGGCGTGATGAACAGCGTGATCACCTGCGAGAACAGCAGGCCGCCCACCACCGCCAGGCCCAGCGGCTGGCGCAGCTCGGCGCCCGCGCCCAGGCCAAGCGCCAGCGGCAGCGCGCCCATCACGGCGGCGAAGGTCGTCATCATGATCGGGCGGAAGCGCAGCAGGCAGGCCTGCCGGATCGCGCGCGCCGGGGCCATGGCCTGCTCGCGCTGCGCCGCCAGCGCGAAGTCGATCATCATGATGGCGTTCTTCTTGACGATGCCGATCAGCATCAGCACGCCGATGGTGGCGATCAGAGACAGCTCCACGTCGAAGATAAAGAGCGTCAGCAACGCGCCGACGGCCGCCGACGGCAGGCCGGCCAGGATGGTCAGCGGATGGATGTAGCTCTCGTACAGCACGCCCAGCAGCGTGTAGATCACCGCGAGCGCCGCCACCAGCAGCAGCACCTGCGTAGCCTGGGACGACTGGAACACCGCCGCGTCGCCGCCCCAGCTCGTGAAGATCGAACCCGGCATGGCGATCTCTTGCTTGTAGCCATCGATCTTGGCGGAGGCCGCGCCCAGCGCCGCGCCCGGCGCGAGGTTGAACGACACCGTCACCGAGGGCAGCTGGCCCTGGTGGTTCACGGCAATCGGCCCGACCCGGCGCTCGGTAGTAGCGAAGGCGGAGATCGGCACCATCTGCCCGGTCTTGCTGCGCACGTAGATCTTGGAGAACGCGGTCTCGTCGGCGCGGTCAATGTCGGCCGCCTGCAGGATCACGTAGTAGTTGTCGATCGGCGTGTAGATGGTCGACACCTGGCGCTCGCCAAAGGCGGAGTACAGCGCCTGGCGCACGTCCTGGATCTGCACGCCCAGCGCGTTGGCCTTGTCGCGGTCAATCGACAGCTGCGCTTCCAGGCCCGACTGCTGCGAATCGCTGGTGACATCGCGGAACAGCGGATCGGCGCGCATCTTGCCCATCAGCTTGTCGGAGTACTCCTGCAGCTGGCCGGCCTTCACGCTTTGCAGCGTGTACTGGTAGCGGCTCTTGCTCTGGCGCCCGCCTAGGCGCAGGTTCTGCACCGGCGAGAAGTAGACCGCCAGGCCGGCGATGCCCGAGACGTCCTTGCGCAGGGACTCGACCACCTTGGCCATCTTGGGGCGCTCGCCCAGCGGCTTGAGCTCGATGAACATGCGGCCCGTGTTGATGGCGGGGGAGGGCCCGCCACCGATCGAGATCACGATGCTGCGCACCGCCGGGTTCTTGCGCATGCGCTCGGCCGCATCGCGCAGGCGCTCGGCCATGGCGTCGAAGGAAATATCCTGCGGGCCTTCGGCATTGACCTGGATCTGCCCGATGTCTTCTTCCGGGAAGAAGCCCTTGGGGATCATCACGAACAGCACCGCGGTCAGCACGAAGGTCAGGCCGGCCACCGCCAGCACCGACTTGCGGTGCGCCAGGCACCAGTCAAGCCCGCGCGCATAGCGGTGGAGCGTGAATTCGAACAGGTTCTCGAACCACTGGGTGGAGCGCAGCCCGATGGTCTGCTTCTGCACGATGGCCGGCGCATGGCCGGCATCCGCGTGGTCGCCATAGGCATGTTGCGACTCATCGATCGGCACGTTCTCGGCCGACAGGAAGCGCGCGCACAGCATCGGGATCAGCGTGAGCGACACCAGCGCCGATACCAGAATGGCCAGCGACACCACCGCTGCGAACTCGTGGAACAGCAAGCCGATCACGCCCGGCATGAAGAAGATGGGGATGAACACCGCCACCAGCGAGATCGAGATCGAGAGGATGGTGAAACCCATCTCGCGCGAGCCGACCAGCGCGGCCTTGAGCGGCGGCACGCCCTCCTCGATATGGCGCACGATGTTCTCCAGCATCACAATGGCGTCGTCCACCACCAAACCCACGGCGAGCGTGATGGCCAGCAGCGACACATTGTCCAGGCTGTAGCCGAAGGCCTTCATCAGCGCCACCGTGCCGATCAGCGAGATGGGCAGCGACACGGTCGGAATCAGCGTGGCGGCGGCGCGGCGCAGGAACAGGAAAATCACCATCACCACCAGCCCGACGGTCAGGGCCAGCGTGAACTGCACATCGTGGATGGATTCGCGGATCGACTGCGAGCGGTCGTTGACCACCGCCACGTTGACCGAATCCGGCATCTGCTGGATCAGGCGCGGCAGCGCGTTCTTGATGGCGTCCACCACCGCCACCGTATTGGCATCCGGCTGGCGCAGCACGGCCAGCACGATCGAGCGCTCGTTGTTGAGCCAGCTGCCGGTCTTGATGGTCTCGACGCTGTCTTCCACATCGGCCACGTCAGACAGCCGCACCAGCGCGCCGCTGGGCTGGCTGGCCACGATGATGTTGCGGAACGCGTCGGCGCTGGCAAGCTGGCGGTTGGCCTGGATGGTGAGCGTCTGGCGCGCGCCGTCCAGCGTGCCGACCGGTGTATTGGCGTTGGCACGGTTCAGCGCCGTGGCCAGCTCATCCAGCGTGAGGCCGCGCGCGGCAAGCGCGTCCGGGTGGGCGCGCACGCGCACGGCGAAACGCTTTTGCCCGAATACCTGCACCTGCGCCACGCCTGGCAAGGTGGCCAGGCTAGGCGAGATCAGGTTGTCGCCGAAGGCGTTGAGCTCGGCCAGGCTCATGGCCGGCGAGTTGATCGCCAGCAGCAGCACCGGCGCATCGGCCGGGTTGACCTTGCGGTACGACGGCGGCACCGTCATCTCGATCGGCAGCGCGCGCTGCGCGCGGAACAGCGCCGCCTGCACGTCCACGGCCGCGGCGTCGATGTCGCGGTCGTTGTTGAACTCGATGGTGATGCTGGAGTTGCCGAGCGTGTTCGACGAGCTGATCACCGACACGCCGGGAATGGTGGCGAACTGCTTTTCCAGCTGGGTCGCCACCGAGGCCGCCATGGTCTCGGGGCTGGCCCCGGGCAAGGTGGCCGTGACCTGGATCACCGGCGAGTTGAACGACGGCAACGCCGCGATCGGGATGGTGGGGTAGAGCGCAATGCCGGTGACGATCACTGCCAGGCACAGCAGGATCGTCATCACCGGGCGGCGGATACAAAGCTCGGACAGGGTCATGGTGTCAGTGCCCTGGGCTCAATGCTTGGCATTGGCGTTCGCATCGGCGGCGGCAGCGCTTGCCGCGCCAGCCTTGGCCGCGGGCGTCGCTTCCCGCACCATGCTGCCGGCGCGCAGGTTCTGCGCGCCTTCCACCACCACGCGCGTGCCGGGCGGCACGCCGTCGATCACGGCGGCGCTGGCGGTGGAGACTTGCACCTTCACCGGCATCGGCTTGACGCGGTTGTCCGCCTGCACCGCGTAGACAAAGCGGCCTTCCGGCCCCGTCACCACCGCCTGCGGCGGCACCGACAGCGCGTTCTTCAAGGTCTGCACCACGGCGTCCACGTTGGCATACGTCCCGGGCCACAGGCGCTGCTCGTCGTTGTCGAACTGCGCCTTGATGCGGATGCTGCCGTACTGCGGGTCCACCGTGTTATCCACAAAGCTGATCTTGCCGGTCACGGGGGTCTTGCTGCCGTCGTTGGGCAGCGCGGTCACGGCAACAGGGCCGGCGTGCAGCGCCTCGCGCAGCGCGGCGAGCTGGCGCTCGGGCAGGGTGAAGGTGACGGCAATCGGCTGCACCTGGGCAATGGTGACCATCGGCAGGGCGCTGTTGGGCATCACCAGCGAGCCGGGGAACATGTTGATCACGCCGGTGCGCCCGCCGATGGTGGCGCGGATGGCGCCGTAGCTGACCGCCACGCGGCTGGCCTCGATGGCGGCCTGGTCGGCGCGCAGGGTGGCCTCGAAGCCGTCGACCTTGGCCTGGGCCGTATCCACCGCGCTCTTGGAGATGAAGTTGCGCTGCAGCAATTCATTGCTGCGCACCAGCGTGCGGCGGGCATCGGAAAGGTCGGCCTGGTCGCGCATCAGCTGGGCCTGGGCCTTGGCGAGGTTGGCCTCGTCCATGCGGGTGTCGAGCGTGAAGAGCAGGTCGCCCGGCTTGACCGTCTGGCCTTCCTTGATATGCACGGTGCGCACGGTGCTGGACACTTGCGGGCGGATCTCCACCGTGGCGAGCGCGCTCACTGTGCCGTTGGCCGTCACCCGCAGCGGCACGTCGCCCTGCTGCACCACCGCAGTGGCCACCACCACCACAGGCGGCGCCTTGGCCGCCGGCTTGGGCGCCGTCCAGGCACGCCAGCCGAACCATCCGCCAGCAGCCAGCGCGATCAAGACCGCGCCGAGCAACCAGGGCGACACCCCCTTGCCGGTACCCGTGGAAGGACTCCACTTAGCGTCGACGAAGCCCTTGGCCTGGTCGATCCCGTTCGTTTTCATGTGAGGACTCTCTGACAGTGCGCGCAAAATGCGCCCGCTCCCCCGTGGCCCGGCCTTCTGGGAAGCCGGTGCCGCGCCGCGGAAAACCGCTAGTAGTACAGGATCAAGGGCGTTGAAGGCCAGTACCCATGCAATCCGCGCCATTACAAACTATTACAGCGCGAAGGGATACTTGCTTGTATCGAGAGCCAAACATTATCAGAAAAGCAGGATCTGGCGGCCATTGCGTTGCCGCGCGTTGATGCTTTCTATCGACACATCGCGCGGTCCCGGCTTGATGATCACCGCGGCGCCGGCCTGGAGATCGCCGGGGGTGACTACGCTCAGGTAAATGCCGGAATAACCGCTTTGCACCATATGCTTGATCGCATGGCGGTAGCCCATCACGGCGTTGAACTTGTAGCAGGGCTGGCGCGGCGACTCCACCTGGAGCACTACGTCGCCAATGCGCAGCAGATCCCCCACCCACAGATCGGTCTCGAGCACGCCCTCCAGGGTCAGGTTTTCGCCCATGGCGCCTGGCACGAGCGGCTTCTCGGCCTCGGGCAGCCGTGCTTCCCGGCGGCGCGCGTTCCACCAGGCGTAGTGTTCGGCCGGGTAGGCGTAGACCGCCTTGTCCAGGCCACCGTGCACGCTCAGGTCGGCCTGTTCGTCACCCGCCAGCCCCAGCGGACGCACCGCCACCGACAGCGGGTGCAGCAAGGTGCTGAGCGGATGCTTGCGGATGCCGGACATCACCACCGCCTCGGTGCCCACCGCCGCCACGACGAGCGGGACCGCCTTGCCGACGCTGATGGCGATGAGGCGCATGCCGTTGGATGTGCTCATGCCGTCTCCTTGATCCTGTGTCCTTTATCTTAGCGCCGGGATTTTCCAAACAGAGGTATCAAGCGGCTGCCACGTGTGCGGCGCCGCACGGCTGGCGGCATTGTTCGCTTTGTCTGCTTTGTCCAGTGGGTCGATGAGCCGGTTGGCTCAGGCCTGCTGCCGCGCCGTCTCGCGCAGGCACCAGCGCTGCCCCAGCACCCGAGCGCGCTGCGACACCACCAGCGCCAGCAGCATCAGCGCTGCCGCACCCCAGTGCAGGGAGTCGGCGCCGGCGGTTGCGTAGATCGCCGCGCCGCCCATCGCGCCCAGGGCCTGGCCGAGGTAGATGGAAGACGAGTTGAGCGAGATCGATACCGCCGCGCGCTCCGGCGCGAGCGCTACCAGCCGCGCCTGCTGCGCGCTGTTGGTGGCAAAGCCGCCGACACCCCACAGCATGAAGATGAGCACCAGCGCCACCGGCCCCAGTGTCGCCAGCGGCCACAGCAGCATGGCCGCCAGCGAGGTCAGCATGGCGGCCTGAACGATGCGCGCGGGCGTGGCCCGGTCCATGCGCGACGCCGCCAGCACATTGCCGCTGACGCCGCAGGCGCCGTAAGCCAGGAACATCAGGCTGAGCGTGCCGCCGCTGATACCATGCACGTCGCGCAGCAGCGGGGCAATATAAGTAAACAGCGTGAACATCCCGGCCGACTGGATCATGGTGGTGGCCACCACCAGCACCATCGGCGTGTGCCGCAGCACCGCACCCCAGGCCGCCCGGCCCACCGGTTCCACATACAGCCGCGCCGGCAAGGCCCGCCACACGCCCACCGACGCGCCCAGCGCCAGCAAACCCACCAGCCCCATGCTGAAGCGCCAGCCCAGCGCGCTGGCGATCCACGTCCCCATTGGCACGCCCACCACGCTGGCCACGCTCCAGCCCAGGAAAACAAAGCTGATGGCGCGCCCGCGCGTCTGCGCGTTGACTAGCAACGGCAGGGTGGCGGCGGCTTGCGGGGTGAAGATGGCCGCGCCGATCGCGCTCAGCAAGCGGATCGCCATCAGGCTGGCAAAGCTCGGCGCAAAGGCCGCGGCCAGGTGCATCGCGGCATAGACCAGCAATGAGCCCGCCAGCAGCAGCCGGCGGTCGATGCGCGAGCCGAGCGTGGCGAACAAGGGCGCGCCGACGCAGGTCGCCAGCGCAAACACGGAGATCAACTGGCCCGCGGTGCCGGCTCCAAGCTGGAAATCGCCGGCAATGTCATTGAGCATGCCGGTGACGATCATCGCGCCGGTACCGATGACAAAATTGCCAAGGCACAGCATCACGAGCCTGGGATCCATGGCGACGGGGGCGGAGAAGGAGGTGCGGAGGACGAAAAACGCGGCCAGAGGCCGCGCGCGAAGTCCGAGTGTAGCGGTTTTGCCCGGTTCGCGTTGAGCGTAGCGCACTCGCCGGCAGGGAGGCCGGCGGGGCGCTCGCCTGCGGGCTAGCGCTTAGCGCGACAGCGCCGGCGTCAGCGCCTTGGGATTGGCGATGCTGTCATGCTTGCCGCTCAGCACATCGAGTATGTTCTGGAAGGCGATGCGGAAGTACATCTCATAGCTTTCGCGTTCGACATAGCCCAGGTGCGGCGTGCAGATGCAGTTTTCCATGCGCAGCAGGGCGTGGCCCTGCAGGATGGGCTCGGACTCGAACACATCGACCGCCGCCATGCCGGGGCGTCCACGGTTGAGCGCGGCCAGCAGGGCGTTTTCCTCGACCAGCTCGGCGCGGCTGGTGTTGACGAACAGCGCGGTGGGCTTCATGCGGGAGAAGTCGGCCAGCTTGACCAGCCCACGGGTCTCGTCACTCAGGCGCAGGTGCAGCGACAGCACGTCGCTGTCGGTAAACAATTGCTCCTGCGACCCGGCCACGGCCAAGCCGTCCGCGCGCGCGGCGTTCTGCGAGTTCTCGCGTCCCCATACCAGCACATTCATGCCGAAGGCACGGCCGTAGCCCGCCAGCAGCTTGCCGATCTTGCCGTAGCCCCAGATCCCGAGCGTCTGCCCGCGCAGCACCTGGCCCAGGCCGAAGTTGGGCGGCATGGTGGTGGACTTGAGCCCGGACTGCTGCCAGGCGCCATGCTTGAGGCTGGCCACATACTGGGGAATGCGGCGCTGGGCCGCCATGATCAGGGCCCAGGTGAGCTCGGCCGGGGCCACGGGCGAGCCCGCGCCTTCCAGCACCGCCACGCCGCGTTCCGTACAGGCCTCGACATCCACATGGCCGCCAACGCGCCCGGTCTGGCTGATGATCTTGAGCTTGGGGAGTTTTTCCAGCAGTTGCCGGGTGATGCGCGATCGTTCGCGGATAAGCACCACGGCTTCCACGTCGGACAGGCGTGCCGCCAGCTGGCCGACGCCCTTGACAGTGTTGTTGAACACCTTGACGTCATGGCCATCGAGCAGGCTGAAGCACGACAGCTTGCGAACGGCATCCTGATAATCGTCGAGTACGGCAATCTTCATCGGAAACTCTATTTTGGCTATCGCAAGGTGCGCACACCCACATTGCCGCGCACCCATCAACGTTATAGTTTTAGCATCTGCCGCCCGACACCGCACCGAGTGCGCAACGCGGCGGGAACAATCCCGCGCGACGCGAAAGTGAGCCGACGGACAGGCAAACGAGACAATACGGCATGGCCCGGAATCGCGCACAAACATTGCTGCGGAGCAAAAAACAGCGGCGAGCGGCGGTGGTATCCTTGCCGGTTCCGGTGCCGCCCCAGATTGTCGGTCGAGCCTTGCTCCCGTCACCCGGGCCGCGCCGGACAAAGCCTGCCCGGCCCTGCCACAGGCGAAGCGCCACTGTAGCGCAGCCGCGGGGCCTGTCGCGACCTTTTGCGCAGTTCCGGTCGCTGTGCAGTTGTAACGGGATGTGACGATCCTGGTCAGAGCCGCCCTACGCGGCCCGGTGCGGAACCAGCGGCGAATGGCCGCGGTCTGCCCAGGTCATGGGGCGCTGCCAGCCGTCTTCCGACCGCGGCAACCGGCCTGGCTTTGCAAGATTTCCTTTACGCTTTGGAGTAGCAGTATGAACCACCCCGCCATGCAGGGCACGCCCGCACTCAACGTACCGGCCTGGGTCAAGCACCAGAAGCTGGTCGCCTGGGTGGCCGAGTTCGCGGCCCTCGCCAAACCCGACAATATCTACTGGTGCGACGGCTCGCAGCAAGAGTACGACCGCCTGTGCGAGCAGATGGTCGCTGCCGGCACCATGAAGCGCCTGAACCCGGCCAAGCGCAAGAATTCGTTCCTGGCGCTGTCCGATCCGTCCGACGTGGCGCGTGTGGAAGACCGCACCTTCATCTGCTCGCAGAAGAAGGAAGACGCCGGCGCCACCAACAACTGGACCGCCCCGGCTGAAATGCGCCAGACGCTGTCCGGCCTGTTCGACGGCTGCATGCGCGGCCGCACGCTGTACGTGGTGCCGTTCTCGATGGGCCCGCTGGGCTCGCCGATCGCCCACATCGGCGTAGAGCTGTCGGATTCGCCGTACGTTGCCGTCAATATGCGCATCATGACCCGCATGGGCCGCGCCGTGTTCGACGTGCTGGGCACCGATGGCGAGTTCGTGCCGTGCGTGCACACCGTGGGCAAGCCGCTGGCTGCCGGCGAGAAAGATGTGGCCTGGCCGTGCAACCCGACCAAGTACATCGTCCATTTCCCGGAAACGCGCGAAATCTGGTCGTATGGCTCGGGCTACGGCGGCAACGCCCTGCTGGGCAAGAAGTGCTTCGCACTGCGCATTGCCTCCACCATGGGCCGCGACGAGGGCTGGCTGGCCGAGCACATGCTGATCCTGGGCGTGACCTCGCCGGAAGGCAAGAAATACCACGTGGCCGCCGCGTTCCCGTCGGCTTGCGGCAAGACCAACTTCGCCATGCTGATCCCGCCCAAGGGCTTCGAAGGCTGGAAGGTCACCACCATCGGCGACGACATCGCCTGGATCAAGCCGGGCCAGGACGGCCGCCTGTACGCCATCAACCCGGAAGCCGGCTACTTTGGCGTGGCCCCGGGCACCAGCGAGAAGACCAACTTCAACGCGATGGCTACCCTGAAGGAAAACGTCATCTTCACCAACGTGGCGCTGACCGATGACGGCGACGTGTGGTGGGAAGGCATGAGCAAGGAAGCCCCGGCGCACCTGATCGACTGGCAGGGCAAGGACTGGACCCCGGCCATCGCCAAGGAAACCGGCGCCAAGGCTGCCCACCCGAACGCCCGCTTCACCGCCCCGGCAGTGCAGTGCCCGTCGATCGACGATAACTGGGACAACCCGGCTGGCGTCGCCATCGATGCGTTCATCTTCGGCGGCCGCCGCTCCACCACCGTGCCGCTGGTGACCGAGGCGCGCAACTGGACCGAAGGCGTCTACATGGCCGCCACCATGGGCTCGGAAACCACCGCCGCCGCTGCTGGCCAGCAAGGCGTGGTGCGCCGCGACCCGTTCGCCATGCTGCCGTTCTGCGGCTACAACATGAGCGACTACTTCGGCCACTGGCTGGCGCTGGGCAAGAAGCTGGAAGCGTCCGGCGCCAAGCTGCCGGGCATCTACTGCGTCAACTGGTTCCGCAAGGATGAGGCCGGCAACTTCGTGTGGCCGGGCTTTGGCGAGAACATGCGCGTGCTGTCGTGGATGATCGACCGCGTCGAAGGCCGAGGCAAGGGCACCGACCACGTGTTCGGCACCTCGCCCAGCTTCGAGGACCTGAACTGGGAAGGCCTGGATTTCACCAAGCAGCAGTTCGAGCAGGTCACCTCGATCGACCACGCCGCCTGGCAGAAGGAACTGGAGCTGCATGAGGAGCTGTTCACGCAACTCAAGCACAACCTGCCGCAAGCCCTGGTGGATGCCAAGGCCGCGCTGGCCAAGCGTCTGGCTGCCTAAATAACAGGCACATCCACCGAAGCCGTCGAACAGGCCAAAGCCAGGCGCCACGACGACGGCTGTCGCTCCCTCTCCCCTCAGGGGGAGAGGGCCGGGGAGAGGGGTGGCTTAGCTAGGAGCCACTTGAAGCGAAGCCCGTGGTGTTCTCCAGCACGCAGGCATGACGAGCGCCCGCCCTCTCCCCCAGCCCCTCTCCCGCGCGCGGGAGAGGGGAGCGCGACAACGCAGATCCAGCTTCGTCAGCAAGCGCTAAAGCCCACTCCGTCAACTGGAGTGGGCTTTTTTCATTGGGACCCGGTCGGGCCACCCTCCGTGCTCCCTTGCTCCACGGCGAACTTCACCAGCTCCGCGCGGCCTTCGATGCCCAGCTTGCGCCGCAGGTTGAGCCGGTGGGTCTCGATGGTGCGTACCGACACGCCCAGCGCGGCGGCAATGTCCTTGTTGGCCTGGCCGCGGCCGATGCAGTTGAAGATGTCGCGCTCGCGCGGGGTGAGCGCATCGAGCGGCCCGGCGGCCGGGGTTTGCTCGGCCATGCTGCGGGCAATGCGGGCGCTGTAGAAGACGCGGCCGGCCAGCACCGCGGCAATCGCGGCCATTAGCTCGTCGGCGGGTGCATCCTTGAGCACATAGCCGCGCGCGCCGGCTCGGATCGCCTGGCGCACGTATTCGAGGTTGTCGTGCATCGACACGATCAGCACGGCCAGCTCCGGATAGTCCTCATGCAGCGCGGCGGCCAGCGCGATGCCGCCCATGCCTCGCATGCCGATATCGGTAATGACCAGTTCAGGTATGTGCTCGGCGCTGGTCCGCGCCAGCCAGGCCAGCGCCGCCTCGCCGTCGTCGGCCTCGCCCACCACCGTGAGCTCGGGTTGCAGGCTAAGGCGCATGCGCATGCCGTCGCGCACCAGCGCGTGGTCGTCGATCAACAGGACGCGGGCGGGGGCGGGGGTCATGAGCGGGGGTTTCCTTGTGAATCTGGCGAATCCGGCGAATCCGGCGAATCCGGGTTGTGGCGTGTGGCCGACTGCGCCGGCACCACCGGCACCGCCGCGCTCAGCCGGGTCGAGCCCGGGCCGGAGACGATATCGAACTCGCCGCCCAGCGCGGCGATGCGCTCGCGCAGGTTGCGCAGGCCGATGCCGCGCTTCGGATCGAGCTGCATGCGCGCCACGTCGAAGCCGGCGCCGTCATCCTGCACGGTCAGCCGGGTAGCGTTGGCATCGAACGCCAGCCCCAGCGTGACATGGCGCGCATGCGCATGCCGCTCCACATTGGTCAGCGCTTCCTGGGCGATGCGATAGAGGGCTGTGGCCTGCTCGTCAGCGAGTTCGCGCGGCTTGCCCGTGTGCGACACGGAAATCTGCAGCCCGCTGCCTTCCTGCATCTCGCGTGCCAGGTGCTCCAGCGCGGCGAACAGGCCAAGGTCATCAAGCAGGGCAGGCCGCAGGTTGCGCGCCACCCGGCGCACCTCATTGAAGACCGTATCCAGGCGGACCAGCGCCGTGCCAAGCACGGGCGCCACCGACTGGCCCTGGTCCGGGGCCATGCGCAGGCGGTTGGCGGCCGTCTCCAGCAGCAGCTTGACCGACACCAGCAACTGGCTGATGCCATCGTGCAACTCGCGCGACAGCCGCGCGCGTTCCTCTTCCTGCGACTGCACCACGCGCTGCGCCAGCTGCCGCAGCTTGGCGTCGGCCTCGCGGTGCTCGCTCACATTGAGCGCCAGGCCGCTGGCGGCCACCAGCAGGATGCTGATCGCAGCAATCACGCCGATCCACGCCATGGTCTCGCGAATATCGGTCTCCGCCCGCGCATCGAGCTGGCGCAGGGTGCGCTCCACGTCGTCGAGATAAATGCCGGTGCCCAGCATCCAGTTCCACGCCGGCACGGCGACCACGTAACCCAGCTTGGGGGCCAGTTGCTGCGAGGAGGGTTTTCTCCACATATAGCGCACCGACCCACCGCCGGAGCGGGCCGCGGCGATCAGCTTCTGGATGGTGAGCGCGCCCTGCGGGTCCCGCAGGCTCCATAAATCCTGTCCGACCAGCTCGGGCTGGCGCGGGTGCATCAGATTGCGGCCTTGCAGGTCATAGAGGAAAAAATAGCCGTCGGGGCCGTAGTCCAGGCGCGCCAGGGCCTGCATGGCGGCGTCACGGGTGGCCGCATCGTTGTGGCCCGAGCGCACCATCGGCGCGATCGCGCTTTGCGCCAGTTCTACGTAGTGACGCAGCTCGGCTTCCTTGCTCTGCAGGTAGGCCGCCTCGACCAGGGCGCGCTCGTGGCTTGCCAGCTGGGTGGCTTGGTAGCGCACGGCCAGCGCGATGCCGAACATGGCCACGGCGAGCGGCGCGACGGCCAATAACAGGATTTTCTGACGGAGTTTCATCGGGACCGGGGTAAACACGGATGACGCGCAAGCGGCATGCGAGCGTCGATCTACGTAGTAACACGCAGCATCGCTGCGTAGTTCCGCGCTTGTGCCGCCAGGGACGGGTGTCAATACTACACGCCAGACGCACGCGCGCCGCTCAAGCGGCGTAATGCACGCGTCCTGCGCAGTGGGTGCGGCTAGCGTCTATGCTGTTTGCATCGCCCGCCTGCGACGACCAGATCCGGATCTTGCGAGACATACCGGGCGCCGACGGAGACATGGCAGGGACCATCCCGCCACCCCCCCTCCGCCCGCCGCCACCAGGGGACGCCGCCCAGGCGCCCCCCTTGCTTCCGGCACCTGCCGCCGCCGGCATTCCTAAAAATGGTCTGAGGAGACCCTCATCATGAATCGCATCGGGCAACACCTGGTGTGGCTGGCCGTCGCCATCCTTGGCGCCTTCGCCTTTGCCACCGTTGCACTGTCTCGCGGCGAAGCCGTCAGTGCCTTGTGGATCGTGGTCGCCGCGATCTGTATCTATCTGATCGCCTACCGCTACTACAGCAAGTTCATCGCCGAGAAGGTGATGCAGCTCGACCCCAAGCGCATGACGCCGGCCTGGCGCCATAACGACGGGCTGGACTACGTGCCGACCAACAAGGCCGTGCTGTTCGGCCACCACTTCGCCGCCATTGCCGGCGCCGGCCCGCTGGTGGGTCCCGTGCTGGCCGCGCAGATGGGCTATATGCCCGGCATGCTGTGGATCCTGGCGGGCGTGGTGTTTGCCGGGGCAGTGCAGGACTTCATGGTGCTGTTCATCTCCACGCGCCGCGACGGCCGCTCGCTGGGCGACCTGATCAAGTCCGAGATGGGCACGGTGCCAGGCATGATCGCGTTGTTCGGCTGCTTCATGATCATGATCATCATCCTGGCGGTGCTGGCACTGATCGTGGTGAAGGCGCTGGCGGATTCGCCCTGGGGCACGTTCACGGTGGGGGTGACGATTCCTATCGCCCTCTTCATGGGCATCTACACGCGCTATATCCGCCCGGGCCGCATCGGCGAGGTGTCGGTGATCGGCTTCGTGCTGCTGATGCTGGCCATCATCGGTGGCCAGTACGTGCATGAAAGCGCGGTGCTGGCACCGTTGTTTACGTACGACGGCAAGGCGCTGACGTGGATGCTGATCATCTACGGCTTTATCGCTGCCGTGCTGCCGGTGTGGCTGCTGCTGGCCCCGCGCGACTATCTCTCCACTTTCCTGAAGATCGGCACCATCATCGCGCTGGCCATCGGCATCCTGATCGTGGCGCCGGAGTTGAAGATGCCGGCGTTCACCCAGTTCGCCAAGGGCGGCGGCCCGGTGTGGTCGGGCAACCTGTTCCCGTTCCTCTTCATCACCATCGCCTGCGGCGCGGTGTCGGGCTTCCACGCGCTGATCTCCTCGGGCACCACGCCCAAGCTGCTTGAGAGCGAAGCGCATATGCGCTTTATCGGTTACGGCGCGATGCTGGCCGAATCGTTCGTGGCCATCATGGCGCTGGTCGCGGCCTCGGTAATCGAGCCGGGTGTGTACTTCGCCATGAACAGCCCGGCAGCCGTGATCGGCACCTCGCCGGAATCGGTGGCCCAGGTGGTGTCGGGCTGGGGCTTCGTGATCACGCCGGATGTGCTGATCCAGACTGCCAAGGACGTTGGCGAGAACTCCATCATCTCGCGCGCCGGCGGCGCACCGACGCTGGCGGTGGGGATTGCCCACATCCTGCACCAGGTGGTGGGCGGCCAGGCCATGATGGCCTTCTGGTACCACTTTGCCATCCTGTTCGAGGCGCTGTTCATCCTGACCGCGGTGGACGCGGGCACCCGCGCCGGGCGCTTCATGCTGCAGGACCTGCTGGGCAGCTTCGTGCCCTCGTTCCGCCGCACCGACTCGCTGCCGGCTAACCTGATCGCCACCGCGCTGACCGTATCGTTCTGGGGCTACTTCCTGTACCAGGGCGTGGTTGACCCGCTTGGCGGCATCAACACGCTGTGGCCGCTGTTCGGCATCTCCAACCAGATGCTGGCCGCGGTGGCGCTGGTGCTCGGTACCTGCGTGCTGGTGAAGATGAAGCGCGGGCAATACGCCTGGGTCACCCTGGTGCCCACCATCTGGCTACTGATCTGCACGCTGACCGCCGGCTGGCAAAAGCTGTTCGACGCCGATCCCAAGGTCAGCTTCCTGACCCACGCGGCCAAGTTCAGCGACGCCATCGCCCAGGGCAAGGTACTGGCCCCGGCCAAGTCGATGGAGCAGATGCACCGCATCGTCTTCAACGACTACCTGGATGCCGGGCTGTGCGCGCTGTTCATGTTCGTGGTGCTGTCGATCGTGTTCTACGGTTTCAAGACCGCGATGAAGGCCCGCGCGGAAAACCGGCCGACCGACCGCGAAACCCCGTTTGAACCGATGCCGGCTTCGGCTTCGGCACAGCATTGAGTGCGTGCGCTGGCCACCGGCCAGCGCTCACCCGATGTCGGGATTGGAATTGGATTTGGAAACAGGAGATCCATCATGCTTGAGCAACTTGGAACCATGGGACGCTACCTGGGCCAGTCCCTGCGCCTGATGGTGGGTTTGCCGGATTACCAGACCTATGTGGCGCACATGGAGGCCACCCATCCCGACCGCGAGCCCATGACCTACGAGGCGTTCTTTCGCGAACGGCAGGAGGCCCGCTACGGCGGGGGGCAGGGAAAATGTTGCTGATCTGCACGTGGCACGCGGTTCGCTCAGGGGGGGAATGCGAGTGCGCGTAGCCGCACAACAGTCCTAACCCCGTAGTAACTCCGCGCTTCACGCCGTTAAAGAACGGGCCGCCAATTCTGGCGGCCCGTTTTACGTTTCTGCAGCGGTTACAGGGCCTTACACGTGGTTACAGCAAGCTCGCGGCTACATCTCTACACTTGCGTCACAGTTGCTCAACCCAAGGAAGAAGAACATGTCTCGGCATCCCGTTCGCAGTTTCACCCTGGCCATCGCCCTGGCGGCATCCGCGCTGCCGGTGTTTGCGGGCGATATGAATAATGCCCTCGGCGGCGCACTCGGCGGTGTCGCCGGCGCGGCGGTCGGTGGCGCGCTCGGCGGCTCGACCGGTGCGGTGATCGGCGGCGCGGTTGGCGGCGGCGCAGGCGGTGCGGTCACGTCCAACCGCCGCGAGCGCACTGGCGCCATCATCGGCGGCGCGCTGGGCGGTGGCGCAGGCACGGCAGCGGGCAACGCCATGGGCGGGCGCACCGGCGGCCTGCTGGGTGCAGCGGTTGGCGGCGGTGCGGGCGCCGCGCTGGGCGGCAACGTCTCGCGCAGCAACTCCTACGCGGACGAGCGCGGCCGTGGCTATCGCGACGACCGCTACTACCGCAGCGGCTACAAGCGCAAGCACGGCCGTGGCCACCACCATCACGACGACTGATCTGGCTGGCGCAGGCGGGGATCATCCCCCGCCCGCCGGCAGCCGGCCTGCGATGCCGGCAACAAGAACGGGCCATGACTGGCCCGTTTTTTTATGCCGTGATTTATGTCGCTGCGGCCCGAAAACCTCGCCGGAGGTATCATGCATCACCCGACACCGACAAGCGTGTACAACAAAGCGGTGCCCCAAAAGCAAACACGCCCGTACCGGCGTGGTACGGGCGTGTCCTCCAGTTAGTACGGAGAAGGCGCTTTCGCACCCTCCCCGTCGGCCTGTGGAGATCAGCCGAAAGGGGCGAAACCGCCATAGGACGCGGTTCCCGCCGACAGGCCGCCTGAATTACAGGGCAGCGGCGCCGTCGGTAAATACGTCGAACTTGCCGGCCTTGGCGCCGTCGGTGTACGGGTCGAACTTGCCAACGCGGGCACCGTCCGTGAACGGGTCGAACTTGCCGGCACGGGCGCCGTCGGTGAAGCTGTCGAACTTGCCAGCCTTGCCGCCGTTGCTATAGACCGAGGTCTGGGTGGCGCGGGCGCCATCGGTGTAGGGGTCGAACTTGCCGGCCTTGGCAAAGGCGGGGGCGGCGGTCAGGGCGGCTGCGAGCGTGGTGGCAGCGGCGATCAGGGCGAAACGTTGGCTTTTCATGATTGAATCCTTTCCACAGGCAGGACACCTAGTCTTCTCAGCAGCCTTCGCTGCAATGCGGCATCCGATGGCTCCATATTAGGTATTTCCCTGATATGAATAAACATTGCCCCCGACAATGATTAGTTGTAGTTTCAACAATAAATAACCCACTTTCCGTAAAAGTTCGCGGGCAAGACTGGAGACTATGTCATGGACCGGTTGCAATCGATGCGCGTCTTTTCCAAAGTGGTCGAACTGGGCAGCTTTGCTCGTGCAGCGCAACAATTGGAAATGTCCAATGCGGTAGTCACGCGCTACGTAGCCGACCTGGAGAGCCACCTTGGCACGCGGTTGCTGAACCGCACCACCCGCAGCCTGTCGCTGACTGACGCCGGGGAGACCTACCTGCAGCGTTGCCAGCAGATCCTGGAAGATGTGGAGGAGGCCGAATCGGTAGTGACGGCGCGCAGCCAGTCGCTCTCGGGCACACTGCGGCTGGTGGCGCCGGTGATGTTCGGCCTGCACCTGCTGCCCGCCACGCTGGCACGTTTCCAGGCCCTGTATCCCGAGGTGGTGTTCGACGTGCTGTTATCGGACCGTATCGTCGATATCGTCGAAGAGGGGCGCGACGTAGGCGTGGTGTTGTCCGACCTGGGGCTGGGCTCGCACCTGGTGGCGCGCCCGCTGATCTCGGCAGAGATCATCCTGTGCGCCTCGCCAGGCTACCTGCGCCAGCACCCGCCGCTGCGCCAAGCGCACGAACTGACCAACCACCGCTGCATTGCGATGCGCATCCCCACCGCTGAGCATGAATGGACGCTGTCGGGCCCGGAGGGCGAGGTAACGGTGCCGATCCGCCCGGGCCTGCTGTGCAGCAATGCCGAGTTGGCGCACCAGGCGGCGCTGGCCGACATGGGTGTGGCGATGCTGTCTGCCTATCTGGCGCGGCCGAATATTGAAGCGGGGCGGTTGACGCACATCCTCCAGCAATACCGACTGCCGAAGCGCGATGTCAGCGTGGTCTATCCCAGCCGCAAGTTCCTGCCGACCAAGGTCCGCGCCTTTATCGATTTCCTGCTCGAAGAGGGCAAGATCCGCAACGACAACCAATAAGGGGACCGCAGGATCGAGGGCTACTAAAGGGGGGGAAGGGAAGCGCGGAGCCGGCGTCCTGCCGGCTCCGCGAGCAACTCACTCTTCCTCGGCGTCGGCCGTGGCTTCGTCGTCGGCGCGGGACTTGCCGGTAGCGCGCTTGGCTGCTGGCGTCTTGGCCGCGGCTTTCTTCGCTGCGGGGGCCTTCTTGGCGGCTGGAGCTTTCTTGGCCGCCACCTTCTTGGCCGGCGCCTTGGCCTTGCTCACCGTTTCGCCAGCCTGATCCTCGTCGCCAGCCTTGGCGGACGCGGTCTTGGCCGCGGCGCCCTTGGCCGCCGTCTTGGCGCCCGCCTTGGGCTCGCGTGCCTCGAACTCGAAGCCGATCTTGCCGTCCGGCTGCTTGGCCAGGAAGGCCTTGAAGTTGCGCCCGGTGCGCGATGACTTGAAGCCGGTCAGCAGATCCGTACGGCCCGCGCCCAGCAGCTTGCCGATCTGCTCGCGCGAGATCTCCTGCTGCAGGATGATCTTGCCCGTGGTGAAGTCGCAGCTCTTGGGCACGGCCACGCTGTTCTCGCACACGTACTTCATGCCGTGCTCGTAGACCGAGCCACCGCACTTCGGACAAGCGCCAACCGCTTCCTGGCCGCTGAAGTCGACCGGCTCGCCGTCGTTGTCGTCGTCATTCTGGCCGAAGTCGAATTCCATCTTGTAGTGGCCTTCGTCGTCCTTGCCCAGCTTCAGGATGGCGGCAAACGGCCGGCCCATCTTGCTGCGGAAACCCTGCAGCGGACCGATTTCCTTCTTCAGCAGCAGTTCTTCGACTTCGTCGATCTCGAACTGGCGCCCACCCGGGATCTTGCTGATCGAGAACTCGCACGCGGTGCAGGCAAAGCGGCGGTAGTTCTCCTTGACCTGGCTGCCGCACTGCGGGCACGGCGTGGCCAGCGTGGCGTAGTCGCCCGGGATGGTGTCGCTGTCGTATTCCTTGGCGCGCTTGACGATCTGCTGCGTCATCTGCGCGATCTCGCGCATGAACTCGTCGCGCTTCAGGCCACCGCGCTCGATCTGCGACAGCTTGTGCTCCCATTCGCCGGTCAGCTCGGCCTGGGTCAGTTCCTGCACGCCCAGGCCGCGCAGCAGCGTCATCAGCTGGAAGGCCTTGGCGGTGGGAATCAGCTCACGGCCTTCGCGCACCAGGTATTTCTCGGCGAGCAGCCCTTCGATGATGGCCGCGCGCGTGGCTGGCGTGCCCAGGCCCTTGCCGGCCATGGCCTCGCGCAGCGCGTCGTCGTCCACCAGCTTGCCCGCGCCTTCCATGGCGGACAGCAATGTGGCTTCGTTGTAGCGTGCGGGCGGCTTGGTGGTCAGCATCACGCCGTCGACCTTGTCGACCTTGACGCGCTCGTCCTTGGCCACCGCCACCAGGTTGGCATCGTCGCCCTGGGCTTCACGCCCGTAGACCACCAGCCAGCCGGGATTGACCAGGACCTTGCCTTCGGTCTTGAAATGATGGCCCGCCACCTCGGTGACACGAGTGGTGACCTGGAACTCGGCCGCCGGGAAGAACACCGCCAGGAAGCGGCGCACCACCAGGTCGTACAGCTTCTGCTCCGGCTCCGAGAGGTTCTTCGGGGCTTGCAGCGTCGGGATGATAGCGAAGTGATCGCTGATCTTGCTGTTGTCGAAGATCTTCTTGTTGGGCTTGATCCACCCGCTGGCCAGCACCTTCTTGGCATGCGGCAGGTAGTTGGGCGAGCTCTCGGCCAGCATGTCCATGGTCTGCTTGACCGTGTCCATGTAGTCCTCGGGCAGCGCGCGCGCGTCGGTACGCGGGTAAGTCAGCACCTTGTGCTTTTCGTACAGCGCCTGGGCCAGGCCGAGGGTGTTCTTGGCCGAGAAGCCGAAGCGCGAGTTGGCCTCGCGCTGCAGCGTGGTCAGGTCGAACAGCGCCGGCGACTGCTGCGTGGACGGCTTGGACTCTTCGGTGACGGTGCCGGTCTTGTCACGGCAGGCCGCCACGATGCTCTTGGCCTCGGCCTCGCTCCACAGGCGCGACTCGCGCGTCTCGGGATCGAACTCGCTCTTCTTGAACTTGGGGTCGAACCAGCGGCCTTCGTAAAGGCCGGCGGCGGCGATGAACTCGGCGCGCACTTCCCAGTAGTCGCGCGGGACGAACTTCTTGATCTTCTCTTCGCGCTCTACGACGATCGACAGCGTGGGGGTCTGCACCCGGCCAACCGTGGTCAGGAAGAAGCCGCCGCCCTTGCTGTTGAACGCGGTCATGGCGCGCGTGCCGTTGATGCCCACCAGCCAGTCGGCTTCCGAGCGGCAGCGCGCGGCGTCCGCCAGCGGCAGCATGTCGGCATCGTCGCGCAGGCGGGCAAAGCCGTCGCGGATCGCCTGCGGCGTCATCGACTGCAGCCACAGGCGCTGCACCGGTTGCTTGGCCTTGGCATGCTGCTGGATCAGGCGGAAGATCAGTTCCCCTTCGCGCCCCGCGTCGCAGGCGTTCACCAGACCGGTAACGTCCTTGCGCTTGATCAGGCGGTTGAGCACCTTCAGCCGCGACTCGGTCTTGGCGATGGGGCGCAGGTCGAAGTGGGGGGGAATCACCGGCAGGTTGGCGAAGCTCCACTTGCCTCGCTTGACTTCGTATTCGTCCGGGGCGGCGATTTCAACCAGGTGGCCGACGGCCGACGAAAGAACGTAATCGTCACTTTCGAAGTATTCGTCATGCTTGGTAAAGCCCCCGAGGGCACGGGCTATATCGGCAGCAACCGATGGCTTTTCCGCGATGATGAGGGCTTTTGACATGGATCGGGTCCTTGCTGGCCGCACTCTGGCGGCCTGCGAATTGTTGCCACTAAGGGCTCTGCACTATATGTAAACAGCGAGCTTGGGGCTTTGAGGCGCCAATAATAAGCGCGGTTCCGACGGCGGTGCAAGCAAGCTGCCGTCGCCGTCGCCGTCAAACAGGCGCTGCTGGCATGTGGGCCGGCCCTGAACAGCCACCGCCCACTTCGTTTTTTGACTGCGATCCGGCGCTCATGCTCCTGGCTTGCGCCGGACGCCGATGACCGGGGTTAGTCGTCGTTAGCGTGCGGCGCCAGCCACTCCAGCACGTTCGGCACCGCTGCGCCGGCCGTTGGCACCATCGCCGCGCCGCGCGCCAGCATGCGCTCGAGCACTTCAATATGCGGCAGCAGCGTGCCGTAGAACTGCGGCGCGCCGCCCGCCGCGGGCTGCACCAGCAGCGTCGGAAAATTATCGATATCGAGATCACCCAGCTGGTCGGCATGGGTTTCGATATCGATCCAGACGAAGCAATCGCCGGGAAACCGGACGGCAAGCGCCGCGAACGCCTCCTGGTAGGTCCCGCAGGTGCCGCACCAGGCTGCGCACAGGCAGGCTACCAGGCGGCCTTGCGGACGCGCTGCCAACACCTGGGCGATTGCGCCCGAGTCCTGCTCCGGAAAGTAAACGGTCATGATGGGGGAAACATGAGCCTTTTCAGGCACGGGAAATCGTTTGATTGTAGCGGTCGCCAGGAAATCCGTATTTCGGCCGGCGGTACCAGGGTCGCTCACTAGCTTACCCGGCGATAGACATTGCCCGGCAGCCGCTCCACCGAGCCCGCCAGTTCCAATGTCAGCAGGCTGGCCACCACTTGCTCGGGCGGCAGGGCAGTGCGCGCACACAGCGCGTCCAGCGTGACGGGGTCGTGGGTGAGCGTCAGGCCCAGGACATCGTCCAGCGCCGGCATGGGCGCAGGCGCCACCGGCCGGGCGGCATCCCCGGCCATGCCGAGTTCCTCGAGCACATCCTGCGCGGTTTCCACCAGCTTGGCGCCCTGGCGGATCAGCAGGTGGCAACCCTTGGACAGCGGCGCATGGATCGAGCCGGGAATGGCATAGACCTCCCGTCCCATCTCGGCTGCCAGCCGCGCGGTAATGAGCGACCCCGATCGCGCCGCCGCCTCCACCACCAGCACGCCGCGCGCGAGCGCCGCGATGATGCGGTTGCGCTGGGGAAAGTGGTGGCTGCGCCCGGGCATGCCAAGCGCAAACTCGCTGACGATGGCGCCATGGGCCGCGATGCGGTGGGCCAGGTCGCGATGGCGAGCGGGGTAGACCAGGTCGGCACCGGTGCCGATCACCGCCACGGTGCCGCCAGCACCTTCCAGAGCGCCTTCCAGAGCCCCCTCGTGCGCTGCGCCATCGATGCCCAGCGCAAGCCCCGACACCACCGTCAGCCCGGCGCCGGACAACACGCGGGCAAAGCGTCGCGCATCCTCCGTGCCCTGCACGGTGGCGCTGCGCGCACCGACCATGGCAATGGCCGGGCCGCCAAGCGCACCCAGCTGGCCTTTGACGTACAGCACCAGCGGCGGGTCGGACAGATCCAGCAAGGCACGGGGATAGGCGGCATCGGCCAGCGTCACCACATGGTTGCCCGGCTCGGCGGCCCAGGCCACGGTGCGCTCGACCAGCGCCATGGTGACAGCATCGGGCGGTGCCAACAGCGCCCGGGCTTGCTTCTCGGGGATGACCGCCGCCAGTGCGCTGACGGTCTGCGCCAGCAGCTGGTGCGGCAGCCCGAAGGTGGCCAGCAACTGGCGCAAGGCTCCTGTGCCCAGGCCACGGGCACCGGTCAGCCGCAGCCACGCCTCGATATCGGCAGCGCTGCGGGTGGTGGGCACCGGCGCCGGGTTGGCGCCGGTTGCTGCCAGCCCGGTCAACGCGGCGAAGTCACGCGGTCGCCCACCTCGATCGCGTTCGAGGCATCGGTGACCAGGGCATAGGCCACGCCGGGAAACACGCGGAACACGAAGGCCAGGCCATAGCGCTCGTCGGGCAACTGGATGGCGCGGTTGCCATCCGTGCGATCGCGCACCACCTGGCCGGCGCGGGACAGCGCGAGCACATGGCCGGGCTCGAGGCCCGCGGCGGTGCCGATATTGAGCACGACCACCTGCTTGGCGCCGCCGAACTGCACGCCGCCGTAGACCGCCGCGATGCGGCCATCGAGCATGACATCCGGCGCGCGGGGCACATAGCGCACCGGCTCGCGCGCCGGCTGGGGCATCAGCAAGGTGCCAGAGCCCATTTCCTGCTGGGCCGCCGTGACCTTGACGGTAGTTACCGCGTCGAAGCCTTCCGGCGGGCGCGACACACGGACATTGCCCTGGTACTCGGCTTCATAGCCCAGCACGCGCCCGGTAACCGGGTCCTTGACCGGCTTGACCGGCTTGAAGGCCTGCCAGTCGCTGCCGACCACCGCCTCGGGCGGGGAAATGCCGCGCGCATAGGCTGTGTCGCCCATGCCCAGGTAGACCCGCGACTCGGGCAGGGCGATGATGCGCGCCGAGGTCTCCAGCGTGCCCTGGTCCACCACCAGCGGGCGGATCAGGAACGGCTCGATGTCCTTGGCGGGAATGCTGGCGATGGCGCCATCGGGCCCGCCTTCGCTGCGCACGCTTGGCGTGAGCCGCACCGTGCCGCCAGCATCGGGGCTGGTGGAAAGCCAGGCGCGGCCGTCGCGCTGAATCAGGTACAGGACCTGGCCGGGATAGATCAGGTGTGGATTGCGGATCTGCTGCTGGTTCATCCCCCACAGCTCGGGCCAGCGCCAGGGCTGGCGCAGGAAGCGCCCGGAGATCCCCCAAAGCGTGTCACCCCCTCGCACGACATACTGCTGGGGCGCGTCCGAAGCCAGGTCAGCAGCGGCAATGCCTTGCTGCGCGGTAACGGCGGCCTGGGCCCGCTGGGCCGGGGTGACGGTAAGATCGGCGGCATGTACTGGCGCCCCTGTGACGGCAGTGATTCCGGCCGCACACAACATCCAACGGGCAAACGCGTACGGCCTGCGGCCCGGCGCCGCCTGGTGTTCTTTGGTAAGATCGCGCATTTTCTCGAACCGGCTGGCAGAACAGCCGGATTGACCCTGGAGAGCGTGCCTGTTGCGGCGCGCCTTGAATTTTTGTACTTGCGCCCCGATTCTGCATGTAAACACCCGTAGCCGCAACGCGCGGGTCACATGTGTGAGCGGCAGGCGTTGCGCCCCAGCATCATGGCTAAACTCGATATCCTGACCTACCCCGATCCCCGCCTGCATACCGTGGCAAAACCGGTTGCCGTGGTGGACGACCGCATTCGCAAGCTGGTAGAGGACATGGCCGAGACCATGTACGAAGCCCCCGGCATCGGACTGGCCGCGACCCAGGTGGACGTGCACGAACAGGTGGTGGTGATCGATATCTCCGAGACCCGTGACGCACTGCAGGTCTTCATCAACCCGGAGATCGTCTGGTCCAGCGACACCCGCAAGGTGGCGGAAGAGGGCTGCCTGTCGGTGCCCGAGGTCTACGACCGGGTCGAGCGCCCGGACCATGTGCGCGTGCGTGCCCTGAACGAGAAGGGCGAGCCCTTCGAGATCGAAGCCGACGAGCTGCTGGCCGTGTGCATCCAGCACGAGATGGACCACCTCAAGGGCAAGGTCTTCGTCGAGTACCTGTCGCCACTGAAGCTTCAGCGCATCAAGTCCAAGCTGGTCAAGCTGCACAAGCGCGAACGCACCCGCATGTAAGGCAGCCGCGGCCGGCCGCGCGCCGGCACTGGCCTGCTACCGGCCAGCTAGCGGTCTGCTATCGTATTGCCTTCCCGATGAATCAAGTTACCGGCCGCTGATGCGGCCGGTGCCGCTTTATGCCGGAGCGTGCCATGTCCCAAGCCGCAAGCCCATCCCAAGCGCTGCGCGTTGCCTTTGCCGGCACGCCCGAATTTGCCCGCGTGGCGCTCGAAGCCATCCACGCCGCCGGTTTCCCGGTGGTGGCGGTGCTCAGCCAGCCCGACCGGCCAGCCGGCCGCGGCTTGCAGCTGCAGGCCAGCCCGGTCAAGCAGTACGCGCTGGAGCAAAGCCTGGGCCCGGTGCTGCAGCCACGCTCGCTGCGCCGCAACGGCAAGTATCCTGAAGAGGCCGGTGCCGCCGTGGACGCGCTGGCGCAGATCGCCCCGGATGTCATGGTGGTGGCCGCCTACGGCCTGATCCTGCCGGCCGAGGTGCTGGCGTTGCCGCGCTACGGCTGCCTGAACATCCATGCCTCGCTGCTGCCGCGCTGGCGGGGCGCCGCGCCCATCCACCGCGCCATCGAGGCTGGCGACGCGCAGACCGGCATCACGCTGATGCAGATGGACGAAGGGCTGGATACGGGCGCGATGATCCAGGGCGAAACCGTGCCGATCGGCCCCGGCGACACCACCGGCACCCTGCACGATGCGCTAGCCGCGCTGGGCGGGCGCATGGTGGTGGAGGCGCTGCGCCGCCTCGCCGCGGGCCAGCCGCTCACCGGCACGCCGCAGCCGGCCGAGGGCGTGACCTATGCCGAGAAGATCGCCAAGGAAGAAGCCCCGCTGGACCTGCGCCGCCCGGCTGCGGCGCTGGCCGCCCAGGTGCGCGCCTTCAATCCGTTTCCCGGCGCCACCGTGCAGGTCGGCGAGACCGTCATCAAGTGCTGGCAGGCCCAGCCCCTGGCGTCCACGGCCAGCCACCCGCAGGCGCCGGGCACCGTGCTCGCGGCGGATGCCGATGGCGTGGTGATCGCCTGCGGCGAAGGCGCGCTGCGCGTGACCGAGTTGCAAAAGCCGGGCGGGCGCCGCGTGCCGGCCCAGCAATTCCTGCAGAGCATGCCGCTGCCGCCGGGTACCTGCTGCGCCGTGCCTGGCGGCACGGCATAATCGCCCTGCGCTAGCGGCAAAGCCACGGTGGCTGACTTGCCGCAGCGCGCTGCGCGCCCCATTTCTGTAGCTCATCCACCGGCAGCCAACCATGCTCGGCATTACTGACCTTCCCTTGTTCGTCGGCGCGGTGTTCCTGCTCAATGTGACGCCTGGCCCGGATACCGCCTATATCGTCGGGCGCAGCGTGGCGCAGGGCAGGGCGGCAGGCGTGGTCTCGGCGCTCGGGGTCAGTGCCGGATGCTGCGTGCACTCGCTGGCCATCGCCTTCGGCCTGACTGCCTTGCTGGCGGCATCGGCCACCGCCTTTACCCTGATCAAGTTTGCCGGCGCTGCCTATCTGGTGTGGCTTGGGCTGCGCCTGATCTGGCAGCGATCCGCGCCCCCCGGCGCGGACGCGGCCCCCGCTGCCCAGCCGGGCACGCGCGGCCTGCGCGCTTTGTTCATGCAGGGCTTTCTCACCAATGTGCTGAATCCAAAGGTGATCCTGTTCTTCATTTCCTTCTTCCCGCAGTTCGTGGATCGCAACGCCGAGCATCAGGCCCTGGCATTCCTGGCCCTGGGCGGCGTCATGGTGGCGATGTCGACGCTATGGAACAGCCTGGTGGCATGGATGGCGGGCACCCTGACCCGCCGCGCCAGCGAGGTGCCGCGCCTCAAGTGCTGGATGGATCGCATTGTGGGTATTGCATTCATCGGGCTGGGTGCGCGCCTGGCCTTCGCCCAACGCTAGGAACCGTTGCCGAACCTGCTGGCGCAACGAATGGCCGCCGGCACCGGCTGCCCTTTTTTTAGGCAGGTGACGGTTGAATTTCCGGGGCGGGGTACTATCTAAACAGCACCGCGTCACGCTTTCCGTAGCACGGCCAGCCCGGCCACCGGGTGCGCGCGCGAGGATGATTTTTTCGGAGATCACGACAATGTTCAACTGGGTCAAGACCTTCATGCTGATGGCCGCCATCACGGCGCTGTTCATCGTCATTGGCGGCATGATCGGCGGCCGCAGCGGCATGATGTTCGCGCTGATCATGGCGCTGGGCATGAACTTCTTCTCTTACTGGTTCTCGGACAAGATGGTCCTGCGCATGTACAACGCGCAGGAAGTCGACGCGAGCACGGCACCGCAGTTCTACGGCATGGTGCAGGAGCTGGCGCAGCGCGCCCAGCTGCCGATGCCGCGCGTGTACCTGATCAACGAGGATGCGCCCAACGCCTTTGCCACCGGCCGCGATCCGGAGCATGCCGCCGTTGCGGCCACCACGGGCATCCTGCGGGTGCTATCGGAGCGCGAGCTGCGCGGCGTGATGGCCCACGAGCTGGCTCACGTGCAGCACCGCGACATCCTGATCTCGACCATCGCCGCCACCATGGCCGGCGCCATCGCCGCGCTGGCCAACTTCGCCATGTTCTTTGGCGGGCGCGACGAGAACGGCAACCGCTCCAACCCCATTGCCAGTATCGCGGTGGCAATCCTTGCCCCGCTGGCAGCCTCGCTGATCCAGATGGCGATCTCCCGCGCCCGGGAATTCGAGGCGGATCGCGGCGGCGCCACCATCAGCGGCGACCCGCAGGCGCTGGCGATGGCGCTCGACAAGATCCATCGCTATGCGCAGGGGATTCCGTTCCCGACCGCGGAGCAGCACCCGGCCACGGCGCAGATGATGATCATGAACCCGCTCTCGGGCAGCGGCATCGCCAACCTGTTCTCGACCCACCCGGCCACCGAGGAACGGGTGGCGCGGCTGATGCAGATGGCACAGACGGGCGTCTATCCGGTGTAAGCGCGGCCCAAGCACGGTCCAAGCCGCCGCGCTACCCCCTCGCCGCGGCCAGCCAGGCGCAAAATCGCCGGTCCCCGCCACATACAGGGTAAACTGCCCGCCGTGCTTCCCCGGAAGCGGCGGGCAGTGTTTTTTTGGCCTCGCCCGGCCTTGCCGCCAGTCCTCGCCGCTTGCGGCTTGCCCCCTGCCACCCCGTCTTACCGTCTCACTGCCCCACTGTCATGCGCCTGCAACACGAATCCCTCGCCTTCCAGATGCTCGCCGCCGCGGCTGCCGTACGCGGCGTCAACGAAGGCAGCGCGCTGCCGCTGGCCATCGAGAACGCCGCTGCCCAGTACCGCCTGGACCGCGTGCGCGACGCCGCCACGCGTGGCGCCCTGCAGGACCTGGCCTATCGCACCATGCGCCAGTTCGGCACGGCGCGCGCGCTGGTCACCAAGCTGGTGACCCGGCCGCCCGGCGCGCTGGTGGACTCACTGCTGGCCGTGGCGCTGGCGCTGCTGGTCGAGGACGAGCAGGGGGAAGGGGGCTATACCGAGTTCACCGTGGTCGACCAGGCCGTCAGCGCGGCAGCCTCCGAGCCCAAGACCGCGCACGCACGCGGGTTGGTGAACGCCGTGCTGCGCCGTTTCCTGCGTGAACGCAAGGCACTGCTGGCCGAGGTGCGCCAGGACGACGAAGCGCGCTGGAACCTGCCCGCATGGTGGCTGGATGCGCTGCGCAAGGCGTACCCGGACCAGTGGACCGCGCTGGCCGAGAGCGCCAATGTGCGCCCGCCCATGACCCTGCGCGTCAATACGGCGCGGGTCTCGGTGCCCGACTACCTCAAGCGCGTGCTCAATGCCGGCATGGCGGGCGTGGCCATCGGCCCGCAGGCCGTGCGGCTGGTGCGCGCGTTTCCCGTGTCGCAGATCCCCGGGTTTGCCGAGGGCGATGTCTCGGTGCAGGACGCCGGCGCGCAACTGGCCGCTGCGCTTCTGGACCTGGCCGACGGCCAGCGCGTGCTCGATGCGTGCGCTGCGCCCGGCGGCAAGACCGGCCACATCCTTGAACTCGCCAACGTGGAAGTCACCGCGCTGGAGAGCGACGCGCAGCGCGCCACCCGCATCGACGAGAACCTCGCGCGCCTGGGCCAGCAAGCCACCGTGGTGGTAGGCGACGCAAGCCGCCCGCAGGACTGGTGGGACAACCGCCAGTACGACCGCATCCTGGCCGACGTACCGTGCTCGGCCTCGGGCATCGTGCGCCGCCACCCGGACATCCGCTGGCTGCGCCGCGAGGTGGATATCCCCCGGCTGGTCACCGAGCAGCGGCGCATCGTGTCACAGCTCTGGAGCCTGCTCAAGCCGGGCGGCATCCTGGTCTATGTCACCTGTTCTATTTTCCCAACGGAGAACGAAGAGCAGGCGCGCTGGTTTGGTGCACAGCTACCAGATGCGATACGATTGCAAGCGCCCGGCCAGATGCTGCCGGGCAGCAAGGATCAGTTGGCCGGTGGCGGAAATGGCAGCCAGGAAGGCCTGCCCACCGATCACGATGGCTTCTTCTACGCCCGTTTCCAGAAACGACCCTGACCGATCCCAATCGATCCCAATGCCGAACCCGCTTCGCTTGTTCGTCCTTCGCGTCCCAGACGACAGTGCGTGCGTGTCCCTTGCTGCAGCCCGGGCAGCTGGTTCAGTAGCCGGCGCCGGCCCGCTATGCGGCGCGCGCGCGCGGCTGGCGTCGTGGTGGCTCGCGGCGACGATCATGCTCGGTATCCTGATGACGCTGGTCGCGCTGCCGGGCACGGCGCGCGCCGACGGCATTGAAGTCAACGAGGCCCGCATCGAGTACCAGGATGGCGGCTTCGATCTGGCCGCGAGTTTCGATTTCGATCTGCCGCCGCCGCTTGAAGACGCGCTCAACAAAGGCATCTCGCTGTATTTCGTCGTCGATTTCCAGCTTTCCCGCCCACGCTGGTACTGGTTCGATGAAAAACCCGTCAATGCCAGCCGCAGCGTGCGGCTGTCCTACCATCCGCTCACGCGCCAGTACCGCGTGTCCACCGGCGGCCTGCAATTGCCGTTCATGCGCCTGAAGGGCGCGCTGCAGTTCATCCAGCGCGTGCGTGGCTGGCGCGTGTTCGAGCGCAGCATGGTCAAGCCGGGCGAGACCTACCAGGCCGAAGCGCGCATGCGCCTGGACCTGACGCAACTGCCCAAGCCGTTCCAGATCAACGCCGTCAACACCCGCGAGTGGAACCTGGCATCGGAATGGCGGCGCTTCAGCTTCACCGTGCCGAGCGAATTCCCGCCGCCGCCCGCGCCCACGCCACCGCCACAACTGGTGCCCGTGCCGACACCGGCGCCGGCGTCTGCCGCGTCCGCCGCGGTGGCCGGCGAAACGCGTGCGGTGCCGTTCGCGCAGACCGTATCGACCGTGCTCTCTCCCACCACCCTGGTGCAGCCGGCCGCGGGCCAGCCATGAGCGCCCCACCCAGCCTGTGGGACAGCCGGTTCCGGCGCGTGCTTTACCGCGTCGTGGCGGGCATCATCGTGTTCCTGGCGCTGGTGCTGGTGGCACTGCTCGCCGGCGCCTCGGCCAATACCGAATTCTTCGATCGGTACTTCACGCTGCTGTTCAAGATCAACCTGGTGATCGGCATCCTGCTGGTGCTGATCATCGGCGCGCTGGCGCTGACCCTGTGGCTGCGCTACCGCCGCGGCAAGTTCGGCACGCGGCTGATGACCAAGCTCGCCGTGTTCTTTGGCGTGGTGGGCGTGCTGCCCGGCGTGCTGATCTACCTGGTGTCGCTGCAGTTCGTCTCGCGCAGCATCGAGTCCTGGTTCGACGTTCGCGTCGAGACCGCGCTCGAGGCCGGCCTCAACCTTGGCCGCTCCACCATCGACAGCTCGTTGTCGGACCTGCAAGGCAAGGCGCGGCTGATGGCCGACCAGCTCACCAGCTCGCCCAACGTTGCCACCTCGCTGCAGCTCAACCGGCTGCGCGAGCAATACGGCGTGCAGGAAGCCGCCATCTTTACCGGCAGCGGCCGCGTGATCGCCACGGCGTCGAGCAACTATGCGTCGCTGGTGCCGGACCTGCCCTCTGGCGTGCTGGCCGAGCAGGCCCGGCTGGCCGGCGGCTATGCCGCGGTGGAAGGGGGCACCGATCCATCGGTCGATAGCCATCACCAGCCCGAGCGTACCGATGGCGCCCACCTGTACCGGCTGCGCGTCATCGTGCCGCTGGGCCCAGCGCCCACCGCGCAAACCGAAGCACCCCCAACCGCGGATAGCGCCAGCCGGCCCGCGGGCAAGCCGGCCCTCAATGCTGCCGGCCGCTGGGCCGGGTCGGGGCTGTCGGTCGAGCGCCGACCCGAGGACGCCGCATCGTCCGGGTTCGGGCTGGTGGGCGACACGGTGCGCGAGGAGCGCTACCTGCAGGTCGTGCATCCGGTGCCGGCAGCGTTGGCGCGCAATGCCGACGAAGTCCAGCGCGCCTACCAGGAGTACCAGGAAAAGGCGCTCGGCCGCACCGGCCTGCGCAAGATGTATATCGGCACGCTGACGCTCACGCTGTTCCTCGCGGTGTTCATTGCCGTGATGCTGGCGCTGTTGCTCGGCGGGCAGCTGGCGCGGCCGCTGCTGATGTTGCTGCAAGGGACCAAGGAAGTGGCCGAGGGCGACCTCTCGCCCAAGCGCGAGCTCAAGAGCCGCGACGAGCTCGGCATGCTGACGCAGCAGTTCAACATGATGACGCGCCAGCTGTCGGAAGCGCGCATCGCGGTGGAGCAGAACCGCAGCGCGCTCGAGAAATCGACGGCGTATCTCGAGAGCGTGCTGCAGAACCTCACCGCCGGCGTGTTCGTGTTCGATCGCCGCTTTGTGCTGATCACCGCCAATCCCGGGGCCGAGCGCATCTTCCGTCAGCCGTTTTCCGGCGCTCTGGGCCAGCCCATCGACAGCATCCCGGTCCTCGGCGAGTTCGGCGACATCGTGCGGCAGGCCTTCTCCGAGCAGAGCACCAGTGAAATGCTGGGCGGCGCGCAGCACTGGCAAAAGCAGATCGAGCTGCCGCAGAGCGACGAGGAACAAGCGCTTACGCTGCTGGTGCGCGGCGCGCGCCTGCCGGGCGGGCGCGGCGACGAGCGCGACGAACCCGGCTACGTGGTGGTATTCGACGACATTTCCGATGTGATTTCCGCTCAACGCTCGGTGGCGTGGGGCGAAGTGGCACGGCGCCTCGCGCATGAAATCAAGAACCCGCTGACCCCGATCCAGCTCTCGGCCGAGCGCCTGCAGATGAAGCTCTCGCCCAAACTGGAGGGCACCGACGTCGACGTGCTCAAGCGCGGCGCCACCACCATCGTCAACCAGGTGCAGGCCATGAAGCGCATGGTCGACGACTTCCGCGATTACGCCCGCACGCCGCCAGCGCTGTTGCAGTCACTACAGCTCAACGGCCTGGTCGCCGAAGTGCTGCATCTCTACGGCATCGACGACACCGGCACGTACGAGCACGCCGTGATCCATCCGTCGCTGGCGGCCTGCCTGCCCGAAATCAAGGGCGATCCGACCCAGCTGCGCCAGGTGATTCACAACCTGCTGCAAAACGCGCAGGATGCGGTGGCGGACAACCTCGGCGCGGCTAGGGCGGCGCCCCATATCGCTCTGCACACCGAGACTGTAGAATACAAAGATTCTGCCGGCGAAGACCGGCAGGCCGTCAAGCTCACCATTGCGGATAACGGTCCCGGTTTCGCTCCGCGTATCCTTAGTCGCGCGTTCGAGCCGTATGTGACCACCAAGGCCAAAGGAACAGGCCTGGGTCTTGCAATGGTGAAGAAGATCATTGACGAACACGGCGCACGCATCGAGTTGCGCAATCGCATGGAGGGCTCCGACATCATCGGGGCGCAGATCTCCATCCTGTTCGTTAAACTGGCATAGTCAATGTGCGGCCCCGAACCCGGCAAGCCGCGGTGGGGTCAAGAGGGGAAGTATGGCAACCATCCTCGTAGTCGACGACGAAATGGGTATCCGGGAGTTGCTCTCGGAAATCCTCAGCGACGAAGGCCATGTGGTCGAAGTGGCAGAAAACGCGCAGAAAGCGCGCGAGTACCGTGCCGGCAATACGCCAGACCTGGTGCTGCTTGACATCTGGATGCCCGATACCGACGGCGTCACGCTGCTCAAGGAGTGGTCGGCCCAAGGCTTGCTCTCCATGCCCGTCATCATGATGTCGGGACACGCAACCATCGATACCGCGGTGGAGGCAACCAAGATTGGCGCGCTCAATTTCCTCGAGAAGCCAATTGCCTTGCAAAAGCTGCTTTCGGCAGTCGAGCAGGGCCTGGCGCGTGGCATCGAGCGTCCGCGCTCGGGCGTGGCCGCAGGCGCGGCGCTGCCCGCGAACGGCAATGGCGAGGGCACGGCGGCGATTGCCGCGGAAAGCGCCGCCGAGACCGCCAATGGCAGCCCGCAACGCTTGCCAGAAGCCGAGATGCATTTCTCTTTCGACATGCCGCTGCGCGAAGCACGCGACCTGTTCGAGCGCGCTTACTTCGAATACCACTTGCTGCGCGAGCACGGCAGCATGACCCGCGTCGCAGAGAAAACCGGCCTCGAACGCACCCACTTGTACCGCAAGCTCAAGCAGCTTGGCGTGGAACTCGGCCGCAACAAGCCGGAACCTGCGGAACAATGATGCGGTGATGCACGCAGCTCTTGACCGGGTCGAAAAGCGCTGTTATAGTTTCGCTTCTTTGGCCCGGTAGCTCAGTCGGTAGAGCAGAGGATTGAAAATCCTTGTGTCGGCGGTTCGATTCCGTCCCAGGCCACCAGCATTACGAAAAAGCCCAAGGTCTGAAAAGGTCTTGGGCTTTTTTCATTGTGGCCATCGTTTCATCGCTGCCTTGCAGGCCTTCTTCCGGCGCGTCTCAGAGGCGCGGCCCTGGGCGCTAGACCCTCCCCCCATCCACACGCATTTGGCCACTTAGAACACGGCCTGGACGCGGCTATCGCCTCTGCTGCTGCGGCCTCGCCGCACGCGCGCAAACCCTTGCTATATCGCCTGCCACCGCCTAATGTTTAGGCACGAATTCGTCCGTCCAGTGCCATCGCGTCCGCGATTATCGGCATTGCGCCAATTACCCCCAAAATCCGCTTTTCGCATTTGATCCTGACCTCCGATTTTCGCGATGTCATGCCACCATCCATGCCATCCCGATAGCGATTCAGCCAAGCACGCCAAGCATTCGATACCACCGGTTCATTCAAAACAACCCAAGCATGCATTGACGCTGCGAGGCGAAAGACGAAACACTGCGCGCTCCCGCCCATCACTGCAAACCCGATGCACGCGCCTTCCCCCGAAACCATGGCCGACCCGGCCCACGCTGCCGAACCACACAGCGCAAGCGTACCTGCGGCTGCGAGCACGCTCTGCCAGCGCCTGGTCGCGGAAGGACTCGGCACGGCGCTGCTGGTAGCGGTGGTGGTGGGCTCGGGCATTCGTGCGCAGCAGCTGGCCGGCGGCAATGTCGCGCTGGCCTTGCTGGCGAACTCGCTGGCCACGGGCGGCGGGCTGATTGCATTGTTGCTCGCGCTGGGACCGGTCTCGGGTGGGCACTTCAACCCGGTCGTCACGCTCTGCGCGATGGTGCGCGGCGCGCTGCCGGCGCGCGATGCCTGGCGCTACGGACTGGTGCAGATGGGCGGCGCCATCGCAGGGGTCGCCTGCGCGCATGCGATGTTTGGCGAGCCGACGCTGGCCTGGTCGGCGCAAAGCCGTACCGGGCCATCGATGTGGTGGAGCGAGTTTGTTGCCACCTTTGGCCTCGTCGGCATAGCGATTGGCACCGGGCGCAGCCGGCCCGGGCTGGTGCCGTTCGCAGTGGCGGGCTATATCACTGCAGGGTACTGGTTCACGGCATCGACG
This sequence comes from Cupriavidus sp. GW822-FHT02D05, assembly GCF_058802485.1. Classification (NCBI taxonomy): domain Bacteria; kingdom Pseudomonadati; phylum Pseudomonadota; class Betaproteobacteria; order Burkholderiales; family Burkholderiaceae; genus Cupriavidus; species Cupriavidus sp. GW822-FHT02D05. The sequence continues at coordinate 38,075 of NZ_JBXAOE010000008.1, read as the reverse complement.
TCATTCGCCAACCCGGCGCTGACCCTTGCGTGCGCGCTGACGGCAACCTTCACCGGCATTCGCGCCATCGATGTGCCGGGCTTCGTGCTAGCGCAGCTAGCGGGCGGGCTGAGCGCCGCGCTGGTCTTCCACTGGCTGCTGCGAGCACCCGCGGTGCTGCCGGGCCGCGCGCCGCTCACGCGCAAGGCGCCATGGCGAGCAGCGGCTGCAGCCGCTATCGCGCCTACCAGCGGCGATTGAGCTGTACGCCGAAGATTGAGCCCGAGGTCTGCGAAGCCCAGGTATCGGTGGGTGAGGCAAAGGCGATGCCGTCCACGTCGTTGGCCTTGCTGTAGGTGTAGAAGGCGCGCAGGTTGGCATTGCCGGCCGCCTTGCCAAGCGTGAAGGTAGGCGCCACGGTCACCGCAGTGCGCTGTCCGCTGGCGCCGAAGCCCGAAGAGATCTGGTCGTGCGCCACTTCGAAGGTCAGCTTGAACTGGTCGCTGGCGATATAGGCGGGGCGCACGCGCGTGGCCATCCATTGCAGCGTGCCCACCGGCGAGCGGTCGAACTGCATGCTGGACTCAACCGAGCCCGCCAGGCCCAGCCCCGAGCGTTGCTTCCACTCCATCGATTCGGCCACGCGTACCCGCGACAAGGCGGGCCCCATGCCGGTGTAGCCGGTCAACGCGTTACGGCTGCCCTCGCCAAACTGCATGCCGAAGCGGTTGGTGCCGGCGAGCACGCCTTGCTGCTCGTGCATGGCCGACACCCACCACGCACTGCCGGTCTGCTGGATCAGCGGCTGCGCTTCCACCCGCGTATAGCCCAGTTGCACCGAGCCTTTCTCATTGGTGGCGATGGGCGCGGTGCGCAGCGAGTGATAGCTCGGCAGGTTGGCGCCGTTCAGGTCATTGCGCGCGGTGTACTGGTAGTTGAGCGCGATGTCGCCAAAGCGGGCGTTATCCACGCCGAAACGCATCGCCGGCGATGTAGGCGGCAGCAGTCCCGACGACATCAGGAACGATGAGCTCTCGCGCCGGCCGGCCCACATCGTGGCGCCGTCCAGCACCGACAGCCCGCTGACCGAGGTATAGATCTGCGGCAGCAGGGCATAGGGATCGACCGCGGCCGGGCGGCCATTGATCGACGTGGCATCGGTCCCCTTGGCCTGCGCCACCAGCTGCACCTGCGCGCCGCCGTCGAGCGAGAACAGGGACTCCTTGACCTTGACCTCGCCGGTGCTGCGGCACGCGAGTCCGCCGCCGATGCCGGTCGACAAGGTGCCACCGCCAGCGCAGGCACGGGTGGCGGTGGTGCGATCGTCATACGCGGCGCGCCCGCTGTAGCCAAGCCGCCAGACCTGCTCGCCGGCAGGATCATCGGCGGGCAGCTGGGACACCAGCGCATAGCTTTCGCCGGCCAGCGCCGGCGTATCGGCATCCTCGCCCTCGGCGGGCGTGGCAGCCTTCGGCATGGCGTCCGCCACGAACTCGCCAAGGCGCTTGGGAAAGAGCACCACGGGCGGGGGAGGCGCAACAACCGGCTCCGGGGGCAAAGGTGGATCGGGCGGGCCGGCGAGCTCGATACCGTTGTCATCCAGCCCGGCATTGGCCCAGGTAGCAGGCGGAGGCGGCTCAGGCAGGGCGGGGGGGGTGGCGGTGCTGGTGGCGGGCGAAGCACCATCAGCGGCGGCGGCTTTGGGCGCTTCCGGCGCGATAGCCGCGGCAGGGGCGTCGCCGGCTATCGGGGCCGCGGCCGCTTGTTCATTCGAAATCAGCGCTGCCAGCGGATCAGCCTCAGGCGGGGTCGCCGCACGCTGTGCCGCCGTGGGCGTGGCCGGCACATCGGCTGCCGCCAGGTCAGGCCCGGTCTGCGCGCACGCGTTCAATCCCCAGGCGGCCAGCACGGCAACGGCGAGGCAACGCGAGCGGAGCGCCGGCAGGCGGCCGGAGGCGGGCGAAACGGCAAACAACATAGGGCAGGACCAGTAAGGCGTGATTTTTTAACAGTCGACCGATTGGACCGCAAGCGGGGTTACAAAATCCGCGGCGGGGCGTCCTTCTCACCATATGGAATACGTCGCTTGCGGCATCTGGCACGCGATGGCGCGGTCATGCCAATGGGAGCGGAGCGGGATGACAGGACGATGTACGGCCGCCCCTAAATCTGCACTTTCCTAGCGAAAACCCGGACTTGCGCGGCCCCCCGTGGCGAAAGGGCCACCGCTATAATCATCGGGCCTGTCCGACGGGTACGGACCGGCGCCCCCGAGCCTGTTACGAAGGCATGCCAGGATACGCCACATTCCTGGCGTGTCTCCGTAACAGGCTCATTGTTGCGCGGTGGCCTTACCCTGGCTGCTTGCGCGTCTTGGTACAGAGCGCAATGCCCGCGCATGACGCGGGCGTGCCTACCCCCTGCTGCCGCACTAAAAATCTATAAAAGAGGAGAAGTCATGGAACGTCGTTCCTTTCTGTTGAAGGCATCGGCCGTGGCCGCCACGGGTGCGCTGGCCGCGTGCGGCAAGGAAGAAAAGGCCGCCGCGCCGGCCGCCGCCGGTGCCAGCGCGCCGGCCGTGATCGGCAGCAATCCGGCCGTGGAATGGCGCCTGGCTTCGAGCTTCCCCAAGTCTCTTGACACCATCTACGGTGGCGCCGAGCTGCTGTCGCAACGGGTCAAGGAACTGACCGACGGCAAATTCAACATCAAGGTCTTCGCCGCCGGCGAACTCGTGCCGGGCCTGCAGGTGCTGGACGCGGTGCAGAACAACACCGTCCAGATCGGCCACACCGCCGGCTACTACTACTTCGGCAAGAACCCGACGCTGTGCTTCGACACCACCGTCCCGTTCGGCCTGACCTCGCGCCAGCAAAACGCCTGGATGATGCAGGGCAACGGCATGAAGCTGATGCGCGAATTCTTCAAGGAATACAACGTCGTCAACTTCCTGGGCGGCAATACCAACGCGCAGATGGGCGGCTGGTTCCGCAAGGAGATCAAGACGGTTGCCGACCTGCAGGGCCTGAAGTACCGGATCGCAGGTTTCGCTGGCGTGGTGCTGTCGCGCCTGGGCGTGGTGCCGCAGCAGATCGCTGGCGGCGACATCTATCCCGCGCTGGAAAAGGGCACCATCGATGCGGCGGAATGGGTTGGCCCGTACGATGACGAGAAGCTCGGCTTCTACAAGGTCGCTCCGTACTACTACTACCCGGGCTGGTGGGAAGGCAGCGCGCAGCTATCCTTCTATTCGTCGGCAACCGAGTACGAGAAGCTGCCCGCGCTGTACAAGCGCGCGCTGGAAACGGCCACGATCGAAGTCCACACCAACATGATGGCCAAGTACGACGCGGTCAATCCGCAAGCGCTGGCCCGCCTGCTGGAAAACGGCGTGAAGCTGCGTCCGTTCTCCAAGGAAATCATGGAGGCCTGCTTCAAGGCCACCCAGGACGCCTACGCCGAGGAAACCGCCAAGAACCCGTCGTTCAAGAAGATCTACGACGACTGGCGCGTCTTCCGCAACAACGAAGCAGCGTGGTTCAACGTGGCCGAGCAAGCATTTTCGCAGTTCAGCTTCGCGCGCAAGCTGTAAGCGTGCTGCCGCCATCCATGCGAGGTGGCGCAAGCCAGCCAAAAGCCCGTGCCCGGCACGGGCTTTTTTACGCCGGTAGAATCCCCCGATTCCTTGGGACTCTTCATGCAAACCGGCATCTTCTACGCGTTGCTCGCCTACATCATCTGGGGCTTGCTGCCGCTCTATATCAAATCCCTCCACGGCATCGCGCCTATGGAGATCCTGCTGCACCGCATGGTGTGGTCGCTGGTGTTCCTGGGGCTGGTGCTGACCTGGCGGCGCCACTGGGGCTGGCTGCGCGGCGTCTGGACCAATCCGCGCCTGCTGGCCGGCTTCGTCGCCAGTGCGCTGCTGCTGAGCGGAAACTGGTTTCTCTACATCTGGTCGGTATCGAACGGCCGGGTGGTCGACGCCAGCCTGGGCTACTTCATCAACCCGCTGTTCAATGTACTGCTGGGCGTGCTGTTCCTGCACGAGCGGCTGCGTCCCGGCCAGTGGGCCTCCATTGCGCTGGCTGCGGCAGGCGTAATCTGGCTGACCGTGGCAGCAGGCCAGTTGCCATGGATTGCGCTGGCGCTGGCCGCCACCTTCGGCGGCTACGGGCTGCTGCGCAAGACCGCTACGCTGGGTGCGCTGGAAGGCCTCTCGCTGGAGACCATGCTGCTGTTCCCGCTGGCGGCAAGCGCCCTGGCGTACCTGTTCGCGACGGGGCAAGCCGACTTCACCGAGGTGGGCGGCGGGGTGCAGTTGCTGGCGCTGCTTGCCGGGCCGGTCACCGCCGTCCCCTTGCTGCTGTTTGCGGCCGGCGCGCGGCGTATCCCGCTGTCCTTGCTGGGGCTGCTGCAGTACACCGGCCCGACGCTGCAGCTGCTGCTCGGCGTATGGCTCTGGAACGAGCCGTTCCCGGCCAGCAAGCAGATCGGCTTCGCGATGATCTGGATATCGCTGCTTGTTTATGCGGTCGAGGGGATATGGGCGGGGCGCCAGCGCGCGAAGCTGGCGACGCAAGGGTGAAAAAGGGGCCTCATGGAGGCCCCTTTATATTTTCGCCAACAATGAACTAGACCGATTATTAATATAAAATATTTCTCACGTAGATAATTTTCGTGTCTTCAAGGCAATCCACTCAACGATCAGTGGGCCAAGTCTTGGCAATTCAGGTCAAAATAATTCTTACGATCTATTGATCACAAAATAGATAGGCCATCTTGATTAGTAGCATGAATACCCAACTCCGTTACCCGGACACACCCCGTCAATAAAGCCCACGCACCTGCGCATGTAGCCGTACCAGCCCCAGCAGCGCATCGATGTTGGGGGTCGCGATCCCGACGTGCTCGCCGATTTCCCGCACCGATGCCACCAGCGCATCGATCTCCACTGGCCGCCCGGCCTGCGCATCCTGCAGCATCGAAGTCTTGAAAGCGCCCAGCTTGCGCGTGACCTGGCTGCGCTCCTCGCCGCTCTGCGCAATCGGGCAACCGATGACCGCGCCGATCTTGCTGGCTTCTTCCATCACCGCCAGGCAGAAACGATTGACCAGCGGATCGTCGAGGATGCGGTCGCAGGTGGCACCGGTCAGCACGGAGACCGGGTTCATCGTCATATTGCCCCACAGCTTGAACCAGATGTCCTGCTGGATCGCGGCGCTGCGCTCGACCTCCAGGCCACCACTGGCGAGCAGGCTGGCCACGGCCTCGAGCTTGCCGGCTGCCATGCCCGTAGCGCCACCCGCGGCGCCCAGGATCAGGCGCGCGCCAAAGCCGTGGCGCACAGTGGCCGGGGCCGGCGTGGAGGCGGTCAGGTGCACCACGCAGCCGATCACCTGCGCGGCCAGGATGGCGCGCGCAATGGCACCTTGCGGATCCACGGTGCGCAGCGACAATCCGGCATGCGGGCCGGGCCGCTCGAAGAACCACCACGGCACGCCGTTCATCGCTGTCACCACCACCGTATCAGGGCCGATCAGTGGCCCGATGGTCTGCGCCAGCTGCGGCAATGCCGGGGCTTTCACCGCCAGGATCACCACATCTTGCGTACCTAGCGCTGCGGGATCGCCTTGCGCATTGACCGGAAACGTCTCGGTGCGCTCGCCCTCGATCAGGGTCAGGCCTTGCGAGCGCAGCGCCTCCAGCGTCTGGCCGCGCGCCAGTGCGTTCAGCGCCTGGCCGGAACGGGCGAGCCGCGCGCCGATAAAGCCGCCGACGGCGCCTGCGCCGACGATGCATAGGGATGTCATGACTGCCTTGTTTCTGTAAGTTTATTCTCGCAACGAATCAATGATTGCTAATCACGATACGATTCATCGATGCGATCAATTTCACGGGTCAGTGCTGCGAACACATCTTCGCCCGCGCCGAACTTGGGATTGAATTGCAGCGAGTCGCGCGTGCACTTGCGCTGGACCTCTTCGGGCACCGGCAGCGCCGCCCCCATGGCCAGCGTGGCCAGCTGGATCTCGCAGGCGCGGTTGAGCAGCCAGAGCGTGGAAAAGGTACGCGCAATGCTGTCACCCCAGGCCAGCAGGCCATGATTGCGCAGGATCACAGCGGGCTTGTCGCCGATATTGCGCACCAGGCGCGGCCCTTCGTCTTCGTGCACGGTGATGCCCTCAAACGGATGGTAGGCCACCTTGTCGAACAATTGCGCTGCGTAAAAGTTGCTCATCGACAGGCCCTGCGCCGAACAGGCGACCGCCATGCCCGCCGTGGTGTGCGTGTGCATGACGCAATGCGCGCCCGGGATGCCGGCGTGGATGGCCGCATGCACAGTGAAGCCGGCCGGGTTGACCGGCCAGCGGCTCTCGCCGATGACCTGCCCCGCCAGATCGATCTTCACCAGGTTGGAAGCGGTCACCTCCGCATAGCGCAGGCCGAAGGGATTGATCAGGAAATGGGGATTGCTGCCATCGCCGCCAGCCTCCGGCGGCAAGCGCAAGGTGATGTGGTTGTAGATCAGCTCGGTCCAGCCCAGCCGGTCGAAGATGCGGTAGCAGGCGGCGAGCTTGACGCGCGCCTCCCATTCCGCCGGATGACAGTTGGCAACAGCCATGCAGGTCTCCTCTCGCGTTGCTTGCGGCGTCGGTGCGCGCGCTTCCGGAATGCGGTTCAGGTGGGGTCGGGCCAGGATGCTAGCGCGGGAAAAACCATGCCGCTGCCCGATTGATTACCATGTTAATGATTTTGCAGGACTGGTCAAGCCGGGGGCTACCCGCGTGCGCCGGCCTGACGGCCGGGCAACCAGCAACGCCTCAGCCTCAAGGCAGCGTGTTGCGCATGATCAGCAGCCACGGCATGTGCGAGTTGGTCACGCTGTCGATCATGCCGGAGTCACCGAGCTCGATCAGCTCCATCGACACCGATTGCTGGACATTGCCGCCGATGGCCTTGACCAGGCGTGCCGCCGGGTCGACCTCGACCACGATGTCGCAGTGCATGGGCGTGGTGCCAAAGCCGATCTCGGCCACGCTGTCGAGGTACTTGTCGCGCCCGCGCGCGGCGCAGATCACATCGCCCGGGCGGGGCATGGCGGGCAACGGCTCGATGCGGAACGCCGGCGCGGGCAAAATGCCGTCGCGCGCGTCCACCACGTACATCGAGTGCGAATCGCCGGTCAGGAACTGGCGGTCGTCCAGGCCGGCCTTGCGCATCACCCAGGAAATAAACACAGCAGACCAGGCCCAGTTTCCCTGGGTGATCTGGCGGCAGGTGACAGCCTTGCCCACGATGGCCCAATAGCGTTGGGCGAGCTTGCAACCCTGGGGCGTGGCCTCCATGCCGGTGCCATCGGGAAAGCGCAGGCAGGCTGACTCGCTGCCATCCTCTTCCTCGCGATCGGCGGAGCGGTCCGCGGCATCCACACCATCCTCATTGGCCCCCGCCACCGGCATGCCGGGCAATACAGGCGCCGGTAGCGGGCTGTCGGCCACGCACGCGGTGTCGTCGCGGCCCAGGCGCACGGTCTGGCCACCCCAGCGCTGCCACTCCTGCCAGGCGATCTCGACGATGCGCTGGCGCTGCGTGGCGCCGGACGTTGTCACGGGTCTCTCCGTATCGGGGAGGGGGGTCGCCTGAGGCCGGGCGGGCGGAGAAGGCGTGGTGCAACCCGAGACCAGCGCGAGCGCCATCAGCAGGCGCAGGCCAAGCCCTCGTGCCTGTGGAAAATTTTGTGGGAAACGTTGTGAATAAAGCTGTGGAAATCTGCCGCGCGGCGAACGAAGGTGCATGAGAGGCCTACTGAGCAGGACGCCCTAGACCCTTGTATTTACAGAGAGAAGGCGCCGATAGGGCACGATCTTACCGGGCTGGCGGAGGGTGCGGCGTATACGGCGAAGCGGCAGGATAACCGCGGGTCAAACACTGTGGATAACGCGCCCCGCCTGGCGCTCACCCATGCCATCAGGCAACTGGTGGCGGCACGGCGGGGTTGATCCAACGGGGCTGGCACGAAACCGCCCGCGGGACTCACTGGTTCACTGCGTCCTTGAACTTCTGGCCAGCCTTGAACTTGACGGTCTTGGCGGCTTCGACCTTGATTTCTTCGCCGGTGCGGGGGTTGCGCGCCATGCGTTCGCCGCGCTCGCCCTGGCTGAAGGTGCCAAAGCCGATCAGGCTCAGGGTGTCGCCCTTGGCCACGGCCTCCATGATGGCGCCAAGCGTCACGTTCAGCGCTTGTTCTGCCTTGGCTTTGGTCAGGCCGTCCACGCCGGCCGCGATGGCGTCGATCAGTTCGGTTTTCGTCATGCTTCACTCCGTGTCGAGTTGATAAAACAAGGACGCCTGGCTGGGCCGGCGCACTGCGCACCGGCGCCGGCAAAGGCGCCGCGGGCCACATCATACCGTGTCGGGCCATGCCAACCGGGAACAGATTGTTACAGCGCATCCTGCTCCAGGCCGCGCTGGCTGGGGCTTTGTGGGGATTCGCGGGGATAGGCAGGGCCTTCACCGGCGTCAGGATGCGCCTCAGGCGAGTTAACACGCCCAGGTGTCCCAGAGGGCATCCACGCCTGAAAAACGGCTCAAATCGCCTTGTAGGCCCTCTCAGGGGCATTGCATCGCAGAAGCGCAGTCCGGTGCGTATAGGGCGAAATCGCTCTGATGCCCGGGCCTCGGGCGTGTGCCAGCGGCAGTTGGCCGGCGCGCAGCGACTATCCCGGCCCGTGAAGGGGCCTGGCAGGCGCTGTGGGCGATTCTTTCGCTGGAGCCGAGCTGCGGGGACTGCGCACCCACCGCAGCGTAGCAACGAGGCTCAAGGGGCTTCCAGGCAAGATATGCACTATTGTGCATGGTGCTCGATAGGCAAGCGCGGCCGGCATCCCGGGGCTATTCGCGTCATGCATGCGCCGACCGGGGGGCAAACGGTGCGCGTTTACGCGCCAGGCGGCGCGGACGTATACCGCGACCAAGCGGCACGTATACGACGTCCGCGCCTAGCATGGCGACGGGACGTATACGCACTCTTTCTCGTCAAAAAAACATGGGAGCGGGCCAGTAAACCGTGCCTCGGCCAGCAAATTCCTTCTGCTCAAAAAAGAAACCACGTCTGAAGCGGCTCTTCAGCCATTTATTTTTTGCCTGGTTCTCTTTGCTCGCCGATAGCAGGACGCAGTCCTTTCTGTTTACTTCTTTCTTTAATGTATACAGATAGTAGTAGTAGGTAAACGGCGGCCCTTTCTGTGGATAACTCAGTAAACGATTTTAAAATCAGTGTGTTGTAAGAAGCAGAAGTGGTGGGACCCGGTGTTGGCGGACGTGGATGACTTAGCCTTTTGGTGGAGGGGGTCGGGCGCAACCCTCCGACTTATGCCTGATGCATCCCCATGCCAACCCCAGGCAGCCCACATGAATTGCATGTCTTTATCCCCAGATTTTTGCCGGGTTATCCACAGGCGATCGACGGGGTTTCGGTTGTATACGTAAACGCCGAAGCGCTGATTGAGGCTGTTTTTGATGATGGGCCTCCCCGTAAACCAGTGCGTCGTATACCTGGCTCGGTGTGTGCAGGTTCAGGCGGGCTGCGCGTATACGGCTATTTGCCGGCAAGGGGATGCCGCGGTCAATATGGGCAGGTATCATCGCCATCGCGCCCGGGCGGCGCGCAGCCACGCGGGGTGGCAGGCAGGCGGATCTATACGGGATGGCACATGGCGGAACAGGCAAAGCAAGAGGAATTGAAGCAGGAAGAGACTGAGGCGAAAGACGCCAAGCGCGTCAAGAGTCCGAAGGAAGGCAAGCGCAAGACCGCGTCCGACCGCGTTGAAGTGCGCCGCTCGGGGGTGCATGGCAAGGGCGTCTATGCGAACGCGCCGATTGCCGAGGGCGAGCGCATCATCGAATACAAGGGCGAGCACATTTCTTGGAAGGAAGCGCTCAAGCGCCATCCGCATGATCCGGCGGATCCCAACCATACCTTTTACTTCAGCCTGGAAGACGGCGACGTGATCGACGCCAAGTTCGGCGGCAACCGCGCGCGCTGGATCAACCACGCCTGCGAGCCCAATTGCGAGGCGCGCGAGAAGAAGGGGCGGGTGTTCATCCACGCGCTGCGCGACATCGCCGGCGGTGAGGAGCTGTTCTATGACTATGGGCTGGTGATCGACGCGCGCTACACCAAGAAGCTCAAGAAGGAATTCGAGTGCCGTTGCGGCAGCCCGAAATGCCGCGGCACCATGCTGGCGCCGAAGGAAAAAAAGGCCAGGTAGAGCGCTGGAAAAGAGAGGGGCGAGCCGCTTCGCGGCTTGTCCTGCCTCAGGCCGTCCCCGCGGCCTCGCACGGGATGCGGATTACAAAGCGCATGCCGCGCACCTCGGCCTCCTCCCCGGAGGCGGGCACATCCTCGATGCGGATGGTGCCCTGATGCAGGCCGATGATCTCATGCACGATCGCCAGCCCCAGGCCCGCGCCGCCGGGCGGTTGCGCCGGTGCATTGGGCCCCGGCGTATGGTCGCCGCGGAAGAAGCGCTTGAAGACTTCCTCGCGGCGCGCCAGCGCAATGCCGGGCCCGTTGTCTTCCACCATCACCACCGCCATGCCGCGATGGCCGAGCGCCTCGCCGCCGGCGCGCACGGTGATGCGCCCGCCAGGCGGCACATATTTCACGGCATTGTCGATCAGGTTGCTGAGCGCTTCGCGCATCAGCAGGCGGTTGCCGCGCACCGTCGAGGGCGCCGCGCCGGTAAAGGTGGGGCCGGGCAAGGTCTCGAAGCCCAGGTCGATCTGGCGGGCCAGCGCCTGCGGCACCCACTCGGCGCCGGTCTCGAAGGCCAGCGTGGCCAAGTCGAAATGCTCGATCGGGCCCAGCCGCTCCAGCGATAGTCCGGGCTCCGCACGGGCCAGCGAGAGCAGCTGGTTGGACAAGCGCACCGCGCGGTCCGCCGCCGATTGCAGCTCGCGCAGCGCGTGGTCCGTCACTGCGGGATCCACCGACTGCACCGCGCGGTCGGCATGCAGCTTGACGGCGGTCAGCGGCGTGCGCAACTGGTGCGCGGCATCGGCGATGAACTTGCGCTGCGCGTCCAGGGCATCGCGCAGCCTGGCCAGCAGTGCGTTGAGCGCGCGGATCAGCGGCTCCACTTCGGCCGGCACCTGGGTTTCATCGAGCGGCGCCAGCGAGCGCGCCGTCTGGCGATTGAGCTTGTCGGTGAGGATCTGCAGCGGCACCAGCTCTTCCTTGAGCACGTGCGAGAGGATCAGGCTGCCTACCACCAGCAGCAGGATCAGCGGCACCGAGACCGAAAGCAGGATCTCGTTGGCGGCGGTCTCGCGCCGGTCCAGCAGCTCGGCCACTTCCACCACGATGGGCCCGCGCGGGACGCGCCCGGCCTCGCTGGTGGCCAGTTCATCCGAGGCTGGGCTGGGCAGGTTGACCGGCAGCCGCACGGCGCGCACCTGGCGCCCGCTGAACCAGGCGTAGAAGAGCCGCGCATCGTGCAGCGAGGTTTGCCCGGTGCCGTAGCCCAGCCAGGTATCCATGCCGCCGATCAGCCCGTCGGGGCCGTGGATGCGCCAATAGATGCGGTCGGTGCCTTCGGCCTCGACCAGCGTCTGCGCAATCATCGGGATGTCTTGCTCCAGCCGGGGGCCGGCAATGCGGATCTGCTGGGCGATATTGTTGGCCACGCCATACAGCGCGCGGTCGAATACCTGCGTGGTGTAGTGCGCCGCCAGCCAGTAGGAGAGCGAGCCGCTGGTCAGCACCAGCGCGAACAGTGGCGTGGCCAGCGCGCGCAGCAAGTGCACGCGCAGGCTTTGCGTGGAGGCCGAGCGTGCGGATGGCGTCGCGGCGGCCGTTGGGGCTTTGCCGGATGCGCCGCTGGTGGCATCGGTCAGGGCCTTGGGAGGCTGGGTAGGACGTGGGCGCAGCCACATGGCGGGCTTCTCCCTGGGCGCGGCGTCAGGTGCCGGCGCGGATCTGCAACAGGTAGCCGAAGCCGCGCACGGTCACGATCTCCACGTCGCATTCTTCAAGCTTCTTGCGCACGCGGTGCACGTAGACCTCGATGGCGGTATCGCCGACCGTGTCGCCGCCTTCCCCTGCGGGATGGGCGAAAGTGGCGAGGTGGTCCTGCAGCTGCGCCTTGCTGACCACACGGCCCTGGCGCTGCAGCAGCAGCTCCAGCACGGCGAATTCGCGCGGCGAGAGCTCCAGCGGCTTGCCATCGATGAACATGCGGCGGTCGTTGCCCGACAGGCGTAGCCGGCCGAGCCGCACGTCGCGCTCGGGCGCGGCCTCGCCGTGCTGGCTGCGGCGCAGCAAGACGCGCACGCGCGCCTCCAGCTCGGGCAGGGCGAAGGGCTTGACCAGGTAGTCGTCGGCGCCGGCGTTCAGGCCGGAGAGCTTGTCTTCGAGTTCGTCGCGCGCGGTCAGGATGATGACCGGCGTGGTGCGGTTGCGGGCGCGGTAGCGCGCCAGCAGGGTCATGCCGTCGATGCCGGGCAGGCCCAGGTCGAGGATCACCAGGTCGTGTTGTTCGCGCAGCAGGTGCTCGGTGGCGTAGACGCCATCGTGCACCACGCGCACCTGATGGCCGGCTTGGGCCAAGCCGGCTTCGACGCCACTGGCGATCTGACGGTCGTCCTCGATCAGAAGGATACGCATGGTGGCAGGCTGGGAGGCTGGAAAGGGATCGGGAGAGTAACGAAAGTTACAAACGGTCAGCCACCGATTGTACAGCGCACGACCGCCAGCGAGCTTTCGGTTTGCCTACAGTCTCCAGCGTGTCCCGCCTTGCCGCATGCGTACTCAGGCTTTCGCCAGCGAAGCAGCCGCGCGGTCCATGAAGGCGGCCAGGTCGGTGTCGCGCCGGGTCAGGCCGTTGGCGTCATGGGTGGACAGGGTGACGTCGACCCGGTTGTAGACGTTGAACCACTCCGGATGGTGGTCGGCCTTTTCCGCGGCCAGCGCCACGCGCGTCATGAAGGCGAAGGCAGCGTTGAAGTCGGCAAAGGTAAAGCGCTTGTGGATCGCATCGCGGTCATCGACGGTGCTCCAGCCGGGCAGGCTGGCCAGCAGCGGTGCACGTTCTTCAAGCGTTAGGGGCACGACAGGCGCAGGGGACATGATGGGCTCGATGGTCGAAAAGGAAGTTGGCAAGGGTCAATGCCGGCCCGCCGGCTCGGCCTCCCGGCCCTTGCGATGTGCATTGAGGCGGAGGCGGAGCGGGCACGCCGTCATTGTTTCACAAAGGGCGCGCGCGGGTAGCGAGGGTAGCGCGTGTCAGACGTCGCCGCTGTCGGCCCAGCCTTCGCGCGAGCCGCGCTGGAGCACGAGGTCGGATTGCCCCACGTCGCCCGCGCCCAGCGTGGGCTGTGTGCGCAGTTCCTCATACAGCGGCGCAAAGTCGGGGCGGGTGGCGTCGAACAGTTGATCGAAGCTGTCGATCACGAAGTACGTCTTCTGGAAAGTGTCGATGCGGTAGCGCGTGCGCATGATGCGCCGCACATCGAAGCCGATGCGGTTGGGGCTGGCCGAGTCCAGGCTGTAGATCGATTCGCCCTGGCTCGACAGGATGCCCGCGCCGTAGATGCGCAGGCCTTCCGGCGTGCGGATCAGGCCGAATTCCACGGTGTACCAGTACAGCCGCGCCAGCATGTCGAGCGCGCCCAGCGAGGCGGCCTTGAGCCCGCCCTTGCCGTAGGCCTCCATGTAGTTGGCAAAGACCGGGTTGATCAGCAGCGGCACATGGCCGAACACATCGTGGAAGCAGTCGGGCTCCTGCAGGTAATCGAGCTGCTCGGGCTTGCGCATCCACCAGCTGGCGGGAAAGCGGCGGTTGGCCAGGTGCTCGAAGAACACGGCATCCGGCACCAGGCCGGGCACCGCCACCACCTGCCAGCCAGTGGCGCGCATCAGGGTTTCGTTGAGCTGGTCGAAGCTGGGCACGCGGTCGCGCCCCATGCCCAGCGTGGACAGGCCTTGCAGGAACTCATCGCAGACGCGGCCGCGCAGCATCGAGGCCTGTCGGTCATAGAGCTTGGCCCACACCGCGTGGTCGGTGTCCGTATAGCGGTCCAGTGGCTGCGCGATGGTGAAATCGGGGCGCAATTCCTGGCCGGACAGCAGGCCGGCGTCGAATTGTTCCTTGAGCTTGTCGGTCAGGGTGCCGGAAAAGCTGGCCTGGGCGTCGCCAGCGTGGGTGGCGGTAGCCATTGCGTCCATGATGTTTTATCTCCTGCAGATTTACCGCACAGTTTAGCGAGGAGGTGACGCGAATGGCCCGCAAAAGCGGCTTGGTTTCGTCAGGTGATGCATCAAGTACGCAAAAATTTGGTATTGTTTGCGGGAAATATGCGCGGGTGCGCTGCCAGTGACAATCGGCGTGCCGACAGGCGGCGGCGGGGGTAGCATTCCTACCCGCAGGCCTGGTGCACAACAAGAAGCGATTCCGACTCGACTAACGCGTCGAACGTGTCCAAGGCGACCGAAGCGACCGAAGCGACCGAAGCGACATGACCATGATCAATCTCGACCCATTCGACCTCGCGCTGCTGGCGGCGTTGCAGACCGACGGCCGCTCCACCCACCAGCAGCTCGCCGAGCGCATTCATCTCTCACCCAGCCAGATCGGGCGTCGGCTCGCGCGGCTGGAGGCCGACGGCGTGATCACCGGCTACCGCGTGGTGCTCTCGCCGCCATCGCTCGGGCTTGGCGTGCTGGTGTTCACCAGCGTCAAGCTGGCCCATCACGGCGACACCATTGTCGAGCGCTTCCGCGAGGACATCCTGCTGCTGGAAGAAGTGCAGGAGTGCTACTCCGTGGCGGGCGAGGCCGACTACCTGCTGCGCATCATGGTGCCCGACCTGCCGACGCTGGCTGAATTCACGATGAAGAAGCTCATGCGCGTGCCGGGTGTGGAAAGCGTGCGTTCCAACATCGTGCTGACCGCGCTCAAGCGCGACGGGCCGTTGCCACTGTCGCATTTGCGCTAGCCGGCGGGCCGCTCGCAGCGCGCGCGGGCTTGCGCTTGCCATCGGCGCATGTCACCCTCGCCGGGTGCCGTAATCGGGAGGGGGCAGGATGACGCAGATCGTCGCGCGGATGGACAAGCGTGAGAGACGTGAGATACGTGGGTACTGGTGGGCCGCCGCGGCCTGCCTGCAGGCAGTGTTGGCGACGATGCCGGGCTCCGGCCAGGCAGCGCAGGTGGTCCGCTTCTCGCCGGAGGGCGAGGTCGCTCGCGTGCGGCAGGTGGCGATCCGCTTCGACGAAGCCATGGTGCCGCTGGGCGACCTGCAGGCGAGCCCGCCCGCCACGGTGTCCTGCAAAGGCAGCGCGATCACCGGACAGGCACGCTGGATCGACGCGAAGAACTGGGCATTCGATTTTGCGCGCGACCTGCCGCCAGGCGTCAAATGCACGGTGCGCATGGTGGCCGGCCTCAAGAGCGAGGCCGGCAAGGCATACACCGGCAAGCCGGAGTATCGCTTCGAGACCGGCGGGCCCACCGTGGTCTCCGCGCGTCCCGGCGGCGGTGAGATCGAAGAGGACCAGGTCTTTGCGCTGCGCTTCAACGGCCCGGCCACCGCCGACTCGGTGCGCAACGCCACCTGGTGCCAGGCGCAAGGCCTGGGCGAGCGCATTCCCGTGCGTCTCGTCGCCGGCAAGGAGCGCGACGCCGTGCTGGGCGCGCTGCACTGGAAGCTGAAGGCCGACGAGGTGGATGCCGTCCACCTGCTGGCCTGCCAGCAGCGCCTGCCGTCCGGCGCACGCATGCAGCTGGTGCTGGGCAGCGGCGTCGCCACGCCTTCGGGGCTGGCCACGCGCGACGAACGGCGCTTCGACTACACCGTGCGCGAGCCCTTCACCGCGAGCTTTACCTGCGAGCGAGAGCGCGCGCAGTCGCCCTGCACGCCATTGCGGCCGATCTCGCTGTCGTTCTCCGCGCCGATCTCGCGCAAGGACGCCGAGCATATCCTGCTCAATACGCCGAAAGGCCCGCGCGCCCCGCAGTTCGAGCCGGAAGCGGCGCGCGACGCGCCCGTCAGCAGTGTCAGCTTCAAGCCACCCTTTGCCGAGAAGGCCGAGTTCACGTTGTCTGTACCCGCTGGCCTGAAGGACGACAGCGGCCGCGTGCTGTCCAATGCCGAGCTCTTCCCGCTCAAGGTGGGCATGGCCGCGATGCCGCCGCTGGCGAAATTCTCGGCCGCGCCGTTCGGCGTGCTCGAGCGTTTTGGCGAGCTGCCCAAGGGCAAGCCAGCGGCCGATTATCCGGCGCTGCTGCCGGTGACGCTGCGCAATGTCGAGGCCGACCTGCCGGTGCAAGGCGTGCGCGCGCAAGCCGGCACGGTACGCCGCCTGAAGGTGGACGACGATGGCGCGGTACTGCGCTGGTACGGGCTGGTTCGCCGGCTGCACGAAGGCAGCTGGACGCGCGGCGAGCTTGATGCCATTCTCGCCGGCCGCTCGCCGTCCGCGGTCAACAACCCGCGCAATGCGCCTTCCATCGAGACCCGCTCCATCTCGCTGCTCGATGGCGTGGCCGGTGCGCGCAAGCTCGCCATTCCGCAACTGGTTGAGCCGGGCGGCAAGGCGCCACGCCCGTTCGAGGTGGTCGGCATTCCCCTGCCCGAAGCCGGCTTTCATGTGGTGGAGATCGCTTCGCCGATGCTGGGCGAGGCGCTGCTCGGCAAGCCGGCGCCCATGTACGTGCGCACCGCCGCGCTGGTGACCAACCTCGGCGTGCATTCCAAGCTCGCGCGAGGCCCCGGCAAGATGACCGCGCTGGCGTGGGTCACTACGCTCGACGATGGCAAGCCGGTGGCCAACGCCGCGGTGGCGCTGCGCGATTGCAGCGGCAAGCTGCTGGCCTCGGGCCGCACCGATGCCGCCGGGCTGGCGAGTTTCAACGGCCTGGACGACGTGCGCGAGCGCAGTTGCGACGACACCGGGCTGTCCGGCTATTTCGTTTCGGCACGCATCGCCGCGGACCATCCGCAGGCACGCGGCCAGGCCGACATGGCCTTCGTGATGTCCGACTGGAACCAGGGCATCGAGAGCTGGCGCTTCAACGTGCCGACCGACACCAGCGCGGTGCCGGACGTGCGCGTCCACACCATCTTCGATCGTACCTTGCTGCGTGCCGGCGAGACCGTGTCGATGAAGCACATGATCCGCACCGAGACTGCGAATGGCTTCGCATTGCCGGGCGCGGGCGATCCCTTGCCAGAGAAGCTGGTCATCCAGCATGAAGGCAGTGGCCAGACTTACGAGCAGCCGGTGCAATGGCGCAGCACTGCTACCGGTGGGCGCAGCGCCGAAAGCACGTTCGCGATTCCCGCGGCGGCGAAGCTGGGCGTCTATACGGTGTCGTTCAGCGATGCGAAGGACCGTGTGCTGGACAGCGGCAGCTTCCGCGTCGAGGCCTTCCGCCTGCCGGTGCTGGCGGGCACGCTCAAGGCCGGCGGCGGGGCGCTGGTGGCGCCGCCCGAGGTGCCGCTCAACCTGGAAGTGCACTACGTGTCGGGTGGCGGCGCGGCAGGCTTGCCGGTGCAGGTGTCGGCGCTGCTGCGCGACAAGTACGTGCGCTTTGCCGACTACGACAGCTATGCCTTCGCCCCGCCGCGCAAGCCGCAAAAGGACAGCAGCGGCGATGAGGACGAGGGCGAGGACGGCAATGCGCAGCGCGACGACGCGCAGAAGCTGGTGGCCGACAAGCTGCCGCTCAAGCTCGACAAGAACGGCGGCGGCACGCTGACCCTCAAGAACATGCCGCGGCTCGAGGCACCCAAGGACCTGGTGGTGGAGTCGGGCTTTGCCGACCCCAATGGCGAGATCCAGACGCTGCGCCAGACCGTGCCAATGTGGCCGGCGGGTGTGGTGGCAGGCATCCGCACCGAGAGCTGGGTCTCGGTCAAGCAGAAGCTTCCCGTGCATGCCGTGGCGCTCGATCCGCAGGGGCGGCCGCAGGCCAACGTGCCGATCTCGCTGCGCGCGCAGGTGCGCATCACCACCTCGGTGCGCAAGCGCGTGGTGGGCGGTTTCTATCGCTACGACAACCGCAACGAGAACAAGGACCTGGGCATCGTGTGCGAGGGCCGAACGGATGCGCAAGGCCGCATGCAATGCGACGTGACGCTGCCCGAGGCCGGCCAGGTGGAACTGATCGCGCAGGCTCGGGATAACGCGGGACGTGTATCGCAGGCCGCCACCTCGGTCTGGGTGACGCGCCAGGGCGAGCTGTGGTTCGGCGGCGAGAACAACGACCGCATCGATCTGCTGCCCGAAAAGAAGGCCTACGCGCCGGGCGAGACCGCCGTGTTTCAGGTGCGCATGCCGTTCCGCCACGCCACCGCGCTGGTGGCGGTGGAGCGCGAGGGGGTGCTGGAGACCAGCGTGGTGGAGCTCAACGGGCGCGATCCCACGGTGCGGGTCAAGGTAAGGCCGGAGTGGGGCCCCAATGTGTATGTGTCGGTGCTGGCGTTGCGTGGACGCTTGCGCGAGGTGCCCTGGTATTCGTTCTTCACCTGGGGCTGGCGCCAGCCAACCGAGTGGTGGCAGGCGTTTCGCAGCGAGGGCCGCGAGTACGCCGCGCCGAGCGCGCTGGTGGACCTGTCCAAGCCGGCATTCCGCCTCGGGCTGGCGGAGATCCGCGTGGGCAACGAGGGCTACAAGCTCGACGTGAAGGTGACGCCCGACAAGACGAGCTACCCCGTGCGCGGAAAGGCGCAGGTAGCGGTGCAGGTGAAGCTGCCCGACGGCAAGCCTGCCGCCAATGGCGAAGTCGCGCTTGCCGCGGTGGATGAAGCCCTGCTGGAGCTGATGCCGAACACGAGCTGGGATCTGCTCGACGCCATGCTGCGCCGGCGCAGCTATGGCGTGGAGACCGCCACCGCGCAGATGGAAATCATCGGCCGGCGCCACTATGGCCGCAAGGCCGTGCCGGCGGGCGGCGGCGGCGGCAAGAGCCCGACCCGCGAGCTGTTCGATACCTTGCTGCTGTGGAATCCGCGCGTGCAGCTCGACAGCGAAGGGCGCGCCACGCTGACGGTGCCGCTCAACGATTCGCTCACGCGATTCCGCATTGTGGCCGTGGCCGACCTGGGCGTGGGCCGCTTCGGCAACGGCAGCGCCACCATTGCTGCCACGCAGGACCTGCAGCTGATCTCGGGACTGCCGCCGCTGGTGCGCGAGGAAGACCGCTATCGCGCCATGTTTACGCTGCGCAATACCACGCAGCGCGCGATGACGGTGCAGGCCGTGGCGCGTGTGAGCCCGCCGGGACAATCCGCGCAGCCGCAGGCGCTGGCCGCGCAGACAGTGGAGCTTCCCGCGGGCGAATCGCGCGAGGTCGGCTGGGATGCGGCCGCGCCGCTGTTGCCGGCGGGCTCGTCGGCCCAGGACGGCATGGTGCAGTGGGAGGTGGAAGCGACCGAGGCCGGCAAGACGGGCGGCGCCAGCGACCGCGTCAAGCTCTCGCAGCAACTGGTGCCGGCGGTGCCGCTCACCGTGCAGCAAGCCACGTTGGCGCAGCTCGCGCCAAACCTGTCGGTGCCGGTACGCGCACCGCAGGGCGCGCTGGCCGATGGCGCGGGCCAGCCTCGCGGTGGCCTGCAGGTGAACCTGCAAGCCTCGCTGGCAGGCGGCATGCCGGGCGTGCGCGAGTGGTTCCGCAACTATCCGTTCTCGTGCCTGGAGCAGCGTGCCTCGCGCGCGATCGGGCTGGGCGATGCGGCGCAGTGGAATGCACTGACTACGCAACTGCCCGGCTATCTCGACAACGACGGGCTGGCCTCGTATTTCCCGCTGCAAAACGACGGCAACGCCGGCAGCGAGGTGCTGACCGCCTACCTGCTGGCGGTGTCCGACGAAGCCGTGCGCGCGGGGCTGCCGCTGCGCCTGCCCGACGAAACGCGGGCCCGCATGGAAAGCGGATTGGCCGCGTTCATCGAAGGCCGCATCAAGCGCGAACGCTGGGCACCGACGCAGGATCTGGACGTGCGCAAGCTGGCCGCGCTAGAGGCGCTCTCGCGCAGCGGGCACGCGCAGGCGCGCATGCTGGGTTCGATCCAGATCCTGCCGGCGCAGTGGCCCACCTCCGCGCTGCTCGACTGGATTGCCGTGCTGTCGCGCGTGCAGGATATCCCGCAGCGCGACGAGCGCCTGGCGCAAGCGCAGCAGATCCTGCGCTCGCGGCTGACCGTGCAAGGCACGCGGCTGGCGTTTTCCACCGAGCGCGACGACAACTGGTGGTGGCTGATGAGCGGCGGCGATCTCAACGCCGCGCGCCTGCTGGCCTTGTCGCTCGACCTGCCCGGCTGGAAGGACGAAAGCGCGCAACTCGCTACCGGCTTGCTCGGCCGGCAGATGCGCGGCGCCTGGGGCACGACCACGGCCAACGCCTGGGGCTCGCTGGCGATCACGCGCTTTGCGCAAGCCTTCGAGAAGACGCCGGTGTCGGGCGCCACGCGCGTGACGCTGGAGGGGGTGCCCGATGCATCGCGCAGCTTCGACTGGGCGCGCGCCGGGAAGGTGGATGGCGTGGCAAGCGGCAGCATCAGCCTGCCGTGGCCACGCGCGGGCGAGTCCGCCACGCTGCAGGCCGTGCAGCAAGGCGCCGGCAAACCCTGGGCCACGGTGCGCGCGCTGGCGGCGGTGCCGCTGGCCGCGCCGCTCTCGGCGGGCTACCGCATCACGCGCAGCGTGACGGCGGTGGAGCAGGCGGTGGCCGGCAAGTGGTCGCGCGGCGACACGTATCGCGTGAAGCTGGAGATCGATGCGCAGGCCGACATGACCTGGGTGGTGGTGAGCGACCCGGTGCCCGCCGGCGCCACCATCCTCGGCAGCGGCCTCGGGCGCGACTCGGAGATCGCCACGCGCGGCGAGCGGCGCAAGGGTGCATGGCCTGCGTTCACCGAGCGCACGCCGCAGGCCTTCCGTGAGTATTACGCCTACATGCCGCGCGGCAGTGCCACGGTGGAATACACCGTGCGCCTGAACAATGCCGGCGAGTTCGCTTTGCCGCCCACCCGGGTCGAGGCGATGTACGCGCCGGATGTATTCGGCGCGCAACCCAATGCCAGACTGACCGTAGGAGCACGCCCTTGAGCTGGCTTGCAATGATGATGCCCGCGCGGGTGCGCGAGTGGTGGCTGGCCGGCACCATGGCCGGCCTGGTCTACGGCGGCCTGCTGGTCACCGTCGCGATGGACTCGCCGCCAGGCGCGCCGTTGAACGGGCAGATCGCCTTCCAGCCTTTGTGGAAGACTGCCATGGCGCTGCTGCTGGTACGCGCCGCGCACTTCCATCCCTTGCGCCGCGAGCGGCGCTGGCTGATGGCGGCGCTGCTGTTCTCCGCGCTGGGGGACTTTCTGTTGGCGATGCCGTGGCTGTCATTCTCCTTCATCGGCGGCCTTGGGGCTTTCCTGATCGCGCACTTCGCTTACCTCGGCTTGTTCGTGCCCATGGCGGGCGACGGGCGCGCGCATCGCCTGATTGCTTGCGGTGTGGTCGTGGGCGCGGCCGGCGTGATGCTCGCGCGCTTCTGGCCCAATCTGGGCACGTTGGCGGTGCCGGTCTCGGTCTATGTCGGCGCGCTCGCGGCGATGGCCTGCGCCGCGTTGCTGGCGAAACTGCCGACGCCGCTGGCGGCAATCGGTGCGCTGTGTTTCGCCGTGTCTGACGGCTTGCTTGGCACCGCCCGGTTCCTCGTGCCGTTCGATACCTTTGCGCTCGGCATCTGGTGGACCTACGCGGCCGCACAAGTGCTGCTGGTGGCCGGCGTGGCGGCCGGGCGGGACAAATGAACGCGGGCCTGCGCGCGGTAGCCGTGATGGCCTGCGTGGCCTGTGCGCCCGCGCATGCGCTTGCGCTTGCGCTTGCGTCCTTCGACAGCGTGCGCGCCAGCTGGCGCAGCGCGGATGTGGTGGTGCTCGACCGTCATGGCGAAACCCTGTCCCGCGTGCGCGACGATTTCCGTGCGCGCCGCGGCGACTGGGTCACGCTGGCGGAGATATCGCCCGCGGTGCGCACCGCTATCGTGCTGTCGGAGGACCGCCGCTTTTATGCGCACAGCGGCGTGGACTGGCAGGGCGTCGCCGCTGCCGCGTGGGCCAACCTGTGGAACACGCGCACACGCGGCGCCTCCACCCTGACCATGCAGCTCGCCGGCTTGCTCGACGAGGACCTGCGGCGAGCCGACGGCGGCCGCAGCGCGAGCCAGAAGATGGCGCAGGCCGTGCGTGCGACGGCACTGGAGCGCAACTGGAGCAAGGACCAGATCCTCGAGGCGTATCTCAACCTGGTGCCGTTTCGTGGCGAGCTGGTCGGCCTGTCCGCGCTGTCGCAGGCGCTGTTCGGCAAGTATCCGAGCGGCCTCGACGCACGCGAGGCGGCGCTGGCGGTGGCGCTGGTGCGTGCGCCCAACGCGCGTGCGCCGCAGGTGGCGCAGCGCGCGTGCGGCATCCTGCGCGAGCAGCAATTGCCCAAGGCATGCGATGGGCTGGACGGCTTCGCGCAACTGGCGCTGCTGCGCAGCAGCGGCAGCACCGCAGGCTCAGCATCGACGCAGAACCTCACGCCGAACCTCGCGCCGCATCTGGCGCGCTTGCTCGTATCGCAAGCCCGCGTCGCCGGCCCGGTGCCTGCCACCATCACGTCCACGCTCGATGCCGGCCTGCAACGCATCGCCACGGCGAGCCTGGATCGACATCTGCGCGAGCTTGCCGGGCGCAATGTGGAAGACGGCGCCGTGGTGGTGATCGACAACGCGAGTGGCGACGTGCTGGCCTATGTGGGTTCGTCTGGCGCGTTGTCGGCGGCCGCGCAGGTCGACCACGCGGCCGCGCCGCGCCAGGCCGGATCCACGCTCAAGCCGTTCCTCTATGAGCAGGCGCTGGAGGGGCGGCGGCTGACCACGGCGTCGTTGCTGGACGACCGGCCAGTCAACCTGCCCACGGGCGGCGGCGGGGGCCTCTATGTGCCGCAGAACTATGACCGGCAGTATGCGGGCTGGGTGAGCATGCGGGCCGCGCTGGCGTCGTCGTTGAACGTGCCCGCGGTGCGCACGCTGGTGATGGTCACGCCGTATCGCTTTCACCAGCGGCTGACCGCGCTCGGCTTGCCGCTGGCGCAGGCCGGCGATTACTACGGCTACAGCCTTGCGCTGGGCAGCGCCGATGTGCCGCTGGTCGCGCTTACCAATGCCTATCGCGCCTTCGCCAACGGTGGGCGTTTTGCGGGCGTGCGGCTGCGCGCCGATGCACCGCCAGTGACCGTGCGCGCGGTGATGTCGCCTGCGGCAAGCTATCTGGTTGCCGACGTGCTGTCGGATCGCCACGCGCGGGCGCGCACGTTTGGCCTGGACAGCCCGCTGACCACGCGCTTCTGGACCGCGGTCAAGACGGGCACGTCGAAGGACATGCGCGACAACTGGTGCGTGGGCTGGTCGCAGCGCTACACGGTTGGCGTGTGGGTGGGAAACGCCAGCGGCGCAAGCATGCATGAGGTCTCGGGTGTGTCCGGCGCCGCGCCGGTGTGGCACGAGATCATGGAGGCGCTGCACCGCTCGGTGCCGAGCGTGGCGCCGGCCATGCCCGCCGGCGTGGAGCGTGTGCCGTTGCGCTTCGCCGACGATCTCGAGCCCGCGCGCGATGAGGTCTTCCTCGCGGGTACCGCCATGCGCGTTGTCAACATTGCCAGCGCGGATAGCGTGCGTGCCACCAAGGATCGCGTCACTGCCATCGCCAGCCCTGCCGACGGCACCGTGTTCGCGCTCGATCCCGATATCCCGCCGGCGGCGCAGCGCGTCTGGTTCCATGCCGAGGGCGTCAGCGGACAGACCGCGCGACGCGTGAGCTGGCGCATCGACGGCAAGCCGCTGGGGCGCGGCGGCCAGCTCTCCTGGCTGCCCTGGCCGGGCCGGCACGAAGTGGAGTTGCTGGATGCCGCGGGCAAGGTGGTTGACCGTATCGGCATCGAAGTGCGCGGCGCCGTAGCCAAGGCGCCGCGCCGCTGATTACGCTGGCGCGAGCGGTGCGCGCGCCTTGAGGAAGTCGACGAACACGCGCAGCTTGGCCGGCATCAGCAGGCGGCCCGGGTAGTAGAGGTAGAAGCCATCGAACGGCGGCAGCCAGTCGTCCAGCACCGTGACCAGCTGGCCCGAGGCGAGAGGCGCGTGCAGCAAGGCCTCGAACTCGTAAAGCAGGCCGAGCCCGGCGAGCGCTGCCTGGTGCAGCAGGGCCTTGTCATTGGCGATCAGCGCGACGCCGGTATCGACCGTGGCCTGGCGCGCGGCGTGCATGAACTCCCAGCGATAGACCTGGCCCGCGGGGCCGAAGCGGTAGTGCAGGCAGGCATGCGCCTGCAGGTCGCGCGGCAGCTTGGGCTCGCCATGGCGCGCGAAGTAGTCCGGCGTGCCGGCCACCACCATGCGCATCGGGCCGGTGATGGGAATCGCCACCATATCGCGCTGCAGTGCTTCTCCCAGGCGCAGGCCTGCATCGAAGCCCTCCGCGATCAGGTCGGTAAAGCGGTCGTCGACGGCCACGTCGACGCAGATCGACGGATAGAGCCGCATGAACTCCACCAGCACCGGTTGCAGCGCGGTGGCCGCAGCCGAGTATGAGGTGGTGATGCGCAACGTGCCGGCGGGCATTTCGCGCTGCTGGCGCGCGTCGTCGGCCGCAGCCCCGATCTCCGTCAGCGCGGGCTCCACGCGGGCCAGCAGCGCGGCGCCGGCTTCGGACAGGCCGACCCGGCGCGTGGTCCGTTGCAGCAAGCGTACGCCCAGGCGCTGCTCAAGCTGGCGGATGGTCTGCGAGATGGCCGATGGGCTGACCGCCAGCGCGGCGGCGGCGGCGGTGAAGCTGCCCAGGCGCGCCACGCGGACGAAGGCGGCCATGGCGGGCAGCAGGTCGGGGTCAAGGGAGACGTCAGGCTTCATGGTGCGGCGAGAGTAGCATGGCGCGCCTTGCCGCGAAGCATGCGGCGGCGCGTCGCTAACGCAAGGCTTCTGGCGCGGATACTGACAGATGCGGCAACCGTGAATGGCTGAGCAAGGCAAATACCAATGCCGCCGACGCAACGGTGATCGCTGCGAGGATATACAGCAGGAGCCGGAAGGCATCGCCATAGCCTTGCACCAGTGCCTGCTCGCTCGCCTGCGGCAGCAGGGCCATGGCGCGGGGCAGGTCGCCCATGGCGAGGCGGTGCGCGGCTTGCGCCAGCGCGGCCGAGGGCGCAGTGGCGATGGCGTGCAGCCTGGACTGGGCAAGCCCGGCAAGCATGGCGCCAACGATGGCCAGGGCAATGCCTTCGCCCGCCACCCGCGTGGTGCTGAAGATGCCGGTGGCCATGCCCGCGCGCTCTTTGGGTACCACGCTGACGGCGAGGCCATCCATCAGGCCCCAGGGCAGGCTGATGCCAAGGCCAATCGCCAGCATGGGCAGCGCCAGCCTGGCGCTTGGCTGGCCCGGTGCGCATTGGGCCAGCCATAGCAGGCCGCCGGCGCACACCAGCAAGCCCAGGCCGCAGATCAGGCCGGCCGAGAGCCAGCGGGTCAGATGGCCGGCCAGCAGCGGCACCACCAGCATGGGTGCGGACAGTGCAATCATCATGCGGCCGGCTTCGATCGCGCTGTAGCCTTCGATGCCGATCAGGCGGACCGGCAGCAGCACTTGCAACACCACGTACGAATACGCGGGCGCGGCGGCCAGAAATTGCACGCCGACAAAGCGCGGATAGCGAAACAGCGACAGGTCCAGCATAGGCGCAGGCACGCGCTGCTCGATCATGACGAACGCCAGCATCAGCACGGCGGCGCTGGCCAGCAGCACGACCACCGGCACGCTGCCCCAGCCGCTGTCCGGTGCGCGCAGCACGGCATAGGTGAACAAGCTCAGCGCGCCGGTAAAGGTGCCCGCGCCTGGCCAGTCGAGCCCGCTGGCGGCGGGGTCGCGCGACTCGCGCATGCAGCACGCGCCCAGCACCACGGCGCAAATGGCGATCGCTGCCGCGCTCAGGAAGACGCTGCGCCAGCTGGCTTGCTCGATCAGCCATCCCGCCAGCACCGGCCCGAAAGCGAGTCCCACGCCGAACGTGGTGCCCAGCAAGCTGAACGCGCGGGTGGCGGCCTGCCCCTCGAACTCCTGCGCCAGCGCTGCCATGCCCCCGGCGAAGGCGGCGGCGCCAGCCACCCCTTGCGCTGCGCGCAGGCCATCCAGCCAGGCGATGTCGGGCGCTGCCGTGAGGGCGAGCGAGCTAAGCGCAAAGCCGGCAATGCCGGCGAGGAAGACGCGCTTGCGCCCGAAGCGGTCGGCCAGCGCGCCGGCTGCCATCAGGCAACTGCCAAAACACAGCATGAAGGCGTTGGTGACCCAGTTCAGCGCGATGGGGCTGCCGCCGAGATCGGCAGCGATCGCTGGCAAGGCCACCGCCGGGCCGGTGAAGCTCAGGGGCATGGCCAGCGCGGCGAGACAGACCGCGCCAAGGATCAATAGTTTTTGCGCCGTGGTGTGCGCGGCGTCAGGTGCAGCTTTGGGCATCGGGAGTCCGGGTTGGAGGGCGGGGCGGGCGTCGCACGTTGCTGGCGCCGATAGCACGTGGCTGTGGCCAATCGCGAAAGTGGACTAATGATAGGATGGCATTAATACGTCTTAAAGCACCTGGATTTCCGTGTTTTGCGGACAAAAATTCTCTAATGAAGCGGTATAGATAGTCATGGATCGTCATGGACAGTCTTAGTGGCCTGTACGCCTTTGTGCGCGCGGCGCAGACCCGGAGCTTCGTCGCGGCGGGACGGCTTCTCGGCGTCTCGCCATCGGCCATCGGCAAGAGCGTGATGCGGCTCGAGGCCAGGCTTGGCATCCGGCTGTTTCACCGCAGCACGCGGCAGATCCGGCTGACGGAAGAGGGCGCGCTTTTCTTCGAGCGCTGCCGCCGCATCCTCGAGGAAATCGACGACGCGGAACTGGAGTTGTCGCGGCTGCAGGAGGCGCCGCGCGGCCGGCTGCGCATCAGCGTCCCGGCGATCGGCTATCGCCTGTTGCTGCCCGAGCTGGCCACGTTTTGCGCTGCCTATCCGGAGATCGAGTTCGACCTGGATTTCAGCGACCGCATGGTGGACGTGGTGGAGGAGGGCTTCGACCTGGTGATCCGCAGCGGCGAGTTGGTGGATTCCCAGCTGATGGCGCGGCGCCTGCGGCCTTTTCGCCAGGTGGTGTGCGCCGCGCCGGACTACTTTGCGCGGCGCGGCATGCCCAGGCGGCCGAAGGACCTGGAGCAGCATGTTTGCCTGCGCTATCGTTTCCCCTCCAGCGGGAAACTGCAGGATTGGGTGTTGACGCAGGATGCCGAAGACGAGGAAGTGCGTTTGCCGGGCACGTTCGCCTTGAACAACATCGAAGGCGTGCTGGCCGCGGCGATCGGCGGCCTGGGCATTTGCTACGTGCCGGATTTCGTGGCGCGGGAGGCGCTGCACGACCAGCGGCTGGTGACGGCGCTGGACACGTTCAACGTGGTGCAGGGCACCTTCTGGATGCTGTGGCCATCGAGCCGGCACATGCTGCCTAAGCTGCGGGTGCTGGTTGACTTCCTGTCCCGCGGGGAGAACCCGGGATGAGAGCCCATGGCCCTTCCCATCGCCCATGGTGTCCAGCTTAAGAGGGTAGCCCGATTGTGAAGCTGCGCTTCATGACGCATGCAGCGTAGCCGGCTGTTTCCGCGCCCCGGCCTTGGCGATACTGCCGAGGTTCCTCAACCAAGGAGTTCCGCATGACCGCACTACGCAAGCTGGGCCGGCATGGCCCACAAGTATTCCCGCTTGGCCTGGGCTGCATGGGCATGAGCGAGTTCTACGGCGCGCATGATGATGCCGAATCTATTCGCACTATCAATTACGCCATTGATAATGGTGTTAATTTTATCGATACGGCTGATATTTATGGCCCGTACACCAACGAGAGCCTGGTAGGCCGGGCCATCGCGGATCGCCGCGACAGCGTGGTGCTTGCGACCAAGTTCGGCATCGTGCGCGACGCCGCCAACCCGGTGGCGCGCGGCGTGGATGGCCGGCCCGAATATGTGCGAGCCAGCTGCGACGCCAGCCTCAAGCGGCTCGGGGTGGAGCATATCGACCTGTACTACCAGCACCGGGTCGATCCGCAGGTGCCCATCGAGGAAACCGTGGGCGCGATGGCGGAACTGGTGAAGGCGGGCAAGGTACGCTGGCTGGGACTGTCGGAGGCCGGCGCGCAGACCATCGAGCGCGCGCATGCCGTGCATCCCATCACGGCGCTGCAAAGCGAGTATTCGCTGTGGACGCGCGACGTGGAGGCGGGTGGCGACCAGAGCATTCTTGCTACGTGCCAGCGGCTCGGCATTGCCTTCGTGCCGTACAGCCCGCTGGGCCGGGGCTTCCTGACCGGTGCCATCCGCAGTCCTGAGGATTTCGCGCAGGACGATTACCGCCGTTCCAGCCCGCGTTTCATGGGTGAGAACTTCGCGCGCAACCTGGCGCTGGTCGACAAAGTGAACGCGCTGGCGCGCGACAAGGGCTGCAGCCCGGCGCAACTGGCGCTGGCGTGGGTGCTGGCGCGTGGCGAGATGCTGGTGCCGATTCCCGGCACGCGGCGCGTGGCCAACCTTGACGACAACCTTGGCGCGCTGGACGTGGTGCTGGACGCGGCCGACATGGCGGCCATCGACGCCGTGTTCCCGGCAGACGCAGTAGCGGGTACGCGCTATCCGGGGCAGGTGATGTCCTTGCTGGCGCGCTGAACCGGCTGAACCTGTGGAGCGTGGGGGGCCGGTGGCGAGTTCGCCGATAATCCAGCATCGCGAACCGCCTCCGGAGTCACCCGTCATGTCCGTTGCCCTGCTAGACGCCGCCCAGACCGCGGCCCGCCTGCCTTACCCCGCGCTGGCCGGCGCCATTGCCGCCATGCTGGCCGAGCTGCGCGCGGGCACGGCCATGGCGCCGCCGCGCATTGCGTTGCCTGTTGGGGACCCCGCCGGCGGGGAAGGCACGCTGCTGGTGATGCCGGCGCGCAACCGGGAGCTGGTGATGACCAAGAACATCACCGTGCACCCCGGCAATCCGCAACGCGGCCTGCCCAATATCCTCGGCGAGGTGGTGGTGGCCGACGCCCATACGGGACGCCGGCTGGCGCTGCTGGACGGGCCCACCGTGACGGGCCGGCGCACCGCCGCCGTGTCATTGCTGGCGGCGCAGAGCTTCGCGCCGGATCCCGCTGGCGAGCTGTTGATCGTCGGTGCTGGCGTGCAGGCGCTGACCCATCTGGAAGCCTTTGCCGCCGGCCTCTCGCCGCGCCGGGTGTGGCTGCATTCGCGCACGGCCGCCAAGGCCGAAGCCCTCGCCGCGCATGCGCGCACGCTGGGCGTTGAGGCGCAGACGGTGGATGACGTGCGCACGGTCCTGCCGCGCGTGTCGATGGTGGTGACGGTGACGTCCAGCCTGGTGCCGGTGCTGCCGGACCTGGATAGCGGGCTGTGGCGCGACGATCATTTCATCGCCGCGGTGGGCGCGTTCCGCCCGGAGATGTGCGAGCTGCCGCCGGCGCTTTGCCAGGCGGCCTCGGCGCACGGCCGGCTGCTGGCCGACACCTTGTTCGGCATCGAGGAGGAGGCGGGCGACCTGCTGCAGGCGGGCATCGCTTGGTCCACCGTGCAGCCGTTCGAGCACGCGATCCTCGTCGCGGACGCACTGCGCGCGCGCCGCGGCAGCCCGCTGGTCTTCAAGAGTGTCGGTTACGCCCTGTGGGACCTGGCCGCGTGCGTGCTGGCGAGCGCCGGCACAGCGTAATTCCCTTGCCACGAGTAGGCCTATACCGTGCAGTAGGTTTTTGTCCGGCGAGCGTCGCAAATTGCATACGGTTTCGCCGACCGATTTGGCTCGTTTGCCCGCTTTTTTAATGGTTAACCCGTGATTTAGGGGCGGGCTTCTACAAAAGTGTTAAGCGTTTGAAACAGACGGGTCACACCAGACGGGATAATGCCTGCCTCGGGTAGAGAGTTAATAAGGAGCAAGAGGCATGTCCCCCAAGAAGATCCTGCTGGCCAGCGTAGCCATGCTGATTGCTGGCGCCGCGCAAGCGCAGAGCGCCGGCAGCAATATTGTCAGCCTGGGCTGGTTCCGCGTGATGCCGACGAGTTCGGCCGATGCGCTGGTCGTCGATAGCATCGGCGGCTTCCCCGTCAACCAGACCGAAGCCGGCACGAGTGCCAAGATCAAGTCCGCGGATACGCTTGGCATCGCGTTCACGCACTTCTTTACCGACAATATCGCAGGCGAATTTGTGGCGGGAATTCCGCCGAAGCACGATGTAGAGGGCGCTGGCACGTTTGCCAAATACGGCACGCTGGGCAATGTGAAGCAATGGAGCCCGGCGGTATTGGTGAAGTACTACTTCGGGGAAGCGAAGACCAAGTTCCGCCCCTACGTGGGCCTTGGCGTGAACTACACGTGGTTCACCGACGAGACCATCAACAACCAGACTTTCGTGCGCTCCGAGTTTGGTCCGAACGCCAAGATGACCGCGAGCGCCAAGAGCTCGTGGAATCCGGTGTTCAATGTCGGCGCGAACTACGCCATCACCGATAACTGGTTCGTTGGCCTGTCGGTGTCCTACCTGCCGCTATCCAGCACGGCCACGCTTACCACGCAGAACGCGGGCGCGGCAGGCAATGCTACCGTGGTGTCGCATACCAAGATCAAGATCGATCCGGTCGTGACCTACCTGAACGTCGGGTACCGCTTCTAAGCGGCTCGCCAGACGACAAAACGGGCGCCATTGCTGGCGCCCGTTTTGCTTTGTGCCGCTTCTGGCTCAGCCCGCGGCCTGGGTGCTGCCCTTGACGGGATAGCCTGCAGCCTCGATGGCTTCGCGCAGCGCTTGGCCGCTGGCGGTGGCTTCTACCGTGACTGCCTGCGCGGGGATGTCGGCCGACACCTTCGCGGCGGGATCGAGTGCTTGCACGGCGCGGGTGATGGCGCCCACGCAATGGCCGCACGACATGCCTTCAACCTGGAACTGGATCATCTGGAATCTCCTGTTGGTACCTGGGGTAAGGAATCAAGGTGAGCATCCGGCCGTCCAAAAAGCGTACCTGTCGCTGCGCTGGCCGGGCCGGACTTCGGTCTACCCCTGAAGTTTGCACCTTCCCACCGTGGGAAGCGCAAGGCCTTTTCCAGACGTTCTCGCGTTCGGCACGTGATGAATGCGTTGCTTGCACGCGGGCTTGACCTTCCCAACATGGTAAGGTCCATGATGTGGTTGTCATCACTGTGGACCCGATCCCTGCCATGCCCGCTAACACCCAACTCCTTCCCGTACCCGGCGCAGCAGCAGGCGCGCCGCCCTCCGAATGGCGGCTGCCGATCGGCGGCATGACGTGCGCCTCGTGCGTGCGGCGCGTCGAGACCGCGCTGGGCAAGGTGCCTGGCGTGCGCCAGGTCGCCGTCAACCTCGCCACCGAAGAAGCCACGCTGCAGGCCGATAGCGCTGCCGTGCTGCCGGCCGCCGCCGAGGCCGTGAGGGCTGCCGGCTACGAGGTGCCGCACCAGGCCATGACCTTGTCCATCAGCGACATGACGTGCGCTTCCTGCGTGGCCCGCGTCGAGCGTGCGCTGAAGGCCGTGGCCGGCGTGGTGGATGCGCAGGTCAACCTGGCGACGGAGCAGGCTGAGGTGACCGTGCTGCGTGGTGCCGTGGATGCCGATGCGCTGGCCGCTGCGGTGGCGCGCGCCGGTTATGGCGCGGTGCCGGTCACCGGCGAATTGCCGGCTGGGGCGGTGCCTGGCGAAGGCTTCTGGTCTGGGCCATGGCCGGTGGCGATCTCGGCGGCGCTATCGTTGCCGCTGGTGGCGCCCATGGTGGCCGAATGGTTCGGCGTGCACTGGATGCTGCCGGCCTGGGTGCAGTGGCTGCTGGCCACGCCGGTGCAGTTCGTGTTTGGCTGGCGTTTCTACAAGGCTGGCTTCAAGGCGGTGCGCGCGGGCGCGGGCAACATGGATCTGCTGGTCGCACTCGGCACCTCGGCGGCTTATGGCTTGTCCTTGTGGCTGATGTGGCGTGGCGCGGACGATATGCCGCACCTGTACTTCGAGAGCGCGGCAGTGGTCATCACGCTGGTGCGCCTGGGCAAGTGGCTGGAAACCCGCGCCAAGCGCCAGACGGCGGACGCCATCCGCGCGCTGGCCGCGCTGCGCCCCGATAGCGCGATCGTGCGCCGCGACGGCGCGGAGATGAGCGTGCCGCTGGGCTCGGTGCGGGTCGGCGATGAGATCGTGGTGCTGCCGGGCGCACGCGTGCCCGTGGATGCCAAGGTGATCGAAGGCAGCAGCCATGCGGACGAATCCATGCTGACCGGCGAGAGCCTGCCGGTACCGAAGGCACCCGGCGCGCTGCTGACCGGCGGCGCCATCAACTACGAAGGCCGCCTGGTGGCGCGCACGGTGGCGGTGGGCGCGGAGACGGTGCTGGCGCGCATCATCCGCATGGTCGAGCACGCGCAAGCGGCCAAGGCGCCAATCCAGCGCATGGTCGACCGCGTGAGTTCGGTGTTCGTGCCGGTGGTACTGGGCATCGCGCTGGTCACGCTGCTAGGCTGGGGCCTGTTCGGCGGCAACTGGGAGGCAGCCTTGCTGAACGCGGTGGCGGTGCTGGTGATCGCCTGCCCGTGTGCGCTCGGCCTGGCCACGCCGACCGCGATCATGGCGGGCACGGGCGCGGGTGCGCGCGCCGGCATCCTGATCAAGGACGCCGAGGCGCTGGAAGTGGCGCACCGGGTCAAGGTGGTGGCCTTCGACAAGACTGGCACGCTCACGGTGGGTAAGCCGGAAGTGGTGGCGCTGGCGGTGCCGGCAGGTGCCGGTGACGATGACGATGCAGAGCCACGCTTGCTGGCGCGTCTGGCCGCGCTGCAGGCCGGCAGCGAGCATCCGCTGGCGCACGCGGTGCTGGCAGCGGCCCGCGCGCGCGGCATCCACGCGCCGACGGCTACCGATGTGCGTGCATTGCCCGGCATGGGCTTGTCCGGCAAGGTCGATGGCGTGGCATTGCAGCTTGGCAGCGAGCGCCTGCGTGCCTCGCTGGGCGCAGCGGCGGGTACGCTCGAAGCGCAGGCGCAGGCACTGCAGCAAGCGGGCCGCACCGTGTCCTGGCTGATCGAGACGGGCGCGGCGCGGGATGCGTCGCCCGCGCAAAACCGCGTGGTGGGGCTGGTTGCCTTTGGCGACGCCATCAAGCCTGGCGCGCGGCGCGCGATCGAGCGGCTGCGCGCCGCCGGCGTGCGCACGGTGATGCTGTCCGGCGACAACCGGGGCGCCGCCGCGCGCGTGGCCCAGACGCTGGGGCTGGACGAGGTGCAGGCGGAAGTACTGCCGGCCGACAAGGCCGAGCGCGTGAACGGGCTCAAGGCGGGCGGCACCGTGGTGGCCATGGTTGGCGACGGCATCAACGATGCGCCGGCCCTGGCCGCGGCGGATGTCGGCATCGCCATGTCGACCGGCACCGATGTGGCCATGCATGCCGCCGGCATCACGCTGATGCGCGGGGACCCGGCGCTGGTGGCCGACGCACTGGCGATTTCGCACCGCACCGTGCGCAAGATTCGCGAGAACCTGTTCTGGGCCTTCTTCTACAATGTGATCGGCATCCCGCTGGCGGCGGCCGGCCTGCTCAACCCGGTAGTGGCCGGCGCGGCCATGGCATTCTCCAGCGTGAGCGTGGTCGGCAATGCGCTGCTGCTGCGGCGCTGGAAGCCGGCGGGAGAGCAAGCATGAATGTCGGCAAGAATATCGGCGAAGCGGCACAGGCTTCCGGCGTCTCCGCGAAGATGATCCGGCACTACGAGTCCATCGGCCTGCTGGCGCCACCGCCGCGCAGCGAGGGCGGCTACCGCCGCTACGACGAGCGCGCGGTGCACACCTTGCGCTTCGTGCGGCGTGCCCGTAATCTCGGGTTCTCGCTGGACGAGATACGCGGGCTGCTGTCGCTGTGGCACGACCGCGCGCGGGCCAGCGCCGACGTCAAGGCGCTTACCTTGCGCCACGTGGCGGACCTGGAGCAGCGCATTGCCGAACTTGCCGCCATGCGCGACACGCTGCGCCAGCTGGCCGAGGCCTGCAGCGGCGATGCGCGGCCCGACTGCCCGATCCTGGCCGATATGGCGCAGGCAGGATTCGGCCTGGCGGCGGAGCAAGCGGATGCGGGCGGCAACAACGATGGCGCGGTGCCGGCCTGCCATCGTCACGGCGAGGACAGCACCGCGGCCTCCTAGTCAGGGAAGGCTGGCGGCATCGTAGCGGAACACAGATGGAGATCAACCGAATGGATCGACCGAGTACCGCTGCTTGCGCCGAGCCGGCCGACGTCGGCGCCGATGGCGCCGGCCCTGCCGCGGCGGCCCCCGCGCGGCCCGTCACCCCCATCGAAAGCCGCCAGCGCATGCGCGACGGCACGGAACTGTTCCTGCGCACCTGGCAGCCCGATCCCGAGCTGTTCCCGGAACCTGCCGGTTCGCTATTGCTGGTGCACGGCCTGGCCGAGCATTGCGGGCGCTACCAGCACGTGGCGGAGCTGTTGTGCGGCCTGGGCTTGCGTGTGCGCGCCTACGACCAGCGCGGCCATGGCGCCAGCGGCGGTCCGCGCATGGTGGCGGAGCATCCGGATGTGTTCGTCGAAGACCTCACCGAAATCCACGACGCCGCGGTGGGCCAGTGGCAGGAGCTGCCGTTCCTGCTGGGGCACAGCATGGGCGGGCTGGTGGCCGCGTGCTTCGCCACCGCGCGCGTGCGGCCCATCCGCGCGCTCGTGCTGTCATCGCCGGCGCTGGCCTTGAGGCTGTCCGCCCCGATGCTGGCCCTGCACCGTATGCTGCTGACGCTGGTGCCGCGCCTGCGCGTGCCCAACCCGATCGATGCGCGCTACCTGTCGCACGACGCCGCGGTGGTGGCGCAGTATCGCGCCGATCCGCTGGTGCAGGGCACCATCAGCGCTGGCGTGCTGGAGACTTTTGTGCGCGGCATGGCGCAGGCGCAAACCGACGCGCCCCTGCTGGAAGCACCCATGCTGATGCTGGTGGCGGGCGACGATCGCATCGTCGATCCGGCCGGCAGCCGCCGCTTCTTCGACAACGCGCCGCCCGACCTGCGCGACGCGCTCTGGTTCGACACCGGCTACCACGAGATCTTCAACGAGGCACAGCCGCTGCGCGGCGAGGTACTGGCCGCGCTCACCGGCTGGCTGCGCAAGCATCTGCAGCCGCAGGCGGCGTGAGCGCGCATGATGTGTCCCTGGCTGCCATCACCTGAACCATTGCGCGCAGCCATGGCCCAAGTTCGGCATGCCGCGTATGGACGCACGCATTTGCCATCCTGGCGGGATATTCCCGCGCGGGCTCATCATCAACCTTTCCAAACGTGGCGCAAGGCCTGACAAGAGAAAGCATGGAGACATACGACTACATCATCGTCGGCGCCGGATCGGCCGGCTGCGTGCTGGCCAACCGCCTGACCCAGGACCCTGAGGTGAGCGTGCTGCTGCTGGAAGCCGGCGGGCGCGACGACTACCACTGGATTCACATCCCGGTGGGCTACCTGTATTGCATCGGCAACCCGCGCACCGACTGGATGTACCGCACCGTGGCGCAAGCCGGCCTGGGCGGCCGCTCGCTGGGCTACCCGCGCGGCCGCGTGCTGGGTGGCTCGTCCTCGATCAACGGCATGATCTACATGCGTGGGCAGCGCGAAGACTATGACGACTGGGCGCGCCTGACGGGCGACGACGGCTGGCGCTGGGACAATGTGCTGCCGCTGTTCAAGCGCAGCGAGGACCATCATCGCGGCGGCGACGAATTCCACGGCGCAGGTGGCGAATGGCGGGTGGAAGGGCAGCGCTTGCGCTGGGACATCCTGGAGCGCTTTATCGATGCCGCCGAGCAGGCCGGCATCCCGCGTACCGATGACTTCAATCGCGGCGACAACTTTGGCGTGGGCTATTTCGAGGTCAACCAGCGCCGCGGCATTCGCTGGAATACCGCGAAGGCGTTTCTGCGCCGCGCGGCGGAACGGCCGAACCTGACGATCGTCACCGGCGCCCAGGTGAGCGCGCTGACGTTCGAGGGACGCCGCTGCACCGGCGTGGACTATCTCGGCGGCGGCAAGCCATTCACGGCGGCAGCGCGCGAGGAGGTCATCCTGGCAGCGGGCGCGGTCAATACGCCGCAGTTGCTGGAGCTGTCCGGCATCGGCCAGCCCGAGCGGCTGCAGGCGGCGGGCATCGCGGTGCGCCATGCGTTGCCCGGCGTGGGCGAAAACCTGCAGGACCACTTGCAGCTGCGCAGCGTGGTCAAGGTGGAGGGCGTGCGCACGCTCAACACGCGCGCGGGCAGCTGGTGGGGCAAGCTTGGCATCGGCCTGCAGTACGCGGTCAACCAGAGCGGCCCGATGAGCATGGCGCCGTCGCAGCTCGGTGCCTTCGCGCGCTCGGATGCATCGTATGCGCGGCCCAACCTCGAGTACCACGTGCAGCCGCTATCGCTCGACAAGTTCGGCGATCCGTTGCATCGCTTCAATGCGTTCACCGCCAGCGTGTGCAACCTGCGCCCGACCTCGCGCGGCAGTGTGCACATCGCCGATCCGGATTTCCGCCACGCGCCGGTGATCGCGCCCAACTATTTGACGACCGACGCGGACCGCAAGGTCGCGGCGGATTCGCTGAGGCTGACGCGGCGCATCGTGGCCTCGCCCGCGCTCGCGCCCTACAAGCCGCAGGAATGGCTGCCGGGCGCGGCGTTCGAGACCGACGAGCAACTGGCCCAGGCGGCGAGCGAGATCGGCACCACCATCTTCCATCCGGTGGGCACCTGCCGCATGGGCCGACCCGATGACCCGCAGGCCGTGGTGGACCAGCGCCTGCGCGTGATTGGCATCGATGGCTTGCGCGTGGTCGATGCATCGATCATGCCGCTGATCACCTCGGGCAACAC
Organism: Cupriavidus sp. GW822-FHT02D05; assembly: GCF_058802485.1. Lineage (NCBI taxonomy): Bacteria > Pseudomonadati > Pseudomonadota > Betaproteobacteria > Burkholderiales > Burkholderiaceae > Cupriavidus > Cupriavidus sp. GW822-FHT02D05. Next base: position 1,081 of record NZ_JBXAOE010000008.1, on the reverse strand, counting down.
CAACTCCCCGACCATCATGATCGCGGAGCGCGCCAGCGACATGATCCGCGAGGACCGGCGCCGGCGCGCGAGCGGCGTGGCGCAAGGGGGTGCGCACGGCGCTGTTTCCCCGGCGGGAGCTTCGCTGGCCAGCAAAGCGGGGGCCACAACCCAGGCCTGAGTACGCCGCTTGTCGCGAACGCGCGGCAAACGCGCGGCAAACCTGACACCAACCTGACATCTGGTTCATGTTTCATAATCAGTGCAAACCCGGATGTTTTGCGACGCAGCAGACGCACACAATAGACGCCGAGATGCCGTGCAGCACCGCTCACATTGGCGCGCCCCCACAAGGGCGCGTCGCGCGTTCCGGGACGGGCGCGCACGGCGGACATCCAGGCAGCAATACAGGCAGCAAATAAATACAAGCAAATACAAGCGGCGCGAGAGCCGCAACAGCCACGGGGAGCGCAACTGGATTGGCGCGACCTGTGCGGTGGTGGTGCGACTGGCACCACAGTTCTGACCATTTGGCGGTGCCGACCAGAAGCCGGCGCCGCTGCAAGAGGGCGGGCAGGAGACCATGAATCAGCAAGAAACGATCCTGGAAACGCGGAACCTCACCAAGGAATTCAAGGGGTTCACCGCGGTAAGCGACGTCAACCTCAAGGTGCGGCGCGGCTCCATCCATGCCTTGATCGGCCCCAACGGCGCCGGCAAGACCACCTGCTTCAACCTGCTGACCAAGTTCCTCGAGCCGACCACGGGCACGATCCTGTTCAACGGCATCGACATCACCCGCGAAAAGCCGGCGCAGATCGCCCGGCGCGGGGTGATCCGGTCGTTTCAGATCTCAGCCGTGTTCCCGCACCTGACGGTGCTGGAGAACGTGCGCATCGGGCTGCAGCGGCAACTTGGCACCTCCTATCATTTCTGGCGCAGCGAAACCACGCTCGACGCGCTGAACGCGCGCGGCATGGAACTGCTGGAGCAGGTCGGGCTGACCGATGTGGCGCAGACGGTGACGGTCAACCTGCCGTACGGCCGCAAGCGCGCGCTCGAGATCGCCACCACGCTGGCGATGGAGCCCGAGATGATGCTG